>DATKLM010000147.1:0-28320 GCA_035542415.1 Spirochaetia bacterium
GTCCCTGACCCTCGCGGACAACCTGACGCTGGCAGGCACGATTGCCGTGGGCGTCACGGCGGGCTCCGCATTCGACGTGACCAATCGCACGGTGACGGTGGCCGGAAACGTCACGTACTCCGCAAGCCTGGCAACATTCACCGCCACCGGGTCGACATTCGTGTTCAATGGAACGACCACTCTGACCAGCTCGGGCAAGCAGTTCAACAATGTGCAGGTCGGAACGGCTGCGCTGGCCGGGGCCGTGACGCTCGGGGACAACCTCACGCTCATCAACGCAAGCGGCAACCTGTCCATGATCCAGGGAACGCTGACGTTGAACACCCATACGCTGGTGCTGGGCGTGGACCTCACGATGAGTCCGACGGCCGCGTCGCAGATCGCCATCGGGACCGGGACGCTGGACGGGACCACGAACGGCCGAGACGTGACGCTCAGCAACGCCTTCGCGACGATCACGCAGTCAACGGGAACGCTGAAAGCACTGAGCCTGTCCGTGAGCGCGGGAGCCTACACGCTGAGCGGGGCCGGGACGGTGACCCTGGGCACGGGAGGTCTGTCACAATCCGGGGGCACCATCACGGCGAACGCGGCCCAGATGCGCTCCAGCGGGAACGTATCCATTCTGGCCGCCGGCACGTTCGTGCAGGGCGGCTCCACGCTGACCATGGACACGACGGCCACCAGCGTGCAGGTCGTCACCCCGAACCAGCTCTTCAACCTGACGATCGGCGTCGCGGCCACGGGGACCGTGACCATCGCCGCCAACGACCTCACCCTGCAGAACAATCTCAGCGTCACCTCGGGGTGGACGTTCGACACCAATGGCCTCAGTCTGAACGTCGGCGGCTCTGCCACCGTTTCCGGGACGCTCGACGGGCCCAACGCGGTCGGAAAGTCGATCTCGGTCACCGGGGACACCACCTGCTCGGGCACCATCAATCTCCGCACCAGCGACTACTCCACCAACAATCTGACGGTGAGCGGCGTGGCGCCGGCGGGTCTCGTCGCCTCCGGCAGTGAGAACATCACGGTCAACGGGAGCATCGACTTCTCCGCGGCGGGAAACAACTACACGCCTGCAACCAGCACGGTCATCATGGCCGGAACCGCGACACCGGTTTCCCTCAACTGCCCGCCCACGGAAGATCCGTTCTACGAGCTGACCATCAACAAGGGCGCCCTGGCCCGGACGGTGACCCTCACTTCCGACATCCTTGTCACCCACTCGGTGACCATTACCAGCGGAACTCTGAGCGCCGGGACCCACCAGATCGAAATGCAGGGAATCATCTGGGACAACGCCGGAAGCAAGACAGGCGTCGGCTTCTTCAACCCGGGCACGGGGACCGTTCTGTTCACCACGACGTCGACGATCCTCATCAAGGGCAACAACAGCTGGTTCGACTTCAACTGCACGACGAACGGAAAGACATTCCAGTTCGAGCACCTGTGGACCCAGACGATCATTGCCAACGGCCACTTCAACGTCCTGGGCTCGAGCCTCCTGTCGCGTATCGTGCTGACGACAGACCTCGCGGACCCGACGGCGCACCTGCCGGTGCCTCCGGCTGAAAACGGCCAGTGGATCATCGCGAACCTTTCGGTTCTCCCCCAGAACATCGACTACATCGATGTGTCCTACAGTTACGCCTGGCCCAATGCCATCACGCCGGGCCCGAATACGAAGGACAGCGGTCACAACTTTAACTGGAACTTCGTGATTCCCATCATCGCGAGCTGGACCCTGGACACGAACAACAACGGGAGGATCGACAGGATCCGGGTCCAGGTGCAGGCAGGCACTCAGCTCAACAACAACTTCTCCAACGCTGGTTTCAAGGTGGTCGTCAATGGGTACTCTATTGCAGGCTTCCAAGGGGTCGGGGGCAATACCGACGTTTTCGACATACTGCTCAAGGAAAATCCACCGAACGGACCCGCGGAGGACAGCAACGTCACCCCGACCTGGCAGCTGCTGGCCAACCCGCAGATCGGCCTTTTCGGTCTGATCGGCGGCGCCTACGTCGAGGCGTCCACGACCAAGGCATACACCGCCTCCGACGGCGCGCGGCCGGTCATCAACTACACCCTGGCGGCGCTGGGCTCCAAGCAGGCCTACGTTCACTTCTCCGAGCCCGTGACGAACAATGTCGGGGCGCCGATCGGCCTGGGGAACCTGGTCTATTCCGATGCGGGCAACCCGGTCACGAGCCTCGTTCCCGTGGAGGTCAGCTCCACCGGCGCTCATGCCGCCATCGTCACGTTCACGAATCCGCTGAGCGCCAACGACATCTTCCTGGGTCCTGTACGGAACATCCAGGCTGCCACCGCGGTCATCTTCGGCGCCGCGGCCGCCGTCGATCCCGCTCCCTACCCGAACGCTATCGCGGACGGCAACCTGCCGCCCAACGCCTCTCGAGGCATGCTCAATCCGTCCACCACGCCGGCAGCTCCCGCGCACAACGTCTCCGACGTCGGGCTTGGATTCGTCGTGCCGGTTCTCGCGCAGGACCAGGACGTGGTGCGTGACCCGACGCGCGGCGGCATGGGCCTCGCAACGGTGTTCGACGGCTCGAAGTGGCTGCCTCCGCACAATACGCTCATCGAGGCGCGGATCATGGTTCCCTCCATGGCCGGGAATACGCTGAGCCTGGCATGGGACGTGAACCCGCCTTCCACCTTCGATCTCAATGGTTTCTGGCTCCCGACAGGTTCATCCACCTTGTGGCCCGTGGTGTGGCCCGCCGCGGCCGGCGGAGATCGCGCCCATTCATCAGGCATTCCGGCCAGTCCCGGCGACCCGCAGGCGCGCATCGTGCCGTCCTCGGGCACCAACGGCCCGCTGCGGGACTTCATCATCTCCAAGGCGGATCCGGCGATCAAGGACGGGTCTCTGTTCCAGTTCATATTCCTGCTGGATGACGGGTCGGGGAACAAGCTGCCGGTGATGTTCGCCCCGAACGCAGCCAACCCGGCGGATGTGCGGCCGTTTGAATACCAGATCCATTCGGTCGTCCAGCAGCGCGGCGGGGTCAGCGTCACGAACAACGTGATCAACCCGGGGGCCGGGCAGACGGCGTTCGTGCACTACACGCTGGACACCTCGGGCCAGGTGACGATCATGGTCTTCGACCTGTCGGGCAGCATCGTGAACATCCTGCAGAGGGGCACGCAGGGGGCAGGGGAGTACACGACTGCCTGGGACGGGAAGAACCGCGGCGGGCGGATCGTGGCCCGCGGCATCTACTTCATCCGTGTCGTGGGCCCGGGCTTTGACGAGATCAGGAAAGTGCTGGTCGTGCACTAGGAGGTCGTCAGAACCTCGATCCCTTTCTCCTGAAGAGCCGCCCTGTCGGATTCCGCGATGCCGGAGTCCGTCACCACCGTGTGGACCGCGCCGGTCGGCAGAAAGAGAAACGTCACGTGCATGTTGAACTTGGAGCTGTCCGCCAGGACGATCACGCGAAGGGCCTGCCGGGCGGCTTTCTTCTTGACGGGGATTTCCTCGAAGTTGCTCTGGGAGAGACCCTGCACGAGGTCGATCGCGCTCGTGCCGAGGAAGGCCTTGTTGAAGCGGAACTGGCTGATCGCTTCCTCCGCAAGCGGCCCCACCACGGAATGCGTCGTTCCGTGCACCGTGCCGCCCAGGAGAAGGCACTGCACGTTGGTCTTGTTTTCCAGCGCGCGGCCCACGGCCAGGGAGTTGGTCACCACCGTGATGCGTTTCGTGTCGTCGATGGCGTAGGCGAGGTACGCCGGAGTGGTTCCGGCGTCGATGAACACCGACTCTCCCGGCTGGATCAGGGAGAAGGCCAGCCGGCCGATGGCCTCCTTCTCCGCCCGCTTCACCGTTTCCCGGATCCGGTAGTCGACCTCGATCATCTCCTGGCCGGCAAAGGCGCCGCCGTGCGTCCGCTTGATGAGCTCCTTCTCTTCCAGCCGGTCCAGGTAGCGACGCACCGTCATGTCGGAGACCTTGAGCTCCGCGGCGAGCTCGTTCACGCTCTGGTAGCCGCAGCGCGCCAGGATCTCCATGATTCTTTCCATCCGATCGATCATCAGTCGCCCCGCTTTTTGCGGCGATTCTAACTGATCGAGCGCGGCGGTACAAGCGCCGCGAGGCGCGCCCGGCGCTCCTGGCTCACGTTTTTCCCTTTGACGCCCGGAACGGATGCGTTATAGTCACCCCGTGATCAAGCACCGGCTGTCCGGAGAGGCGGGCGGGTGAGCGCCTTCCTTGCGCTCCTCCTGATCGGTCTGGCGGCGATCTTCCAGGCCGCCTTCCTTCTGCGCCGGGAGAATCCCCGGGACCCTGCATCGCCGTGGATCCTCCTGGCCGCCTCCCTCCTGCTCGTCGAGACGCTCGTCCAGAGGAGCATCAGGGTCCGGTCTGTCGCCGTCGCCGGCATGAACGAATCCCTGGTGCTCCTTTCAGCAGCCGTCTGCGCGCTGCTTTTCGTGCTGCGCCGGGCGCGGCGGACGAGGGACCTCCATCCCCTGGTGATGTTCGGCACGACGCTCGTCAGCCTGGCTCTGCTCCTGGTCTCGAGGTCTCCGCTTGTCAGCCGCGACATGCAGCCTCCCGTGCCCGGGCTCTCAGCTCCCTGGCCCGTACTCCACGTCGTCATCACCGTGATCAGCGAGTCGTTCTTCGTCGTCGCGTTCATTGCCGGCGCCGGGTTCCTGGCCTCGCGGAAGGATGAAACGCGCGCCGCCCTGGACCGGCTGACGGCCGCGTCCGTCGGCATCGGGTACCCG
Source organism: Spirochaetia bacterium (assembly GCA_035542415.1). GTDB lineage: Bacteria > Spirochaetota > Spirochaetia > SZUA-6 > Fen-1364 > Fen-1364. The sequence continues at coordinate 4,762 of DATKLM010000147.1, forward strand.
CTGTTCACGATCGGCGCGCTCGTCTTCGGCGCCATCTGGGCGAAGACCGCGTGGGGAGCCTGGTGGAGCTGGGACCCCAAGGAGACGGCGGCACTCGTGACCTGGCTCATCTACACGGCCCTGATCCTCTCCTGGATCGCGAAAAAGCCCGGGGGGACGCTCCGCGCCGTCCTTGCGATCGTCGGATTCCTCGCGGCGCTGTTTACGTTCTTCGGCGTGAACTCCCTGCTCCCGGGCCTGCACGTCTCCCGGTAGGCGCGCACCCGACGCTTGACAGAAACGCCGATTCGCGGTATAAATAAGATAAACAGGATAGAGATTATCCCATTTGCCAGGCGCCCGGGCAGCCCGGGGCGCCCGTCCTCCAGGAGCTTCAATGCAGTTCTCGACGAGTATCGAGTACGCGATCCATGGCCTGGTCTACCTCGCCCGCGCAGGCACGGCGGGCCCGGCCATGGTCAGCGAGATCGCGGAGGCCACGCAGATACCGCAGAGCTACCTTCGGAAGGTGCTCCAGCTCCTGGCGCGCGGCGGGCTCGTTGCATCTCACCGAGGGGCGCGCGGCGGGTTCTCCCTTGCGCGTGACCCCCGCGGGATCACGCTGCAGCACGTGGTGGAGGCCATCGACGGCGGGCTGCCGTCCTACTCCTGCGTGAAGGAAAAGCGGCGGTGCATGGACGTTCCCTGCCCCGTCTCGGCGGCGTTCGAAGCGGCCCGGCGCAAGATGGGAGAGGCCCTGTCCCGGACGACCATTGGCAGTCTTGCGAGCAGCGTTTCGAAACGAACTGACGACTGGCTCGCGGTGACGGCTCGGACATAAAGCACAAGGAGACAGATATGCGCGAAAAGGTCGAAGCAGCGATCAATGAGATCCGCCCGATGCTCCAGGCGGACGGCGGCGACGTTGAGCTCGTGGACGTCACCGATGACGGCGTGGTCAAAGTCCGGCTGACCGGCGCGTGCGGCGGATGCCCGATGTCCCAGATCACGCTCAGCCGCGGGATCGAGAGCAGGCTGAAGGCCGCCATCCCCGAGGTTGCGCGCGTGGAGTCCGTGCCGGCAGGGTTTTAGAGCCTCATCGTGCTCTTGAAGCGAAGGTTCTCCAGCAAGGAATGATCGAGGACCCAGTCCTTCAGGAACTCGATTGTCGTCTGCAGAGCGTCTGCCGGGGCCTTTTCCAGGTACTTCTTTACGCCCTCCAGCTTCCGAAGGAACTCCCCGTTTCCGTTGACCACGGCCTCGAAGTTGGCGCCGGGCTGCCGGCTGAGAAGCGTCTCCTCATACTGCAGGTGGGCGCGCGCCGCGACGAGGAACCTGTCCAGCAGGCCTTCCATCCCGTCGGACCGGCGTCCTTCCGCGATTCCTGAGATCCCGTCGATCATCTCGAAAAGCTCGCGGTGCTGGCCGTCGAGGTCCGGGATTCCCACGCCGTAGGCGTCGTTCCACTCGAAACGGACCTCCGCCCGGAAGTTCTTCAGGCGCCGCTCATAGGTCTCCATCAGCTTCCACTGGACGATGGGGATGTCCTCCAGCGCCTTTCCCGGAATCGCGTAGACCGTGGAGTCCAGCAAGGCCCTCGCCTCGAAGAGCGTGGCGCCGGAGGCGCCCGTGACGCGGGCGGCGTTTTTGCTCGAGCCGTGCCTGCTGAAGCGCTCCAGCCATCCTGCCGGGAGATCTCTCGTGCCCCTGAGGACGGATTCCTCTCCGAAGAAGTCCCCCGGGGTGATGTTTTCTATGGAGCGCATTCCCAGGAACACGGTCACGAGCCCGTCCGCCAGGAGGATGACCTCCTCACGTCCGTCCGGACGGAACACGGTGTCTTCCTTGACCGTCCGTCTCTCCATGATGCCGGCAATGCGGTTCTGGAGGGTGAAGGAGGCGATCTCCCCGAAAAGCCACGTGCTCTGGAGGAACTGGCGGTTGGCGCGCGTCTCCATCAGGCCCCGGAGGAGGCCCTGGCGCGTCAGGAACTCCATGTACATCCCCCGTGGGATCCGAAGAGCGGTCACATGGCTGACGGCCCGGCAGGTTCCCCAGGCTGACTCCTGGTGGAGCGCTTCAAGCTCTCCGATCATGGCGCCCGCGGAGAGCATGGCCCGCGGGCTGTCATTTGACTCCCGGCGCTCCACGATCCCACTGGCCAGGAGGAGGACGTCCGTGATGGGCGTGTCCGGCGCCTGAATGATGGACCCCGGGGTGTAGGCGGCCAGGGGAGAAACGGCGAGCTTCCGGATGTCCGCGTCAGCAGCCTCCGGGAAGAAGCTCCTCAGGAGGCGCTGCGCTTCCTGGCGCAGGAAGTCCCCGCGGGTCTCCACGAGAACGTCTTCCTCTCCGAAAACCGCCGCTCTCCCGATCTTCTTCTGCGCTTCCGTGAGAGGAGCCGAGGTGTGGCTGAGGAGAATCTTGCCCGATGGATCCCCGGCGAAGTCCTCCGCCTTTCCATGGATCAGGCCGCCGCCGACGTCGATCTTCTTGACGTCCACGCGCTGAAGCATCTTTTTCGTGCTGGATTCGAAGAACCGGCTGGAGATCCCGTTCTTCTTCTGGTCATCAGTGACCATCTTCCGAAGAACGTCGAACGAGCTGATATCCGCGAGGTGCGCGTAGGTCTCGAAATCCGTCCCGCCGCGAGCGCGGAAAAAGAAAATGGTGGTCTCCACCGGGTGCGCGGAAAAGACCGGCATCACGTCGAAGCCGTCGTCGACCCTGTTCCATTCATCCAGGACGAGATCCCGGGTCTCGAAATAGCGGTTGAACGTCTCTTCCGTTCGGCCCGTCAGGGCGGCGTACTTCTTGACCACGCTCGCCCGTACGGGGGGCACAGCGTAGTAGGGCACCCGGCGGTCTGCCCGGGCCAGGGACGTGAGCCCCGCGAAGTGGTCGTCATGCCCGTGGGAGTGGAAGATGCCCGCGACCTCGTTGCCGCTGATCCCCAGGGCCGCCAGCGAATGCTGGATGCCGGGTCCCGCGTCCACGAGATAGATCCTGCCCTGGAAACAGACCATGCTGCCCATGCACGGCCGGGTAACGTCCCAGCCGTCTCCTTCTCCCGTGTGGATGACGGAGAACTGCTCCCGGCGCACCGCCCTGCGCGCCAGCTCGTAGGTGGGCGGATATTCGTCTCCCTCCTCGAGGTTGAGGTCCACCGTCACCGATTCACCGCCGTGGATGAACTCGTAGCGGTTGAAGCCGCGCCGGCGAACGAACGCGCGGGAGCGAAGCTCCACGGCCGGGGCGTCCACGACCCGCAGATCCAGGAGGTCCTCCGTGCGGCGGATGTTGTCGAAGGCGAACCATCGCTTGATCCGCAGCATGTCCCGAGCCAGGCCTTCCGGAACGCCGGTCTCCCTGATCTCCTCCAGGGAGGCAAGTCCGTACGTCCCGCGGTAGATGTAGCTGCTCTGGCTCCGGACCTGGTCCTCCAGCCCGATCAGCATGGGCTTTCGACCGGTGTTGTTGGGATGGTTGGGGATGATCATTCCCTGCAGGTACAGCATCTGCAGAACAGGGAACTCCGCGAGGTTGGAAAAGCTGCCGTGCTGCATCGTCGTGTCGGACAGGAGAATTGCGTTGGGACCCGTCTGGGCGAGAGCGCCGTTCTTCTCCCGCTCCACGATGTGTCCCGTTTTCATGAGGTGCTTGACGCTGTCCGCTGGGCAGCCGCAGAGGATGTAGAGGTCGGCTTCGGGGATCTCCACCCAGTAGACCCCGTTGGTCACCCGGACCTTTTTCATACGGCGCCGTCCCTGGAAGCAGTCTTTTTCAGGGTCTGGGCTCTCCTTGTATTAGTATATCGTACAACGGGGGCGAAATGCAAAAGCGCGCGCCCCGCCGCCGGCCGTTCAGAACGGGTAGAAAGACAGCGCCGTATCGAACATGGTGACGATGTTGGCTGCCGGCGTGCCGGCCTGGATCCAGTGCGATGGTCCGAGGATGTAACCGCCCCCCCGGCCCAGAACGCTGATCCTCTCCTGTACCTCCCGGCGGACGTCCTCCACGCTGCCGAACGGCAGCGTGGTCTGCACGCTCACCCCGCCCTCGAAGCAGAGCCGGTCCCCGAAACCGCTCTTGAGAGCGGCCGGGTCCATGTTGTCTGCACTGAACTGAAGGGCCTGCAGAACGTCGATTCCCATGTCCACGAGGCCGTCCACCGCGGCCATGATCGATCCGTCAGTATGATAGATTACGCGCGCCCCGTGCCGGTGGATTGCATCGTTCAGCCGCCGATGGTACGGCTTGATGAGCGCCTCCCAGCGCTCCTTCGGCATGAGCAGGCCCCGCTGATCCCCGATATCGTCCGCCGTGAAGACAAGGTCGATGCGCCCCGGGGCGGACTGCAGGACGCGCGTGAAGAACTCCACGTAGAAGCACGTCACCCGCTCCATGAGCGCGCGCACCATGTCTTCATCCGTCATCACGTCCATGAGCATCTGCTCGAGACCGCGCATGTACCAGGAGGTCTCGAAGATGTTCCCGTTTCCCACCATGACGCAGCGGTCCCGGCCGGCAAGCGCTGCCCTGATGAGGTCAGGAAATCCCTCATAGTCGAACCAGTCGGGGTCGGGCCATGCGTGGGAAGCCAGGTCCGATGCTCCCTGCGCGGAGGCGAGCGGGTAGTGCGCAATCTCGCTGTAGCTGCCCGAGCCGTAGCTCACCTCGCGCCTCTTCACGCCCCAGATATCGGTGTCCGCCGCCAGGGGAGGGCCGATGTAGCGCGGGCTCACCTCGACGATATCGACGATTGCGCCAAGGTACTGCTCCACCGTTGTTCCTCGCTCCCGCTTCAGGAGCTCCTCCACCGCGCGGTGCGCCGGCGGATTGAGGCCCGCGCACACCATCCCGACGGGTATCCTGTCCGTCGTGCGGTGCTCCAGGGCCAGCCGCACGCGCTCCCGGCCGGACAACGACTCCTTTCTCAGCATGGCGCAGAGTGTAGCGGAAGCCTATACTCTAGAAAAGGTGCGCGCATGCAGGCCCAGTACGTCCGCCTCATTTCGGCCCGGCGTGAGGACCTCTGGCAGGGTCCGGCCGCCGTTCCGGACGACCTGGCCGGCCTGAAGGAGAGGCGTGGGGAAAGAATCGCCGCGGTGGATCCGGAGCAGGGGCTCCTGGGCTGGATCACCGTCTACCCTGATCGCGACGCCGGCGGCGCGTACCTCCGGTGTGCCGACATCCAGGTCCTGCCGGCGCACCGGGGCCGCGGGATCGGCACGGAGCTCATCAGGCGGACCGGTGACTTCATGCGTGAGCGCAAGCTGGCGCGGCTGAAGCTCGACACGAGCCCTCTGCTCACGTGGAACGCGGGGCTTTTCATGAAGAGCTGCGGGATGCGGTACGCGTGGAAGGAAGGGAGAAAGACACCGGGGGGCAGGCCGTGGCCCTACGTCTCCGCTGAGTGGGACCCGGATGATCCCCTGGTGAAGCCGGTGGATCTTGACGAGGAAGCTGCCGGACAGCGGAGCGTTCTGGACTGGGACGGAAAGCTCCCGGCGGCGCGGCGCGGCGTCGCATACTCGGGCCCCTTGTACGTCCCTCTGCCCGACCTGTCCGGGGAGGATCTCATCGCCATCGTCAAGAACAGCCCGCAGACCCTCACCGTGCTTCACGGCGTCTTCCAGTCTCTCTTTCTCCACGGCTATCGGTTCGCCTGGTTCGACACGCTGTCCAGGGCCTCCATTCCGGGCTGCCGGCGCTACTACCTGATGGAGAGTCATCTCGGGCTGTAGCGCGCGCTTCGAAGGCCGTGGATTGCACGGAACGGAGGAAACGGGTAGTATCCGGCCATGGACAAGTCCGTCACCGTGGAGCTCACCAGAAGCGAACGCGAGCTCGTGCTGAACATCCTCCATATCCACCCGGACGTTGAGAAGAAGCTCATGTCGACCAGGATCACGGGCAACCGCTACCACCTGGAGTTCACGTCGGCTGAGCTGCAGAGCATTCTCACCGGGCTTACCTCGGAGTCCAACCACACAGACGACCGCACCCTGGCCCGCGCGTACGACGAGCTGCACGAAAAACTCGAGAAACTGCAGGAAAAGGAATCTTCCTAGGGAGAAATGCTGAGCGACTCCCCGGCCGTCGCCTATCTCGCCCTGCTCGCCCTCGCAGCCATCCTTGCCCTTCTGGCCGTCATTCTCGTGTGGCGCGCGGAGCGCCGGCGGTCGAGCGCGCGCATCGAGCAGCTGCTGAACGAGCGCGAGCAGGACCTTCAGCATGCGCGCCGTGAGAGCGTGGAGCGCAGCCGCAGCTCGCTCAAGGGCCAGATCGCGGAACAGATGGCCCCCCTCCTGCCGGGCTTCCAGTACGAGCCGGCGGACGCGCGGTTTCTCGGGGACCCGATCGACTACGTCGTATTCAAGGGTTACACCGGCGTCAGGGACCAGGGCGCCGAGGCTGACGACGTGGAGATCGTGCTCCTGGAGGTGAAGCAGGGAAGGTCCGCGCTCTCTCCGACCCAGCGCATCATTGCGCGTTCCGTGGAGGAGGGCAGGGTGCGATTCGAGATCTGCCGCATCCTGGACGACGGGAACATCAGCACGGAAACGTGGCGACCCACGCGGGGACGACTTTCGTGAACCGGGCCGCTCTGCTTCCGGCCCTCGTCCTCACCCTCGTCCTCTGCGCCGGCGGCGCGCAGCTTGCCACCGCCCAGTCAGAAGACTCCGCGCCGTCGCGGCGCCCCGGCCGGGAGGTGAGCCTCCCCCCGAGCGAGGTGCGCGACACGTTCTTTGCGTACGTCCTGGGCATCGTGCTGAGGGGCGTCGAGGTGGATATCGACAACGCCGAGATGCGCGCCATTCTCACGGAGTTCAAGTCCAAATTGAACGTTCCGTTCGATCTGGTCACGCGCGTGATCCAGCACAGCGACGAAGACTCCGGGGAGCGCACCATCTCCCTTTTCTTCAATGGCGCCGTCGACATCCCCATCCCCTTTTCTCTCCTGGGCTACCACCCGGGGATCCTCCGTTCCACGGAGGAGGTCGACTTCCGGGTCAACCGCTCTCTCTACACGGATCCGAAAAACCCGACCATTGCAACGCTGGTCTACGACCTGTCGCTCTCCGGCGGGAATGTCCTTGTCGACGTGGATGACTGGATCTGCTATCTCCTGGGCAACCTGTTCGACAAGATCGAGGTGCGGCACATCGTCTTTTTCAACTACGAGGGCAAGTGGATCGGGCTCCTGGAGGGCAGGGGCAGGACCTGGGGGAAGAACATGCGCGAATACTTCGACTTCACGCACAACGGAATCATCTTCCCCGTTCCGATCAGGCTCGACGCGATGGGGGCGGAGATGGTGGGCGCCGCGGCGACATCCACCGCCCAGGTATCCGACCCGGCAAGCCCCTGACGCCTTGATCCCCAGCGCGGCCCGGCGTACCATTGCGCCGGGAGGGGAAGGCGTGAGCTTCGTTGTCGCGTGCGCACAGTTCGAGGCCGCGGAGGGAGACCTCCCGCGCAATTCAGCGCGCATGGACGACCTGGCACGCCGGGCAGCGCAGCTCGGAGCGCGCGTGCTCGTTCTCCCCGAGCTTTGCCTCACCGGCTATCTCTCCGCATCGGAAGCAGCCCGGTTCGCCGTCACCACTGGCAGCGCTGAGATGGAAGGTGTCCGCGCCCTGGCACGCGCCGCGGGCCTGGCACTCTGCTTCGGATTCGCCGAGAAGACACCTGCCTCCCTTTTCAACAGCATGGCCTTCGTGGAGCGGGACGGGAACCTGCTCGCCGTTTACCGAAAGATCCACCTCTGGAAAACCGAGCGCGCGTGGGCCGAAGCCGGAAACGACCTTGTGAGCTTCGGGCTGGAAGGGGTGCGGTGCGGCATGTGGGTCTGCTACGACTCGCGCTTCCCCGAGGCCGCGCGAGCCCTGGCGCTGGATGGGGTCACGCTCGGCTTCGTCGGCTCGGCGTGGTTCGGGCCGTCGGAGGAATGGGAGCTTGCGCTTCGATCTCGAGCTCTCGACAACGGCATCTGGACGGCCGGCGCGGTCACGCTGGGCGCTTCCGGCGGCGCGCCCTTTCGCGGAACGAGCCTGATCGTGGACCCGCACGGCGCCGTGTGCGCCCGCGCTCCGGAGGGGCGCGAGGCGGTGATCGCGGCAGAGATCGATCAGAAGCGGGTCTCATCGTTTCGAGAGCGCCTTCCTCTTCTTGACGACAGGCGTCCGGATTCCTGCAAGGTCACGAGGCTTCCATGAGCGCAAAGAAGAACGCCTTCTCCGAGACGGACCTTGCCGAGCCGCTCACGCGCTACCTGGCGGAGCAGGGATACGTTGTGCGCAGCGAGGTCAAGGACTGCGATATCGCCGCGAGAAAGGGAGACGAACTTCTCATCGTGGAGATCAAGAAGACGCTCAACCTCGCCCTTGTCGTCCAGGCGGTGCGGCGTCAGAGGCTGACGGACTCCGTGTACTGTGCCGTGCCGCGGCCGGCGAACAAGTGGAAGTGGTGGAAAGAAAGCCGGGGAGTGTTTCATCTCCTTCGCCGGCTCGAGCTGGGCCTGATCCTCGTCTCCCTCACCAACGGCAGGGGCAAGCCGCCCGTGGAAGTGGTGTTTCATCCGCTCCCGTTCTCCCGCAGGAAGCGCGCGCCGGCGCGGCGGGCCGTGCTCCAGGAGATTGCCGGGCGGACGGGAGATTTCAACCGGGCCGGGAGCTCCCGCACGAAGCTTGTCACCGCCTACCGGGAGAACTCCATCCATATTGCGTGCTGCCTGCGGCGCATGGGGAGCATGGCGCCCGCCGCCCTGCGCGCGCTCGGGACGGGACCCCGCACACTGTCCATCCTGCGGCTCAACCCGTATGGATGGTTCGAGCGCGTGGCGCACGGCATCTACGCGCTCAGCCCCCGGGGCCGGGAGGAGCTGGCCCGCTGGCCGAAGCTCACGCGGCGCTACGAGGCGCGCCTGCGCAGGGCATCTGCCCGGCTCGCCGCCTCCGTCGATTGATCCAGCCGTCCGTCGATTGATCCTGCCGCGCCTCCGGCGGTATCCTTCTCCCAAGGGGGACACCGTGGGCTTTGAGCGCGTGGAGGGAGAGGACAAGGGCAGGATCCTTGTCTATGCCCTCAGCACCTGCATGTGGTGCAGGATGGCGAAGAACCTCCTGAAGGACCTCGGCGTCGGGTACGAATACGTGGACGTGGACCTCCTGCCGGCGGAGGAAAAGGATGCCGTCAAGAAGGAGATCCGCAAGTGGAACCCCGACGGCTCCTATCCGACCATCGTCATCAGAGACGAGGTGGCAATCTCCGGCTTCGACGAGGTGGAGATCAAGGAGAAGATCCGATGAGCTCCGGAGGAGAGACCCCGCGCATCTCCCCGGAGGACGTGCAGCGCCTGTTCGAGCGCCTGCACAAGGAAGCAGAGAGCGCCGGCTATCACCTCAATCCCAACGCGGACTTCACGAAGGGGCTCGTCGAAGGCCTGCTCATCAACGAGGCACGATACGGCTACTGGGCCTGTCCCTGCCGCCTCGCCTCCGGCTCCAAGACTCAGGACCTCGACATCATCTGCCCCTGCGACTACCGGGATCCAGATCTCGCGGACCATGACACGTGCTACTGCGGACTCTATGTCTCGCAGGACGTCATGGACGGAAAGAAGAAGGCCGGCCGCATCCCCGAAAGGCGCCCGGAAGAGCTCTCCGCGGCAGCCGAGGACGCCGCAGAGAAAGCCCGGCAACCGGCACAGCAAGCGCCCGCACCGCAGGCACCGGATGCGTCTCCGCGCCTGGAAAGCCTTGGCTGGCCCGTGTGGCGCTGCAAAGTCTGCGGTTACCTCTGCGCACGCGCACAGCCGCCGGAGGTCTGCCCCATCTGCCGCGCCAAAAAAGATAGATTCGAGAGATTCCTCTAGCCGGGCAGCTTCTGCTCCTGTTCCAGGGCAATAAGCCGGGCGATGCGCTTCTGGGACGATCCCCGGGAGCTCGATCGCACGATGTCCAGCAGTTCCCGGAACCGCGGCTTGTCTGAAAGCCGGGCCAGAAACGGAACCTTCTGGCGGAGAACGCGGTAGCCCCATGTTGTGTCGATCTTCATGCTCGGGGTTCGCGAGCTGCCGCGCGTTCCACTCTCCAGGCTGCGAAGCCTTCGGTATTCCTCGTCGATTTCCGTGCTTACTCCCGTCCCCGCGAGGTGGCGAACCACATCCATTCTGACCAGCTCCATCTGGCGGTCCAGGTTCGTGCCGCTCTTGTACGTGACTGCAATCGGAACAGGCACCAGCAGCTCCCCGTCCACGGAGTACATCGTCATTCCCTGAGTGTAGTATCCCTTTTCCAGAAGAACCGGTGTTGAGCGCGGGAAGAAGCGAACCCTCTTGTACTCCTCCGCGCTTTCTCGGGCCCGGCGGATCTCCTCCTGCAGGCGCGCATCGCCGGGACTCTCTTCCAGCCGCCGCTCCAATTCGGGCAGGAGCTCGTTCTCGATGTACTGGATCGCCTGCGACAGCGGGAGCTTCATGCGCGGCGAGGAGTACGTCAGCTCTTCACCTTCCTCGATGCCGTACGGCGGCTGCTCGGGGTGGCGTCGTATGAAGATGGGGAACAGGGACAGCATGAGCTTCTGCATGAACCGGGGATAACGCGCGATCTCCAGGGGCGGATAGCGGTCATCCGGTCCCATGTGACGGGTGATGGCGGCCACCACGATTCGCGAGAGGATCCGGCTCTTCTTCTCGTCTACGCCGCCGGGCTCCAGGAAGCCCCCGCCGCCGGCTACGAGGAACTCCTCCAGCCTGCCGCGGAACTCCGTGAACAACGGGCTGGCCTGAATGATTCCTTTCTGGTCTTCAGAAATGTTCTCCGCAAGGAGACCGTCCACGAGCCGCAAAGCAGCAGCGGCCTTCTCCGCGATCGTTTCTGCGCGCTCCGCTCGCGCCGACGAGCCGCGCTCCTTCATCAGCGCCAGGCACACCTGCAGCTTGACGAGGGCGAGCGTAAGGACGATGTCGATGTCCTTGAGCCCGGACAGGCGCGTTTCCATGTCGTGCACCTGCGTCTCGAGCCGCGCCTCCTGGTCCAGCAGGTGCTGAATCTCCGGAGGAACGATGTTGGTAAGCGATGAGTCCACCACCGGCATCCCCTCTGAAATATACTATAGTGTCCCCACATGGAAGAAAGCGCCACTGCCGCTCCCGCGCGGCGCGGGGCGTTCGCCGCCCTCTCGTACCCCAACTATCGGCTGTGGTTTGCCGGCCAGATGACGTCCCTGTTCGGCACGTGGATGCAGAGCACGGCGCAGGGATATCTCGTCTTTGAGCTGACGCACTCCGAGGCTTATCTCGGCTACGTGGGGTTCGCCTCCGGAGTTGCCACGTGGGCTTTCACGCTGTACGGCGGCGTCGTGGCGGACCGGGTGCCGCGGCGCAGCCTCATCATCGTGACACAGAGCCTCAGCATGCTCCTGGCGTTCGCGCTCTCCGCCCTCACGTTCCTCCGCGTCGTTGCCCCGTGGCACATCGTGCTCCTGGCGTTTTTCCTCGGGGTCGTGAACGCATTCGACGCGCCGGCGCGCCAGGCATTCGTGCTGGAGATGGTGGACCGGCCCATGCTCACGAACGCCATCGCCCTGAACTCCATGATGTTCAACACCGCCACGGCCGTCGGGCCGGCCGTCGGGGGCCTCACCTACGCCCTGTTCGGACCCGGGTGGTGCTTCGCGATCAACGGCCTGTCCTTTGTCGCGGTGATCGCCGCGCTTCTTTCGATGCGCCTCGGTCCCTGGACGCCGCCGCAGCGCCGGGGTTCGACCTTCGGCGACATCCGCGAGGGCCTGCGCGCCGTTGCCGCGGACCGCCGGATCATCGGCATCATCTGCCTGGTCGCCTCCGTCAGCCTCTTCGCGATGTCGTTCTCCACGCTCGTTCCGGCGTGGGCCGTGCAGATCCTCCACGGGGATGCCCGCGTCAACGGGCTTCTCCAGTCGGCACGCGGGCTCGGCGCCCTTTCCGCGGCGCTCTGGATTGCCGCCGTGGCGCACCGCCGGCGCAAGGGAATGACGATCACCGCCGCGAGCCTGGTCTTTCCCGCCCTGCTGATCCTGTTTTCCTTCACGCGCACCCTGCCGCTGTCCCTCCTGGCGCTTGTGGCCGTGGGCGCGGCGAACATCACGGTGAACAACCTTGCCAACGCTCTTGTTCAGACATTGACCCCGGACGCGGTGCGCGGCCGGGTCATGGGAGTCTACATGCTCGCTTTCTTCGGCTTCATGCCCCTCGGGGCGCTCGGCGCCGGAGCGCTGGCCACGGTCCTGGGAGCGCCGGTGACGATCCTCATCGGCGCCGGGGCGACGCTCGCCTGCGCCGTGGCCGTGGCGGCGGCCGTGCCGTCCATCCGGAGGCTGGACTAGATGGACTGGCTCGTTCACACTGTCGTGACCTGGCTGGACGCGCAGATGCGCGTTGCGCGCGACCAGTTCGGAGTCAACCCGGTCGTCTTCCTGGTCCTTCTCCTTGGCACGAGCCCCTTGTTCTACTACGCGATTTATCGCATGGTCCGCGCCATCGCAACAAGAAAGACGAACGAGATCACGGTCTGGAGCATGCTGTTTCTGCTCGCTACGGCCGCCCCGTACCTGTACGTTCTCGTTGCCGGAAGAAACCTCCCCTGGTGGGTGTACATCATCGTGGCCCTCCTCCTGGGCCAGGGTGTCTACTCTCTGGTGAGGAGACTGAGGAGGAAGCCATCATCATGACGAGGTTTTCCAGCAGAATGACCCACGCTCACAGATCCTTCGTGCGCGAGATCCTCAAGGTCACGGAGGACCCTTCGATCATCTCCTTTGCCGGCGGCCTTCCCAACCCGAAGGTGTTCCCCGTCCCGGCGGTGGCGCGCGCCGCGGAGAAGGTCCTTTCCGAGGCCGGGGCAGCGTCTTTGCAGTACGCTGCCACGGAGGGATTCCGGCCTCTCCGCGAATACATCGCGGCCCGGTATGCGCGCCGCGGCGTGAAGGTCAGCGTGGATGAAATCCTGATCACCAACGGTTCCCAGCAGGGCCTTGATCTCATCGCCAAGGCTCTGCTCGACGCCGGGGACGCCGTGCTCGTGGAGAGGCCGACCTACCTCGCTGCCATCCAGGCCTTCGGGCTGTTCGAGCCGCGCTTCGTTGCACTGCCGCTGGAGGAGGACGGGGTGAGCCCGTCCGCCATCTCGGATGCGCTCTCAGAGCATTCGCCCAAGCTTTTCTACGCCATTCCGAACTTCCAGAATCCGTCCGGGATCAGCTGGTCCGCGGAGAAGCGCACCGCGGCCGCGGCGCTCCTGGAGCGCTCGGATACCGTGCTCGTGGAAGACGATCCCTACGGCGAGCTTCGGTTCAAGGGAGTGCCGCTTCCTCCGCTGGGCCTGGCGCCGGACGGCTCGGGTCCCGCGTCGTGGGCAGTTCTCCTGGGCACGTTCTCCAAGACGGTTGCCCCCGGGCTGAGAATCGGGTGGCTGTGCGCCCGGCCGGACATCATGGAGAGCGTCATTGTGGCAAAGCAGGCGGCGGACCTCCACTCCAACGGCTTTGCCCAGCGCGTCCTGCACCGCTACGTGACGGACAACGACGTTGACGGGCACATCGCGATGATCCGCCGGCTCTACGGCCGTCAGCGGGACCTCATGGTGGAGATGGTGAAGACGCTCTTCCCGCCGGAGGTCTCCTGCACGAAGCCCGAGGGCGGAATGTTCCTCTGGATGACGCTTCCGGAGGGGATGTCGTCCATGGACTTCTTCGATCGCTCGATCAGGGAGAAGGTGGCGTTCGTGCCCGGGCAGGCGTTCTTCACCGACGGGTGCGGGGCAAACACGCTGCGGCTGAACTTCTCCAACGCCGACGAGGCGATGATCGAGGAAGGAATCAGGCGGCTCGCCCGCGTGTTCGCGGGAATGCGCTCGGGCGCCGCACGTGCCGCGGAGGCAAAAGCCTAGGCCTTTTCCGCCTCGACTTCGAGGCGCACCATGCGGACAACGGCGTCTCCGTCCGCGGTCAGCGGGCGCCGCCCGAGGTAGCGGTCCACTGCTTCAAAGAGGAACTTTTCTCGAAGCGCCTCGGGAACCCGCTCGGTATACGGCATCCACGTCGTCCTGACCCAGCCGATGAGCCCGTCACGGCCCTTCTGCTTCATGTCCCGGGGGAGAAGCTCGATGCGCCTGGCCCGCAGTCCGGCGTCTGCCAGCCAGCCGGCGTATTCCTCCGGTCCGTAAAACCCCCACGGGAACTCGATGCCGGGGAAATACCGCTGCCACGGATCGGCAGCGATCATCTCGTCGAGAACGGAAAAGATCTCCGCCCCGTTGCCCCTTCCTCCCATCTGGAAGAGGAGCCGGCCGCCCGGTTTCAGGATGGCCGCAACTCCCCGGAGCATGGAGGCATGATCCCGCAGCCAGTGGAGCGCCGCGTTGGAGAACGCCACGTCGAAGGGAGCTTCGAAGGAAAGAGCGCCGGCATCCATGCGTTTGAAGCTCAGGTTGGGAATGGACGCGGCAGGGAACGCGGCGGAGGCCCGGCGGATCATCTCCTCCGAGTTGTCCACGCCAACGGCCTCTCCCCGAGGAGCGAGCCGCGCCAGCTCCGCCGTGATCTTCCCGTCTCCGCAGCCGATATCGAGGATGCGCTCGTGCCCGCGAAGAGAGAGCTTTCCGATCAACTCCCGCGCCCACGCGAGCTGAGCGGAGGAGTTGCGCGCATACTCCTCCGCGTCCCAACGGTAGCTTTTCATCGCTCTTTTCGAATCGCCCCCAGGACGTCCACGAGCTTTTCGATCTCTTCGACCGTGTTGTAGTGCACGGCGCCCGTGCGGACCATGCCGCCCGAGGCTTCCAGACCGAGGCGCGTGGTCACTTCCAGGGCGTAGTAGTTGCCGTCAGAGGCGCAGATGCCGGCCTGGTCGAGACGCTCGCAGATCCGCTTTGGATGCAGGCCGTCCATGGTGAACGCGAATGTCGGCGCCCGCTGGGAGAAACGCGCAGGATCGGTGATCCCGTGGATCTTCAGCCCCCCCACCGAGGTGAGGCCATCCAGCATCGCGCGGGAGAGGTTCTGTTCTCCCGAGCGGATGGCGCACATGCCGGCCCGCAGAGCTGCCGGCCGCGAACCGGCCTGCGAAGCCGGTGCCCCGCTTCCGAACGCACGGCCCACCCACTCCAGGTACTCCACCGCGCCGAGCGCACCGGCAATCGACTCGAAGCTCTGCGTACCGGTCTCCCACTTGTCCGGCGGGGCATCACCCGCGGGCCGAACCTTGTACGCGGAGAGGCGATCCATGAGCTCGTACTTTCCATAGAGAATGCCGATGTGGGGGCCGAAGAACTTGTACGCGGAGCAGGCCATGAGGTCGCACCCGAGGCTTGAGACATCGATACGGCCATGCGGAGCGTAGTGCACGGCGTCCACGAAGCACAGGGCTCCCACACTGTGAGCCGCCTTCACCGCTTCCGCGACCGGTGAAATGGTGCCCGTGGCGTTGGATGCGTATCCCACCGCGACGAGCTTCGTCTTTTTACCGAGCTGGCGCTCCAGCTCCCGGATGCTCCACGCGCAGGTCTCAGGATCGAAATCAACCCAGCGCACGGTGCATCTGCAGTCTCGGGCGAGAAGAACCCACGGGGTCACGTTTGCGTCGTGGTCCAGCCGCGTCAGCACGATCTCGTCCCCGGGGGAAAGCTCGCGCGCGATGCTCCGCGAGACGTGCAGCGTCAGGGAGGTCATGTTCTGGCCAAAGGAGATCTCCTCCGGGCGCGCTGCGCTGAAAAGGTCCGCAAGCGCGCGCCGGGCCTCAACCACCATGGCATCGGACTCCCGGCTCGAGCGGAAGGCACCGCCGTGGTTGGCGTTTCGATTCACAAGGTAGTCCCGCATGCGCTCCAGGGCCTCACGCGCGATCTGCGTGCCCCCCGGGTTGTCGAAATGGATCACCCCCGACTCCAGGGCCGGAAAATGGGACCGCACCTGCTTCACGTCCAGCATTTCAGCCTCCCGTCTTCTCGGTACATCCAACTAGATTTCCTTCCATCTTCTGCACGCGGCGGCGTGACCGGGTCCGACATCCTCAAGCACCGGCTCGGGGTCGCGCCGGCAATGCTCCGTTGCGGACGGGCAGCGCGGGTGAAACCGGCACCCCGGCGGAATGCGCGCGGCTGACGGAACTTCCCCGCTGATGGGAAGCGCGCGGATCGTTTTCACCCGGCCGGGCTCGGGCTCCGGCACCGCGGATATCAGCGCGCGCGTGTACGGGTGAGCCGGCCGCTCCACGATGTCTTCCGGTGATCCCGTCTCCACGATCCTGCCGAGATACATCACGGCCAGCCTGTCCGCAAAGAAACGCGCCGTGGAGATGTCGTGGGTGATGTAGAGGATGCTGAGACCCCGCGCCCTCTGCACCTCCTTCATCATGGCGAGTATTTCCGCGCGCGTCGAGAGGTCGATCATGGATACCGGCTCATCAGCGATGAGGAGCTCCGGGGAGAGGATCAGCGCCCGCGCCGTAGCCACCCTCTGCCTTTGCCCGCCGGAGAGCATGTGGGGAAACCGGTCCAGGTATTCCTCCACCGGCTCGAGCTTCACCTCGGCGAGCGCCTTCTCGATGAGCCCCGCCCGCTCGCGCCGGCCCGCGCCCACGCGATGGATGGACAACGGCTCGGCAAGAACGTCGCGGACGCGAAACCGCGGGTTCATGGAGGCGTAGGGATCCTGGAAGATCATCTGGGCGCGCCGCCGGTACCGCGCTGCCTCCATGCCCGAGGCGCGAGTGATGTCCCTCCCGTCGAAGCTGATGCTCCCTGCGGAAGGACGCAGGAGCTTCATGACGAGCCTGCCCGTCGTGGTCTTTCCGCACCCGGACTCCCCGATCAGGCCCAGGATCTCCTGCCTGCCGACGCCAAAGCTGATGCCGTCCACGGCGCGAACCAGGGAGCGCTGGCCGGCAAGCACCTGCCGCAGGGACCGGCGCACGGAAAAGCTGACGGCAAGGTCGCTGACCGCAAGAAGCGCGCCGCCTCCCGTCACTCGAACCTCCAGCAGGCCACCTCGTGGCCGGGAGAAACTTCCCGGAGGGGAGGCTCCTCCCCGCAGCGCGCAAACGCAAAAGGACAGCGGGCGCGGAACCGGCAGCCCTTGGGCGGATCCAGGAGGTCCGGCGGCGTCCCGGGAATGAAAGCAAGCCCCGAGGCCCTCCGGTGCAGCCGGGGCGTTGCTGCAAGCAGCATCGCCGTGTAGGGGTGGCAGGCTTCTCCGCCGAACACGTGTTCGTTTGCGGCCGTCTCCACGACCCGCCCCGCGTACATCACGAGGATCCGGTCTGCCACCTCCGCCTCCGTGGCGAGGTCATGCGTGATGAAGATCAGGGACAGGTCCAGCGCTGTCTTCAGCTCCTTGATGGTATTGAGGATCTGCGCCTGGACGATGACATCCAGCGCCGTTGTCGGCTCGTCCATGACGACGATGCGCGGCTCCAGGAACAGGGCGGCCGCGATCACCACGCGCTGCTTCATGCCGCCGGAGAGCTCATGGGGGTAGCGGTGCACGACCTCCGGCGGAAGCCCGACCAGGCGGACGTATCGCTCGATCAGGGACTCCGCCTCAGCGCGGGAGGCGGGCCGGTGGCGCTGCAGCGTCTCCCGCATCTGGCGGCCCACCGTGTACACCGGCGTGAGGCTGTTCATGGCACCCTGGAAGACCATGGAGATCTTCTCCCACCGGATGCGCGAGCGAAGCGCCGGCTCCGGCAGCGTCAGGATGTCCGTCCCTTCCACGAGGATCCTCCCCGAAACGATCCGGCCCGGTGGTGAGGGCATCGCCAGGAGCGCCGTGGCAAGGCTCGTCTTGCCGCACCCGGATTCGCCTACCAGGCCCAGGGTTTCTCCGCGGGTCAGTTGGAAGCTCACGTCGTCCACCGCGCGCACGGCGCCCCGGCGGGTGAGGTAGTGAAGGGAAAGGTTCTCCACCGTCATGACGGTATCGGTCACCCCTGTCTCCCGCTCCTATCGCACCCGGAGCTTCGGGTGGAGGATCGCGTCCATCGCGAAGCCGATGAAGGAGAACGTCATTCCCATGAGGGAGATCATCAACCCGGGGGGAACCACCCACCACCACAGGCCGCCCAGGACGGCGCCGCCGGTGAACGCGTCATGGAGGACCTGGCCCCACGTTACAATGGAAGAATCGCCGAGGCCGAGGAGGCTGACCGTGGACTCATACACCACGGCCCCCGGCACGGACAGAGCCATGGAGGCGAACGCGTAGGGAATGAGAAGGGGAACCATGTGCCGGAAGATGATGCGGCGGCTGCGCGCGCCCAGCGCGCGGGAGGCCTCGATAAAGGTCTCCTCCCGGATCTGGAGGGCAAGCGCGTACACGGCCTTCACCGGCCCTGTCCAGAAGAACACGCTCATGATGAGGATGAGAAACCAGATGCTGGGCTTGAAGACGGCGCTGATCACGATGAGGAGGGGAAGGAGCGGCTGGTTGGAGAAGATCTCGAAGATCCTCTGCATGAGCCAGTTGACGGCGCCCCCGAAGTACGCCGCCGTCACGCCCCAGATCACGCCGATGCCCACGGACACGAACGCCGTGAGAAGGCCGATGAGGAGGGCCCACTTGATTCCCGCCACCACGCCGCTCCACAGATCGCGCCGCGAGCTGTCCGTGCCCAGGAGCCCGCTCACCCGCCCCACCACGGACAGCGACTCATCCGAGATCCGTGCTTTCTCTGTTGACTCCACTGCAAGCAGCGTGATCTGGTAGGTCCCCTTCAGCGCGACGGGATTGGCCAGCATCCCCGGCGCGCCTTGAGCGAAGAGCACGGAGGTCGGACGGATCCTGTCCGCGTCTGCGCCGGCCATCACGTCGGCAGGCTCGTGCTCCTGCAGCAGGCCGAAGGCTGCCTGGCCCGCGCTCCTGTCCAAGGAGATCCGCACATCGGTGCCTTCCGCGCCGGCAACCTGCTCCCGGGAAAGCGTGATCTCCTCTCCGTCAGGCCGGGTGAGGGTGAGCGCGACGGGCATGTCGCCCGCGGCCCTGAAGTGGATGAGGAGATCCCGCGGAGGCAGGTCGTAGCGGTACTCGTAGGAGAAGACGTCCGTTACAAGCCGGGCGCTTCCGGAGGTTTCCTCGGTCCGGCGCGTCGGGGCGGACAGCAGAGAAACCGCGGACTTCTGCCGGGCCAGGGCATTCGTCCACGCCGGCGGGGCATTCGCCGGCAGCTCGTCCCAGTACGTGATATCGTGCCATCGCGAATCCGTGAGGGGATAGGTGATCAGCCGCTTCTCGAGTGCCGCTCCTGCCAGGAAGAGCAGAAGCATGAGAAGCCCGACGACGCCAGCCGGTTCCGAGGCAAAGCCTCCAAGGAGATCCCGGAGCCACGGGCGGGGGGCGCCTTCTGGCGCGCGCTTTTTTTCCGAGGCTGAGCTCACCGCGACGCCTCCCTGCGGATGCGCGGGTCCAGAAGGCCGTACATGAGGTCCAGCGCGGCAAGCCCGGCCACGTACAGCGCCGTGGTCACCGCGAGCAGGCCCAGCGTGACCGCGGTATCTCCCTGCTGGACGGAGATCCAGTACAGGTTCCCGATTCCCGGCCAGCTGAAGATCCCCTCGAAGACGATGTTGCCGAACACCGACGACAGCAGGGACAGGAGCGCGATTGTCGCAAGCGGCGGAGCGGCGCTTCGCATGGCGTGCCCGAACAGCACCGTCCTCTCCGGGAGCCCGCGCGCCCGTGCAGCCGTGATGTAGTCCTCCTGGAGAATGCCCAGCACGATGTTGCGCGACAGAAGCGCAACTCCCCAGAAGTTCACGGCAACGAGCACGGCAAGCGGAAGCGCCGCGTGCCAGGCCAGATCGAGCGCGGCGGCCAGCCCCTGCGGCGGCGGCAGGGAGTGCATGCCTCCCGAAGGGAAGAGCGGCAGTCGGTAGGCAAGGAACATGATGGCGAGCATCGCCACCCACCACGACGGCAGCCCGTAGACAATCATCGTGATGACAGAGGAGGACCTGTCCAGCGCTCTGCCGGGTCTCCGGGCCTGTTTCACCCCGAGCCAGATTCCCAGCCCGGCCTCCAGCACGATGGACAGCGTGAAGAGCAGAACCGTGCGCGGAAGCGTCTCCAGGATGATGAGCCACACGTCACGCTCGCCGCGGGAGCTCTTGATGGTGATGGAGTTTCCGAACCGGAAGGCGGCCGTGTCCAGCGCGCGCCACAGCACGCGCTCAAACCGCGGGCGGTCCAGCCGGTAGATCCGGGTGAGATACGCGCGCCGTTCCGCCATGAACGCGCGGACCTGTTCCGCGTTGGCTTTGTCCAGCCGCGCGGATTCCCGCTGGACGGTCTCCTCGATCTGCGCGCGCAGGGTCTGCTCCGCCGTTGCCGTGAACAGGATGGAGAAGATGATCATCTCGATGATGAAGATCGCGGCGGCGTTCAGGATTCTGCGGATGGCGTAACGAAGGTACACGCCGCCTGCCCCGCTCCCCCTAGAAGAGCAGCAGCGTCGAGGAAGCCACTGACGGCGTCTCGCCGCGAAGCTGGGACTCCGCGATGATCGTGTACGTTCCCGCGGCGAGCGCTTTCGTGTCTGCTGCCGGGATGGTGAACGTGTACTGCCCCGGCTTGAGGAAGACTCCCCGGTACACTTTCTCAGCCCCCGAGGCGAGCATGGTGAGCTTCACGCGCGCCGTGGCGTCCGCCGGCGTCGCCGTGGACTCGGGGTACTCCACCGTGGAAACGCGAAGCCCGATGATGATGGGCTTCCCGTGGGCGGCAAGCGCCGGCGGCGTGACGGCATCGATCCGCGTGGTTGATGTCTTGAAGTAGCGGTTCCAGTACCCGGCTTCAAACGGATAGGAGGGATCCCGGAACGCGGAAAGCTGGACGAAGTTCGCTCCGGTGTCCACCGCGTCGATGAAGAACGGGCCGTTGCTGATGTACGCGTTGTGATGGGCGGCAATCCACGCGATTGCGGCCTTGTACCTCTCCATGCACGCCTCGGGTGTTGTGAACTGCTTGATGGAATCCGGCACGTAGCTGCTGGCGACGAACTCCTTCAGCTTGGCCGTGATGTCATCCAGGCACTTCGGGTTGAGGACGTCCACCTCCGTGTACGCCGGGTCGGAGGAGAAGCTCCACGCCGTTCCTGAGGCGCCGCCCTCTGACACCATTTTTTCCAGGGCCTCGACGATCTCCCAGGAGCAGTTCACCGGCTGGTTGGAGGCGCTGACGGACGTGTACAGCGCTCCGCTGGCCCCGATGCGCGCCGGGTCCATGTGGTTGAAATTGTAGTAGACCGTGATGGAGGAATCCGGGTTCACGACGATTCCGCGGATCGTGTCCTGGCCAGGCCTCATCACGCTCTCATACCCGGCATCGTAGGCGCGGTCCGAATCTGCGAGCCTCGTGATCCATTTCTCCGTGAACGCCTGCGCGTACATGATGTCCGCGGTCCCGATGGGAATCCCCGTGTGCCAGGTGCCCCACTTGTACGTGTAGGTTGCCCTGCTGAACGACGTGACGCCGGGACCCACCGGTTCCCAGGCCGCCGTCTTCGGATTGTACAGCACCGCCTCCGGTGGGACGGGTATCTGGCCTTCCACGGTCGGTGATCCCTTGTCGTCGGCCCCGAGGGCCACCTTCGTGAGAACATCCTTCCAGTTCGCGCGAAGCGGCGCGTCAACGGCAGTGTTCGGCGTGACGAAGGTGGCGCGGTCCACCGTGGGCTCTGAAATGAACAGGCTGTACTGGTCCTGGAATCCATCCACACCCACCGGGTCCCAGGCGCTGGAGAAAAGAGAGCCGCGCGCTGAAAGCTGGGTGACACGCAGCGTCCGGGTGCCGCCCCTGTCCGGCTTCACGTCCGCCGTGATGATGGACCAGCCGTTCAGGCCGTCTCCCAGGCCGTAGACCATCCGACGGTTGAACCGGGACCTGTTTGCCGCGTACAACTGCGAAAGGGACGCCACCTGGATTCGAGTTGCCTCGGTGAGGCCGAGTTCCGTTGCCTTGAGGATGGGGTCCCAGTAGCCGGAAGAGTCCTTGAACTGGCCGTTTCGGACACTCCGGGTCAGCTTGTCGATCTCGTCATTGCGATAGCGCCAGAACTGCGCATTGACGCCGCCGGCCTGGTATCCCTGCCACGGCGCGTACATCTGGGCCACGATGTTGTCCCAGTACTGCCGCGTGTCGCCGGCTCCCCAGGCTTCCGTGTAGAGGTTCCATTCACAGCGCGCCGGGTCGCTCTTGTAGGCCACTTCGGTGCACTTGGCCCGGTCCCACTCCAGCCTCTCCACGCGGATGCCGGCCTTCTCCACCTGGTCCGCGATGTAGCGGCCTTCACGCACCCGGCCGTTCGGGTCGTCCACCCGGATGAGGAACTTCACGCTGAGGTCCTGGCCGTTCCACTGCCAGAACTTGTCTCCCCTGACGAGCTTTCCTTTCAGGGTCGGCAGCTCCGCGGCCTGTGAAAGGGCGGCCGTGATGTCCTGGATTGCCTTTTTCTCATTGCCCGAGGGCGTGAGCCCGAGCTTGACCGGGATGAGGTTGTAGCGGTTGGCGCCAGGCTGCCCCGGCGTTGCCATCGTGAACATGGGCTGCCCGGCGCCGCCCAGGATCTGGTCCACGATGTACTTCCGGTCGATGAGGAAGTTCAGCGCGTAACGCACCTCCCGGATGGCGAACGGGTTGAAGGAGTCCTTCCCGTCAGCGCTGACCGTGTACGGCGCCTCGTTGGGAACCGGGTTCACCATGATGGACCAGCTTCCTGACGGCACGTTGTACACGTCGAGTTTTTTCTGCGTGTCCGGCGGCAGCGCCCGGAACGTCGGGCCCTGCACTCCGTACATGAACAGGTCCGTGCGCCCCTCCGCAACGTCCTTCAGCGCGATGTCCTCCTGCATTCTCACGTCGAAGAGCACCTTGTCGACGATCGGGCCCTTGCGGCCGGCCTGCGCGAAAAGCAGCGAGGAAACACCGGCTGCAAGGAGAATCGCAGGGAGGATTCGTCTCATGCGGTAAGTATTAACATAGACGACAGGGCCGGGCAACGCGCGACGTCCCGCGCACAACGCGCGTCCTGTTCTGCATCCGCAAATCCGCCGCGCCCGGGAATCAGTATATTGGATGCTCAGAGAGGTCCCATGAGAAAAGCGATCCTTGTCGCCGCCGGCATCCTTTTCGCATTTCTTTCCGCCGGAGCCGCCGCTGCGGAATGCACCGCCACGCAGGGCGCGATCCTTGACGCCTCCTACAAGCCCACGGCCCCGATGCGCTCGGTTGTCGGAAAAGGGTTCATCCTCACCGGCACCGTGCGGGCATCCGGTGATTGCCAGCCGCTCGCCGGCGCAACCATCGAGTTCTGGATGGCCGGTCCCAAGGGCTACACGGATGCGCTTCGCGGCACCGTGGTTGCGGACAAGAAAGGTCAGTACCGGCTGGAGAGCATCTTCCCCGGCGCGCCCGGCGCGGGCATTCCGCCGCACATCCACATGAACGTCGCCGCGGACGGCTTCCTGCCCATCCAGACGGAGTGCTTCCCGACGCGCGGCGCGGTGGTCGGAACCTTCGACATCGTGCTGGAGCCGGGCGGATAAC
>DATKLM010000148.1:0-37487 GCA_035542415.1 Spirochaetia bacterium
TGATGCCGCCGTGCGCGGAGGTCGTATGTCGGCGAGGTCCGCGGCGCCCATGATACGTGACAGCAGCCCGGCATGCTCCGTCTTCTGGCGTTCGATCCCGTCATATCCGCGGCCTGCCAGGAGCTCCTCCTCCGCGGCGAAGTGGAAGCGGATGTAGGAGACGAACTCCCTCTTCTTCTCGTTTATTCGGAAGGCGGAGCCTCCGTGCTCGATCGTCTCCGACAGGCCCGCGGCAAGTGCGAACAGCCGCTTGTGCTGGTCATCCATCGTCTTGTCGCCCACGCTGAAGAACTCCTGCCACTCGAAAGGCACCGCGGAACGGTAGCGGCGCATCCTTCGGCCGAAGCTCTCGAAGAGCTTCCATCGCACGGAGGGAACTCCATCCAGGACGGCGGCCGGCACCACGAAATACCGGACCGCGGACGCGGCCCGCGCCTCGTACAGGAGCGTTCCCTCGTGGACGATCTGCTCCTCTCCCCAGAAGTCGCCCGGCCCGACGGACTCGACGAACCGTCCCCCGATGGAGAGAGTGATCTCCCCCTCCGACACGAGGTAGAGCTCGGGCGCCCGGGGTGTCCTCACCCGCCGGGCTGCTGCAATTGACCGCGGCCTCATGGCCGCGGCAGCGCTTTCCAGGGTGTCTTCGTACAGGCAGCTGCCGAAAAGCCTCGTCGACCTGAGGAATCCGACGAGGTCGCCCTTGTTCACACGCGCCGCGGCGGCGGTGGACGGTCCTGCCGTTTCTTCCTGCGCCGGTATGAGGACGTCGGCGGCGCCGAACGCAACGATGGCGCCGAACGTCTTTTCTTCCGCAGAGAGCCCGGGCATTCCGTGGCTGAAGATGATGCGGGGCGACGGGTCCTGCGAGAAGTCCAGCGCCCGGCCGTGGATCAGGCCTCCGCCGGCGTCAAGCTTCTTCACGTCCACCTGCTGGAGTATTTCCCGGCGGAACGGCTCCAGGACGGAGTCCGCTCCCTTCAGCTTGTCCAGGATTTCAAACGATGTGATGTCGGCGAGATGCGCGTACGTGCGCGCAGCGCCCTGGCAGTCCGCCCGGAACATGAGCACCGTCGTCTCCACGGGATGGGGTGCGTAGAGCGGCATCACCTCGAAGCCGTCCACACCGTTCCACTGACCGGGGACGAGGTCGTGCGTTTCGAAGAGCTCGTGAAACTGCTCCTCCCGGATCCCCATGAGGGCAGCCATCTTCTTCTGCGCGGTCGCGCGGACGACCGGCGCGGCGAAGTATCTCATCCGGCGGCCCACGTGCACCAGGGAGGGCAGCCCCGCGAAATGATCGTCGTGGCAATGCGTGTGGAACACGCCCTGGATCTCGTTCGCCCGGACGCCCAGGGAAGCCAGGGATTGCTCGATGTTCGGGCCGGCATCGATGAGGTAGAGGAGCCCTCGGGAGCACACGATGCTTCCCATGCAGGGCCGATCGACATCCCATCCATCCCCTTCGCCGATGTGGATAATGGAGAACTCTTCCTTCGACAGTGTCACCGGGGGGAGATGGTACGGCGGCTCGTAGTCCTCTTCCGGCCCCAGGGAAAGGTCCACCTCCACGGTCCCCTCGGCAGAGAGGAAAGCGTAGCGGTTGAAACCGCGGCGATGCACGTAGACGTCCGGCGCGAGCATCACTGCCTCCGCCTCCACGGGCCGCAGGTCCACCAGCTCTTCCATGGGGCGGATGCGCCCGAACGCGAAGAACAGCTTGATCTGGAACAACTGCCGCGCCGTGTCCTCCGGCACTCCGCAGGCCATGATTTCTTCCACGGACGCCAGGCCATAGTTGCCGCGGAAGAAGTAGTCCGCCTGGGACGTGACCTGCTCCCGCAGTCCGATGAGCAGGGGACGCTTTCCCTCGTTCGGATGGCCCGGGAGCAGCATCCCCTGGCGGTAGAACATCTGCAGGAGGGGGAACTCCAC
This sequence comes from Spirochaetia bacterium, assembly GCA_035542415.1. Lineage (GTDB taxonomy): Bacteria > Spirochaetota > Spirochaetia > SZUA-6 > Fen-1364 > Fen-1364. Next base: position 1,933 of record DATKLM010000148.1, read on the forward strand.
AAGGTTGGAGAAGCTGCCGTTCTGCACCGGCGTGTCGGAAAGGAGGATCGCGTTCGGGCCGGTTTCGAAGGTCACTCCGCTGCGCTCCACCGTCGTGATCACGCCGCTTTTCCGAAGGTGTTTGACACAATCCGCCGGGCAGCCGCAGACGATTCGAAGGTCCGCTTCGGGGACTTCCACCCAGAAGATGCCGTTGGCGATCCGGGTTTTCTTCATCGGGAAATATCCATCGCCCATTATACGCCGCTGCCGGGAATCCACAATGCCGGGTTTCCTGCTATACTCGCGCTATGACGGTCAATCTCCAGATTCTCGGGTCGACGTTTCTCATGATCTTTCTTGCCGAGCTCGGCGACAAGACCCAGATCTCCACGTTCGCGTTCGCCTCGGAGTCGAAGTCGCCCCTGTCCGTCTTCCTGGGCGCATCATTGGCCCTCGTACTCACTTCCCTTCTGGGCGTAGCCCTCGGCGGACTGCTGGGACGGTTCGTTCCCGAGCGTATCATGAAGTTCCTGGCTGCCGTTGTGTTTCTTGGCTTCGGAGCCTGGACCCTGGTGGAAGCGATCAAGGGATGATCATGAAAGGAGTCCTGTCGCGCTGGATTCTCCGCGGGGTGCTGAAAAGCGCGCTCGCCTTCGAGACGGAGGCGCTGTCGACCTACACGAAGCTCCGCCAGCGGCTGGGCACGGGCCGCAGCTGCAGCGATGATCTCGACGCGAGCCTCTGTCACCTGATAGAAGAAGAAGACTCGCACCGCAGGATCCTCATGGATGCCGCGGAGGGGAAGCTGTCCCTGGAGGAGCTGCAGGCCATGCTCGACCGGCATCTCTACGAGGGGTTCGATCGGATCCGCCCGCTCACCGGCGAGACGCTGCGGGAATGGGAAGCGGACTTGTCCGCGGCCCTCGAGCAGGAGGAGAAGACGTGGATCTTCTACGGGAACCTGCGGAGAATGAGCAAGATCCCGACCGTCAAGAAAGCGTTCGAAGCACTGGCAAGCATGGAAAAAGAGCATTTGGACATTTTGAGGCGCCTCCTTGATCGATCGGAAAGGTGATTTGCTTGACACCGTATTCCCGTTCCGCTACGCTTATTTCTGCAGACATCTTCCGATGCGGGGGATCCATGTCGACTGAAATAGATGTAGGGCAGATAAAAAGAGCGGCTCACGACGCGATTCCCCTCACGTTCAAGACCTACACGCTCCCCCACGAAACGGAAATCTATCTCGACAGGGTCCTGGAAGGCTTCCTCGGCGAGCTCGGACAGGAGAGGCTGAAGGAGCCGCTGTCCTACTGCCTGCGGGAGCTGGCAGTGAACGCGAAGAAGGCCAACACCAAGCGCGTGTACTTCCTGGAAAAGAAGCTCGACCTGAACAAGGACCAGGACTACGACCTGGGGATGAAGACGTTCAAGCAGGACACGTTCGACAACATCCAGCACTACCTCCAGAAGCAGAAGGAGCTCGGCCTCTACATCAAGATCATCTTCCAGACGAAGGGCAAGACGCTCAGCATCGCGGTCCGCAACAACGTGGAGATCACGCGCAAGGAGCAGATCCGCGTCTACGACCGCCTGGCCCGCTCCCGCGCGTTCAGCTCCCTGGAGGAGGCGTTCGCCACCGTGCTGGACAGCTCGGAGGGCGCCGGCCTGGGCATCGTGATCCTCGTTCTCATGATGAAGAAGATCGGGCTCACCGAGGAGTGCTTCTCCATCGACACCCAGGACGGGGAGACGGTGGCCAGCATCACCATCCCCTTCTCCGAGGTGCACCTGGAGCAGCTGAACATGCTCACGGGCGTGCTCGTGAGGGAAGTGGACACGCTTCCCCAGTTCCCCGAGAACATCATCAATCTGCAGAAGCTCCTCGCGGACCCCAACCACGAGCTTTCCGACATCGCCCGGGAGATCAGCGTGGATCCCTCCATGACGGCGGACCTCCTGAAGCTGGTGAACTCCGCGCAGTTCATGCTTCCCAAGCGCGTGGACAACATCGTGGAGGCCGTGAAGCTCGTGGGGACCAAGGGAGTGCGCAACCTCCTGTACTCGTACGGGACGCAGAAGGTCCTGGGGGAGAAGTACAGCGAGATGCGCTCCATGTGGACGCACGCGTACCGCGTGGCCTTCTACGCGTACATGCTGGCGCGCAGCTTCAAGAGGAAGAAGGAGCTCCTGGACGACGTGTACGTGGGCGGCATTCTTCACGATCTCGGCCAGATCGTCATTGCCTCGCTCCATCCCGACCTTCTGGATCGGATCACGAAGATCTGCAAGGAGAAGGCCATCCCGGCCAAGCTCCTGGAGGATTTCTCCGTCGGGCTGAACCATGCGGAGGTCGGCGCCCTCATCGCCCGCAAGTGGAACTTCCCGGAGCAGCTCATCTCCGCCATCCGCTACCACCACGAGCCCTCGCAGGCGCCCCCCGAGCACCGCGACATTGTTGCCTGCGTGTACATGGCCAACGTCGTGTGCGACGTGGAGCGTGAGCGCATCGGCTTCGACCAGATCAACTCCTCCGTGCTGAAGGATTTCGGCATCACCACGGAGGACCAGCTGGCGAGGATCCAGCAGAGGCTTTCCCAGGCATTCGAGGACCAGCGCTCCAAGTTCCAGTGAGCCGGGCATTCAGACCGGCAGGCCTTCCCAAGGCTGGCGGTCCAACAGCTGTGGGCCGCTTGACGAACGCGGAACTATATATTAAAATCGATATATAATTGTTGGAGGATTCCATGGCAGTGACGATCTACACGACCCCGACATGCGGGTACTGCAAGGTGGCAAAGGAGTTCTTCCGCACGTCGCACGTGCCCTTCACGGAGTACAACGTGGCGGTCGACCAGCGCAAGGCAGAGGAGATGGTGAGGAAATCCGGGCAGATGGGAGTTCCCGTCATCGACGTGAACGGGAAGATCATCATCGGATTCAACAAGCCCGAAATTGAAAGAGCTCTGAAGCGATAGATCCTGTTTCAAGCGCCGTTCCTTCCCTCCCCGTCTAGACATCGTGGAGGTGCATCGTGACAAAGGGAATGAAAGGTACGGTTGTCAGCATGCGTCCGGAGCTGCGGGACCGGCGGCTCAGCGCCGTGGCCACGGTGAAAACGGAATCCGGAGAGCTCCTGGAAGCTCACATGCCGGACCGGGAGCTCTCCGTGATCCTGCCCCGTTCCGTGCTCCTGGGCACGTCCCGGAAGGCTCCGCTCTCTCTCCTTGATACAATAGCCCCCATCCTGTCACGCATGGCGGAAGGGCGCATCGTGCGGGCGTGGAAGTTCCGGGAGCGGTGGTTCTTCTCGTTTCAGCAGTGGCGCGGGGTGAGGTTTGAAGATGTCCCGGCCGGCGCGTCAGCAGGGCGCGCCGTCACGGACGCTCCAGCCCAGCCCGCCACGCCTCCATGAGAATGCCAAATGCGACGGCGACGTTGAGGGACCTCTTGGCGCCCGCCAGCGGGATGCTCACACGCCCCAGCGCCTGATCGGCAAGCCGAAGGGCCTCCGGGCTCAGTCCCAGCTCCTCGGAGCCGACGAGCACCGTGCCTCGCGGCGGGAAGGAGAACCGGTCAATCGGCGTTCCCCCCAGCTCCAGGGCGAACAAGCCCTCCTCTGCGCGCAATGTATCGAGCTCCCGCACTTCCCACGGAAGAGAGCGTTCCGCGTTCATGGCGGTTTTCGACGCGCGGGGATGCGTTGGCAGAGGGGTGCGCGGGGAAAGGAACACCCGTTCCACTCCGAAGGCCTCGGCCGTTCGAAAAATCGAGCCCACGTTGAAAGGGGAGCGAAGGTCTTCCAGGAAGACGCGGAGGGGAAAAACCTTCACGCCGGTGCGATCCAGCAGGCCGGTCTGCGGATTCACCAGGTCCCATTCGGCAGGCTCTGCCCGGATCTCGTGGAGGAGATCGTTTCGAAGAACGTTCAGCCCCCTCAGGACACCGGCGCTGTCCGGGCCTCCCGGCCGTGACAGTTCCTCCGCAATGGTGCGCGCGTCGTGGCTGATGCGGGGCGCGTCGGCATCCAGCAGCGCCAGAAGCTCCGCCAGGTAGCCGAAATCACAGGGCCGGCCACCGCCAAGGTCCACCTCCATGCCCTGGAGAATCCGGGCCACCTTGCGCTGGCGGGTCCTGCGTGAGAGCTCGGAAAGCTTTCCCAGCGGGTACATGGTCAGAAGGCCGACTTGATCAGCTCGTAGATGTCTTCCGTGGATACGACGCGCGGCAGGTAGTTCATCATGTCGAAGCTGCGGGCAACCCCGGCAACTTCGACCATCTCGTCCAGGGTCAGGTCGAACTCCCGAAGCCGGGTGGGAAGCCCGAGGGAGGACACGATCCGCCGGACAGCCTCGACCGCGCGCGCCGGTGCCTCCACCGGGGATGCATCGCTGACATCTTCTCCCAGGAAGCGCGCAATCTGGCCAATCCGGTCCCCGCGGACATTCAGCGCGAACTCCAGGACGTAGGGGAGGAGGATCGTCGATACCCAGGACTTCGGGACCATGAACCGGGAGTTCAGCGCGAAGGAGAGGGCGGAACCGATGCCGAGCTTGGTGGTCGAGAGGCCCAGCCCCAGGAGCAGTCCCGCGGTGCTCGCGTTCATCCGCATGCGGAGGTCGTCCACGTTCTGCAGGCCGTCCCTGATGACGCCCCCGAGCACCTCAATTGCGCGGCTGAGGTACGTGTCGGAGAGGAAGTTTGCCCGGGAGGAGAGGTATCCCTCGATGCACCCCAGGAGTGTGTCCATCACGGTGGTGGCCGTGTACTTGGCCGGCAGGGTGAGGCACAGCTTGGGGTCGATGAGCGCGGCTTTCGTGATTCCCTTCTGTGTCCGCCCGATCCTGCCGGTGCGGTCCCGGCCGTCGATCATGAGATACTCGTCAACGAACATGAACGGGTTGCGGCAGGTGGTGGGCACCTCGATGTAGGGGAGGGGATCGCCGGCCGGCTGGATGCCGGAGAGGAACTCGTCCATGTCGTGCGGCCCCGGAGCGGTCATGGCAATGCACCGGGCGACGGACAGCGTGCGCACGCCGCCCAGGCCAATGACGACGTCCGCATGGGACCCGCGCGCCAGCGTGACACCGTCATCCACGGTGGTGCTCGTGGCGTTGGGCACGACCTCGTCGAACACGATGTGCTGGACGCCCTTCTTGTCCAGGATGTCCTGCACGCGGTTGATCAGCTTTCCTTCGTAGAGGATGGCCTCGGTGACGAGAAACGCCCGCTCCCCGTGCTCCGCAACGACCTGGCCGATGCGGTTCACCGTGTCCAGGCCGAAGACGACACGCGCGGGTACGTGGAACAGGATGTCCGGCATCGTCACTCCCCCCTCGCGCTGCCCCCTGGCTCACGCCGCGCGGCGCGGTTGCAAAAAAAAGCGGAGAATCCCGAAGGATACCTCCGCCGAAACCCCCAGGCTGCGCAGGCGTCTATATGCCGAAGGACTTCATGATCTCTTCGGCGGCCTTCTCGATGACCTCCTGCGACGGATAGGAAGGGTCCTGCAGCTTGCGCTTCATCTCTTCCACGCGGTCGATGCGGACGTCCGGTGCGCTCTTGGCGGCTTCCGTGGCCTTGAAGACTTCCGCCTTGGACCGCGCCTCCGCAGACACGTTGATGGAATCGACGTCGCTCTTTGCCTTGAGACGCGAAGGCTTCTCGCTCTTTTTTATGTTCGCTGCCGGGTCGAGCGGGCCAATTCTCTCAACGGTCATACGACCTTCCTTTCACACATCCTTATCGACACGCGAAAGAGCCAACTTGAACACTTTACGGCCCGGGGTCGCGCTTCGTCAAGCGTTGCGGGTTTTTTTTCGAGCGGGAGCTCGGGAAGGAGCCGAAACCTTCAGAGCGTGACGATCTCCACCGTCATGCCGTTTGTCTCAACGAGAGCGACAGTGGCCTTGTCCGCCAGGTATCCCGAGCTCGTGCCGGGATTGAGAAGCTTCTTCTCCCCGCCTTCCACACGCACCTTGTGGTTGTGCCCGTAGATGACGAGGTCATAGGCGCCCAGGCGGAAGAGATCCTCACCGAGATCGGGATAATGGAGCACAACGATCTTCCTGCCGCCCAGCGTCACGATCAACGAACCGTCCGTGAAAGAGCAGAAGCCCTCTCCGCGTCTGGCAAGGAGAACGCGATCACCGTCGTTATTGCCGAAAACCGCATGCATTTTGACGCCCCGATCGGCAAGAGGCTTGAACTCCGCGAGAGTGAATGGAGAACAGAAGTCTCCGCCGTGAATGAGCGTCTCCACGCCGTTTTTCGAAAAGACTTCGACGGCCTTCCGGATGTTGGGAAGGTTGTCGTGAGAGTCCGAGATCACTCCAATCTTCATGCCGCGCTCCTCACAAACTCATCGGCATGAGGTGACTTTTTCTGTTACACTCCCGCCCATGAACAGGATCGGGATCGTGGGATTCGGCGTCATGGGCAAGGCTTTCGCCGCGGGTCTGCGGAAGAAGATGCCCCAGGCGGCGCTCGTCGCGTTCGACGTCAGGCGGGAGGACGTGGAGCAGGAAGCGAAGACGCTGGGCGTCCAGCCGGCGCGGGACGCTGCCGAGGCTTTCGGCTGCGACATGACGCTGCTGTGCGTCAAGCCGCAGGATTTCGCTTCGCTGGCCGGCGAAGTGCGCAGCGCTTCCCGGGGACGGCGCGTTATCTCGATCCTTACGGGAAGAAAAGTCCAGACGATCGCCGAAGCGCTGGCAACGGAGAACGTGGCCCGGTTCATGCCGAACATCGCCGCCCTCACGGGCGCGTCCATGGTCGGCGTCTCCCTGCACGCCGGGGCGGACCAGCAGATGCGCCGGGACGCACTCTCCATCGCGGAGGCCGTCGGAACCCCCCTGGAGATCCCGGAGAGGCTCATGTCCGCGATGACCGGCGTCTCCGGTTCGGGGCTGGCGTACGTGCTCGCCTTTGTCCACGCCATGGCGCTCGGCGGCGTGGCGGCCGGCTTCGACTACCGCGTGGCGCTGTCCGTTGCCGCCTCCGCGCTGGAGAGCGCCGCGAGTCTCCTCAAGGACGGCGCGCACCCCATGGAGCTGGCGAGCAGGGTCACCTCCGCCGGCGGCACCACCATCCAGGGGATTCGCGCGCTGGAGAGGGGTGGATTCACCGCCGCGGTCATGGAAGCGGTCGAGGCAGCAGCACGCAAGGCCACCGAGATGGAGAGCTGACGCGTCCCTTGCTGGGCTCGCTCGTCCAGGGGCGCGCTGTCGGCCATCCATGGCCTCGCTCGCCCTCGACATCCTTGTCTAGGGGTGCGCCCTCGACTATGATCCCGACATGCTCGATCTCAAGTTCATTCGCGACAACATCGAGGCGGTGCGCCTGAACACGGCGAACCGCCACGTCACGGCAAATCCCGACCTTGTCGTGGAGCTCTACGACCAGCGCAATGCGCTTCTCAAGGAGATCGAGGGCCTGCGTGCATCGCGCAACGCGAACGCGGACAGGATGAAGGCCAAGCTCCCCCCGGACGACCGTGCACGGCTCATCGAGGAAGGAAAGCGCCTCAAGGAGAGCATCGCGGAGCTGGAAAAGCAGCTCGAAGACACGGAGAAGAAGCTCACCGAAGAGGCGATGAAGATCCCCAACATGTCCCACCCGGATGCTCCCCTCGGTGAAGGCGAGGCCGGAAACGCGCAGCTGCGGACGTGGGGAACGGTCCCGTCGTTCTCCTTCACCCCGAAAGATCACGTGGAGGTCGGGCAGCGGCTGGATCTCGTGGATTTCGAGACCGGGGCGAAGGTCGCCGGCCAGAAGTTCTACTACCTGAAAAACGAGGCGGTGATCCTGGAGCTGGCGCTCGTCCGCTACGCCATGGACACTCTCATGCGTGAAGGGTTCACCCTGTTCATCACGCCGGACGTCGCGCGGGAGGAGATTGTTGCCGGCCACGGCTTCAACCCGCGGGGCCCGGAGAGCAACATCTACAGCCTCGACGGCACGGACCTGTGCCTCATCGCCACGGCGGAAATCACCCTTGGGGGATTCAACGCGGGGAAGGTGATCCCGGCGGAATCATTGCCGGTCACCTTTGCCGGGGTCTCCCACTGCTTCCGCCGGGAGGCGGGGGCCGCCGGCCAGTTCAGCAAGGGCTTGTACCGGGTGCATCAGTTCACGAAGGTAGAGATGTTCGTGTTCTGCCATCCCAGCGCGTCACAGGAAATGCTGGACCGGCTCATCGGCATCGAGGAGAGAATCTTCCAGGGGCTGGAGATCCCCTACCGCATCGTCGACACGTGCACCGGCGACCTGGGGGGTCCGGCCTACCGGAAGTTCGACATCGAAGCGTGGATGCCGGGGCGGGGTGACAAGGGAGAGTGGGGGGAGATCACGAGCGCTTCGAACTGCACGGACTACCAGGCGCGCCGCCTGGGGATCCGATTCCGGGAGGAGGGGAAGAACGCCTTCGTACACACTCTGAACGGCACGGCGCTTGCCGTTTCACGTACGCTGATAGCGCTCCTGGAGAACTTTCAGAAGGAAGACGGGAGCGTCGCAATTCCCGCCGCGCTTGCGGCCTACACGGGATTCAGGACCATTGCCCCGCGGGCCGGCCGCGCCGTCTAGGGGCGTCCGAGACCATCTGAGGCGCGCGAAACCGGGCCGCGCGGGTCCGCTCCCGCCGGTCCGCCCGTGCTACCGGGACGTTGCCTTGGCGAGGTTCCTGGTCAGGAACTCGTAGTACTCCTTGAACGAATAGGGCTGGCGGGCACGCATCTGCTGCTTCGTGGTGTCCAGCAGCTCGTCACGGCATGACTCGCAGATGTCCTTGTCCAGGATCGTGAAGTAGTTCACCTCCCGGCGAGCCCCGGGGACCTGCTTCCCGCAACTGTCGCACACGATTGCTGTCATGCTTTTCTCCTTCTCGTGTCGTTGCGTTCATTGTAAGGAAAATCCCTGCGCTTGTCGAGTAGCGGGGCGAGGGTGCGAGAGGGCCCGGGCAGGCGCGGCCAGGCGCGGGCAGGCATTGGACGGGCACCCCCTCCCCAGAGTGGACGGATCCGGCGGGTTCTGTGTACACTATGCTACCGGGGGACCCTCATGACCGATGCCCTTGCTCGTTTGAAAGAAGAGAACATCCCCTACCTTGTCTGCAGCTATTCCTCACTCGACAGATTCTTCCGAATCAGAGATCCCGGCCCCCTGTACGTGGCAACGGACTCCTCGCTGGTCGCCCTGGCGAAGGCCTTCGACAACCTGCAGTTTCCGGGGCTCCCCCTGGAGGATGCCGCGGTGCAGAACGGGGACGACCGTCTGGTCTTCTGTTGCGTGGAGACACTGACCGTGCCGCCGCCCGCTCCGTTCACCGTTCAGAGGCTGCTGTACGACCCGGCCCGCAACGTCTTCATCGACCGGCTCGACCTGTACCCGGACCTGCGCGCGGGCACACTGACATTCGTCCCGGACTCCTATCCGCGCTGGCTCGGCCTCTGTGAAGCGGCCCGCCTGGTGTCCCGCTACCACTACACCGTGGACGGGGCCGCCCTGGGCTGGGAGCCGGGTGACGAACTGCCGCAGCCTGAGTTCCAGAAGGACCTCCTCGTCAGCCTGCTCACCTCCCGGTTCCCCGAAAAAGGCTTCGCGCTCCTGGAATCCAGCGGCTTCGTTTCAACGGCCTGGCCGGAGCTGTACGCCATGACCCGTGTCCCTCACGTGAAGGACTACCATCCGGAAGGGAACGTCTGGGAGCACACGCTGGCCACCTTCCGGCACCGGAAGCGTCCGGACCTGACCCTCTCCCTCTCCCTGCTCCTGCACGACAGCGGAAAGCCGGTTTCGGAGAATACCGGCGACAAGCGTTTCGACGGCCACGCCGAGCTGGGTGCCCGCATCGCGGCGCGCTTCCTCCGGCGGCTGGGCTTCAGCGAGAGGACCGTGGAGCCGGTTGAGTTTCTCGTGCGCTACCACATGATGCCGGCCGCGCTCAAGATCCTCCCGCCGTACCGCACGGAGAAGATCTTCGGCTCCCCGCTGTTCCCGACCCTGCTCGAGCTCTACCGGGCGGACCTGTCCTCGTCCTACGGCGACCAGGAAGGCTACTACGAGGCCTGCCGGATCTACCGCGCCTGGCAGAAGGACAAAGGCAATCCGTACCTCGCGGAGAAGATGAGGAAGCGGGCGCGGGCGGCGCGCCGGTAAGGCGACTCTGCGGGCGGCACGCCGACAGGCCGCCCGCACCGACGGAGCTCTGCGGCCGCTCAGCCGAACGTTTGCAGGAGAAACTCTGACAGCTCGGGGAGAGTCTTTCCCAGGCGGACGGAACGCTTGGGAAGGGACAGGCATGCCGCAAGCTTTTCCGGGAGCACGGGCGCGCTGCCCGTTGCTTTCTTGACCGTCTCGGAGAACTTGCCCGGGTGGGCCGTGGAGAGAACGAGGACCGGGTGCTCCGCCAGATCCTTCGAGGAAGCCAGGATGGCCCGCGCTGCCGCGACACCCACGGCGGTGTGAGGGTCGATGAAGATTCCGGTGGCCGCGTGAACGTCGCGGATGGTTTCCAGGGTCTTTTCGTCGTTGATCGAGACCCCGCGGATCTCCGCGGCCATGCCTCTCCAGTCCCCGCGGAAGATCTCTTCCAGCCTCTCGAAGTTGCTCGGATTCCCCACGTCCATTGCGTTCGAAAGCGTCGGGGCGGAAGGGCGCGGAACGAAGCGCCCCGTTTCCAGGTAGACGGGCACGACATCGTTCACGTTCGTCGCGGCGATGAACCCGCGCACCGCCAGGCCCCAGTGCCACGCGTACACCCCGGCGGTGAGGTTCCCGAAGTTGCCGCTGGGCACGCAGACGAGCGGCGTGCGGTCCCCGAGCACGCCGCGATGCGCCGCGGCGAATATGTAGGAGAGGCTTTGCGGCAGAAGCCTCCCGACGTTGATGGAGTTCGCCGACGTCAGGCGCAGGCGGGAACGAAGCGCCGCGTCCTGGAATGCTTCCTTGACGAGCCGCTGGCAGTCGTCGAAGGTGCCTGCAATCTCCAGCGCGTGCACATTGCCGCCCAGGGTCGTGAGCTGTTTTTCCTGGAGCGCGCTCACCCCGCCGGACGGGTAGAGGATCACTACGTCGATGTTGCGCTTCTGGAAGAACGCCTGCGCCACGGCGCTTCCCGTGTCGCCGGAGGTGGCCACGAGAATCTGGATCCGCCCCGTCTCGCGGCCCAGGAAATCCTCCATGGCCGCGGCCAGGAACTGCGCGCCGAAATCCTTGAAGGCGAAGGAAGGGCCATGGAAGAGCTCGACGAGCGCGATTCTGCTGTCGAGCCTGCTGAGGACGGGCGTGAAGGTGAAGGCGCGCCGGACGACGCGCTCGACGTCCGCGGCGGAAAGCTCGGGGAAGAGCAGACGCTCGAACGTGCGGGACGCCAGCACGGGGAAGGGAGTGGCGTCGTCGAACGATGGGAACAGGTCCGTGAGGTCCGGCCGCTCCACCGGGTGATACAGGCCGCCGTCCGGCGCGAGGCCGGTGAAGAGGGCCTCCCGGAAGCTCACCGCCTGCCGCGGGCTGGCGCGGCTTGCGAATTTCATGCGCCTGTCCCCGGGCCGGCCTTCACGCCTTCACGCGCGTCATCCAGGACGTACGGTCCGCGCGTGTTGACGTCCGAGATGTAGATGTCGCTGGAAAGACCCGCCTCGCGGAACGCGGCGGCCATGCCGCTTCCGGCAGCGCGCGCGGCGTCCCGGGAGGAGCACAGCGCGAATACGGACGGTCCCGAGCCCGAGATGGAGCAGCCCAGCGCGCCCGCGGAGAGAGCTGCCTTCTTTACCACGGCGAAACCCGGGATGAGGAGGGAGCGCGCGGGCTCGGCCACCACGTCCTGCAGGGAGCGGCCGAGCAGCGCGAGGTCTCCGATGAAGAGCGCCGCGACCAGCGCGGCCAGGTTCCCCCACTGTCGCACCGCGTCCGCCAGCCTCAGCTCCTTCTTGAGGATGGCACGGGCATCCGCGGTCCGCACCTCGGTGTGGGGATGCGCGATGGCACAGGACAAGCCGCGGGGCACGGGGAGCTGAACGACGTCCAGGGGATCGTAGCTTCGAATGAGGACGAACCCGCCGAGGAGGGACGGCGCCACGTTGTCCGCGTGAGCGCTGCCGCAGGCGGCCTTTTCCGCCATGAGCGTGAAGGGGAGCAGGTCGCGCCCGGACAGCGGGCTTCCGGCGAGAAGGTTCGCGGCAAAAACCGCCGCCACGGCACTGGCAGCCGAGCTGCCCAGCCCCGAGCTCAAGGGCATCATCTTGGTGAGCCGAATCTGGACGCCGAACGGCCTGCCGATCTTCTTCAGGAATCCGGTGGCAGCGACAGCAGCCGTGTTCTTCTCCGGGTCCCGGGGAAGCCTTCCGCCGTCTCCCTCGATGGAGACGACCGTCACCATACCTCCCGGCACACGCTCCAGGGTAACGGCGTCCCCCGGCGTCTCCAGGGCGAACCCGAGAACGTCGAAACCCGAGGCGACGTTGGCCACGGTTGCGGGGGCGAAGACGGAAATGCGGTCCGGCGGGCTCATGTCCGTTCAGACGCCGGCGGCTGCCGACAGGTGGCTGGAAAGGAAAGCCGCGTGAATGGTGCGCACCGCGAGCGCGTGGTCTTTCTCCTCGATCACGAGGGAGATGTTGCGCTCCGAGGAGCCCTGCGCGATCACGAGCACGTTGACCTGGGCCTTGCCGAGGGCGCTGAAGAGCCTCCCGGCGATGCCGGGTGTGCCCGCCATGTTCTCCCCGATCACGGAGACCACGAGCAGGTCCCGCAGGAGCTGGAAGCGCTCGATCCTGTGCGCTGAAAGCTCGGGCGCGAGCTCGTGGTTGAGCGCGGCGAGCGCCCTCTCTCCTTCCTCCGTCCTGAACACGAGGCAGATCGTGTGCTCGGAAGAGGCCTGGGAGATCATGATGATGTTGACTCCTTCCCGCGCGAGAGCCGAAAAGATGCGGGCCGCGAAGCCGGGGATGCCCATCATGCCGCCGCCCTCGATGTTGACCAGGGAAATCCCCGTGATGGAAGCGATGCCGGTGATGGGATGCTGGCGGCTTTCCCGGGACCCGTTGTGCTCGTGTCCCTGCGCGCCGCCGGCGATCAGCGTCCCCGGCGCCGCGGGATTGAGGCTGTTCTTGATGAGAAGCGGGATGTTCCTCTCCACGGCCGGGACCATGCTGTACGGATGGATCACCTTTGCCCCGAAGTAGGACAGCTCCATGGCCTCTTCGTAGCTCATGCGGGGAATCACGAAAGCGTCCGGAACGATCCGGGGGTCCGCGGACAGGACGCCGTCCACGTCCGTCCAGATCTCGATCACCTCCGCGTCCGCCCCGGCTCCGATGATGGACGCGGTGTAATCGGAACCGTTGCGGCCCAGGGTGGTGGTCACCCCCCCTTCCGTCGCCCCGATGAACCCGGGGATCACGGGGATGCCCCTGACGGCGGCAAGACGCTCCCGGATGCGCTTGTAGCTCTCCGGGAAGTTCACCGCGGCCGATCCGAAGCGATCGTTCGTGAGGATCATCTCCCGGGCGTCCACCACGACCGCGTTCATCCCCTTGGAGCGCATGTATGCCGCCGCGAGGGTGCAGGAGAGCCGCTCTCCGAAGCTCATCACGAGGTCCAGGGTGCGCGGCGAGCATTCACGGATCAGCTCGACGCCGTGGAGGATCTCCTCCAGCTCGTTGCACATGAGGGCAAGCGGCGTCAGGACGGCCGCCTGGTCCGCCGGCGGGAAGAGTGCCCGCACCGCGTCGAAGTGCGTTGCGCGGATGGACTCCAGGATCTGGCGGAAGGTGTCGGAGCCCTGCTCCGCCGCGCGAGCCGCGGTGATGAGGCGATCCGTGATTCCCTTCATGGCGGAGAGAACGACGGCAGCACGGCCCTCACGTGCCGCCTCCGCGATGATCGCGCACACGCTGTCGATGCGCTCCCCGTCCGCTACCGAGCTTCCGCCGAACTTGAGGACCTTCACTGAGCTCATTCTCCCATGACCTTGATGATGACGCGCTTGGGCCGGCGGCCGTCGAACTCCGCGTAGTACACCTGCTGCCAGGGCCCGAGGTCCAGCCTGCCGTTCGTGATGGGCAGGATGACCTCGTGGCCGATGAGCAGGTTCTTCAGGTGGCTGTCTCCGTTCGTCTCTCCCGTGCGATGGTGGCGGTAGTCCCCCCGCGGCGCAAGGCCCTCGAGCCACTCGTCGATGTCCCGGATGAGGCCCTCCTCGGCGTCGTTCACGTAGACGCCGGCGGTGATGTGCATTGCCGAGACCAGCGCCATTCCGTCCCGGCATCCGCTGGCGCTGACCGCGGCCTCCACTTTCCCGGTGATATTGATGTACTCCCGCTCCTTGCGCGTGTTGAACGTGAGGTACTCGGTATGAGACTTCATGCCCCGGCACGGTACACCGTTTTCGGGCGCGAGGTCTATAGATTCGGGCGTCAGCTCCGCGCGGCTGGGCTAGGCCGCGGTCATCTCACGCCATTTCTTCCACTGGTACCACTGCTCGGGGTAGTTCGTGACGTACTTCTCCCACAGGGCCAGGCAGTCACGAGCCGTGCTCTCCGCCGTGCGCTGCACGGAGACGTCCTCCAGGATGAGGGTGTAGCTGTGGCGCCCGGTCCTCTTGAGGAACGCTCCGACCACGGGCGCGCCGGAGCGGTGGGACAGCACGTCGATGGTATTGTCGAAGAACAGGTCCCGGCCGAACAGCTTGATCGTGTGACTCCGGCGGCGCCTCCAGGCGTCCACCTCGTCGACCTGGGTCATAAGGACCCGGTTGGCCTGGAGGGACTGGAGCGCCCTGAGGAAGATCGACCCGCCGTACGAGGAGGAGATCAGCTCCGTGTTCGTGTAGCGCGTTTTGGCCAGGAGCGTGCGGGCAAGGCGCGTCGTGGCGCACTCAAGGATGATGCTGGCGGGGAAGCCCTCGGAGAAGAGCACCCAGGGGATGAACTCAACCGCGCCCCAATGGGCGGTCACGAGAATGCAGCCCCTGCCTCTCTCCAGTGCCTTTCGGAGCAGGTCGGCGCCTTGCACGGTGAAGTGGCTCTTCACGTAGCTGTTCACCGTGTCGCAGTCCAGGTACGCGTTGAACATCTTCTCGAAGTAGTGGGTGAAGATCCCTTTGAAGGTTTCCCGGATGACCGTCCGGATGTACCTCTCATCCTGGCCGGCGAGCACCTCTCGGACGTTTTTCTCGATCACTCTTTTCTCTTTCCTGTTGATCAGGTAGTAGAGAAAACCGATGCCGTGCAGATATCTCTGCGCGAGCCGAGGGCTCAGGCTTTTGATCAGCAAGATGTTGAACGAAGACTGGAAGAAATGGGAGATCTTGAGCTTCATACAACCCTCCTGTCGAGACTTTTCTAGCGTGAATTTGACCACAGGAGGATTGGAGATGCAAGTTAAATTTTATCTATTTAACTTTTTTGTGGGATGGGCTCTTCCACAACCAATCCGTTGCGCTCGAACACCGCAAGGAACGCTTCCGCCGCCTCGCGCGAGAACTGGGTCCCGATTCCGTCCTTGATCTCCCGGGCAGCCCGCTTCGGGGGAAGGCCTTTCCGATACGGTCGATCCGAGGTCATGGCGTCGAACACGTCTGCGACAGCCACGATCCGCGCCCCGAGGGGTATTTCCTCCCCCTGGAGCCCGTCAGGATATCCCTTGCCGTCCCACCGCTCGTGGTGGCTGCGGATGAGGTACATGTGGTTGCGGAGAAAAGGAATGTGCTGGAGGATCTCCACGCCCTTGATGGGGTGCTTCTGGATGATCTTGCGGTCCGCCTCGCTGAGGGGCTTTCGGCTCTTCACAATGGACTCCGAGATCCCGATTTTGCCCACATCGTGGAGGAGGCTTCCCAGCCGGTAGTACTCCACCTCCATTTCCGACATCCCCAGCTCCCGGGCGATGGCCACGACCGTTCTGGCCACCCGCTCGGAATGGCCTTTGGTGTAGGTATCCTTCTCTTCGATTGCCTGCACGAGCGCCCGGACCGAGCTCACGTAGCTGGACTTCAGCTCTTCGTCCAGCCGCGAGCGCTGGAACAGCGTGGCGATGTTATTGGCGAAAATGGAGAGGAACTCCGTATCGGTGGATGTGAGCTGCCTCTGCCCGCTGCGCCGGTCCGCGCCCAGGATGCCGATTGTTTCGTTCTCCGCGATCAACGGACAGACGATGAAGGAGCTGGGCTGGAAATCCTGAAGGATGCGGTTGGTCGGATTCAGCCCCGCGGCCACGACGTCCCGGATCAGGATGGGCCGCCTTTTGCGAAGCACCCGGATCATGAGGTTCTGCTCCCGCGCCAGCGGGATGCGGTAGTCCTTGATCCTCCGCAGCGCCTCGTCCGAGGCCCCCACGGCAAAGCTGTACTCCAGATTCTCCCGCTTCTCGTCCATGAGCATGATGATGGCCCGGTCGAAACCCAGCACGTCGACAATGGGCCTCATCGTCTTCTGGAGGACCTGCTGCATGTCGGGGATGGAGACGAGCGCCCGCGTGGCGCTGTTGATGGCCTTGAGCACCGTCACCCGGCGGATCAGCTCCACGTTGACCTCCGCCAGCTCGTCGAACTTCTTCCTCAGAAGAAGCTTGTCACGCTCGATCTCCTCCAAAGCGCTGATCAGCGAGGACTTGCGGGCGAAGACCTGGGAGAACCGGCCCTTCAGCTTGCTGACGCTGCGTCCCCAGGTGACGGTCACCTCGCAGTAGGGACCGCCCTCGAACGTGCAGGGATTCTCCACGACCTTGGCCGCCGGCAGCCCCATCATCGTCGGAATGGCGCTGAAGATGCCCCGGTTGTAGGAGCACACGTCCTTGGAGGAGATCACGCCTTCCCGCCAATGCCAGCGGACCACCGCATGGCTCGAGGTATCGTAGACCAGCTCGACGATCTTCGTGCTGTTCAGCTTTGCGTTGAGCTGGTTGAGCCGGCGCAGGGTGAACCGGGGGGAGGAGAACACGCGGAGGAAAACCCGCTGCCAGTAGCTGAACTCCCGGTTGATGATGGAATCGAAACCGATCTTGAATGCCGCTTCCTCGTCCCCGGTAATGCGGCGCGCGTTTTCGAAGAGCCGCACGACGAGCGAGCTCGGGATCCAGTTGACCTCGTCCGAAAGATAACCTTCAAGGCCAACCATTTCGGACCAGCGGTCCGGGAGGCGATCGAAGAGCTCGGGCAGCCGCGCCGGGTGATTGCGTCGAATGTATTCGATGATCGCCCTGCTGTTCAGGCAGCTGACGTTGTTGGCTTCCTCCGCCACCATTGCTCCCTCAGTCCCCGCCAGATTTTGGACAAATTTGGCCCTTCTCTGCGAGTATCGGCACCGCGCATTCAGTACTTTCCTGCCATTTCAGCAAAACCATCCGATTCAGAGAAAGTTGCCGGCTGTTGAGCTCGCGAGTCGACTGCCGTCTACTATAATAGCATATTTCCGGCTCCAGCGCCGGGTCCTTGACGCCTGCCCCGGGGAGACCGCCCATGCAAACCAGCGCGATGCCGCGCCTTGCGCCGTCCGCGGGCCTGCGGTAGCATGGCCGCCGTGGATTTCTGCAATCTCTATTTTCTCAAGATTCCACTGCGGATCCGGGTCACCCACGGGGCTCGGGCAGACCGGACCTTTTCGGATTCCATCATCGTACGAATCAATGGACACGGCTTCCACGGTTATGGCGAGGCGGTGGTCCGAGACTATGTTTCCGGTCCCGTTGCGAAAGGCAGCGAGCTGCGCCGGGAGGCCTCAGAAACAGTTTCCCGTCTCCTTGCGCCCTTTGAAGGGAAGGACTTCGGGTGGGAGGAGACGGCCGCCTCCCTGGCCGGCCTTTCCTGCTCGGACCGCGAGCTTCCTTTTCTCTGTGCCGTAGAGACTGCCCTTCTGGACCTCTCCTGCAGACGCGAGGGAAGGGACGTGTACTCCATCCTGGGCCGGGAGCCGGCCAGGACAGAGATATCGTATGGAGGCGTTGTGCCCATCCTTCAGCCGGGAGAGGCGGAAAAGTACCTGCGGTTCCTCGCGGGCTTCGGGCTGCCGGACGCGAAGGTCAAGCTCAGCGGAGATCCCGAGTACAACTCGTGGATCCTGGGGCTGTGCCGGAGCACCCTCGGCGCCGCATTCGATCTCCGCGTGGACGCGAACTCCTCCTGGGGGGTCCACGACGCGCGGAAGCTCTTCGACGTGTGCGAGAGGCACGGTGTGCGGCTCATCGAGCAGCCGTTTCCGGCATCAGGCGGGCAGGCAGCGGAAGAGATGAGGGCTGCCCGGGCGCGGGGATTCCAGATCATGGCGGACGAGGGGATCCTCTCCTCCCAGGACCTGCGGCGGCTGGCGTCGGAGGGCGCGTACTCCGCCGTGAACCTCAGGCTCTCCAAGAATGGGGGCCTCACCCGGGTCCTTCTGCTCGCCGAGGAGGCGCGGGCGAACGGCCTGTCCTGCCAGTTGGGGTGCATGGTCGGGGAGACCGGGATCCTGTCGGCCCTTGGCAGGATCGCGGCATCGCTTCTTCCCGAGGTCCTTCACGTCGAAGGCTCCTACGACGATCAACTCCTCACGGACAACATCACGGTGAAGAGTCTCGGCTTCGGACCTGGTGGAAAGGCCCCCGTTCTCCGCGGGCAGGCACTGGGCTACGAGGTGAGTCCGGAGAAGCTTGCGGCCCTCAGCGTGGAGCAGGCTTCCTGCTCGTGAGGTTGCGGCTCTCCTTGCGCCGGGCCTGGGACAGCACGATCCGCTGGATCCCCGCCGCCATGGCGGAGAAGACTCCGCCGGGCACCGCGGTCATGAAAACGCGGACCGGGCGGCTGCCGCAGGCACGGAGAAATGCCTGGAGCGCGCTGCTCCTTTTCCTGACCGCAAGGCGGAGAAACCGCGTGAGGATGATCAGGAACGTCTCCCAGTTGCGCTGGTAGCGCAGGGCCGTTCGCGCCCAGAAACGAAACGCTTCCCGGCTCGATGAGCGGATGACTCCTTCCGCCACGGCGCGGTCATAGAGCGGCGTGCCGGGGAAGTACGCGAGGTAGAAGACGTTCAGCTGCACCCACCAGGGCAGGTCCTGGATGTAGCGGAAGGTCTGCGCCACGTCTTCCCGGGTCTCCCACGGGTTGTCGATGATGAAGTCCAGGCCGAGGTCGAGATTTCGGGGCCGGCCGAAGCGCGCCATGTCCGCGGCGGCCGCCCGCGTCCGTTCCACGCTGAGGTTGCGGTTGAACACCTCGTCCAGCACTCTCTGGCTGCCGGACTGGACTCCCATCTGGACCATGCGCAGGCCGGCGTCGAGGAGCGGCTCCAGTTTCTCCCGGCGGTAGGTCCGCGCGCTCACGGCGATGACGTAGGGGAGACCGACCCGTCGGCGGTACTTTTCCGCGAACTCCTCGATCTGCGCCTGGGGCCGAACAAAGAAATCGTCATCTCCGAAGGCCAGGTACTCGACGAATCCCAGGTCGGCAAGCTGGCGCTCGAGCTCCGTGATCACCCGCTCCACGCTGTGGAGCCTGATCGGGACCTTGCCCCAGAGGGACAGGTAGCGGCAGTTGTTGCAGTACGAGCAGTTGTGCGGGCACCCGCGGGAGGTCATGAAGAAGAACGTGGGCGCGCGAAAGGGGAAGCTGGCGAGCCGGCTTTTCAGAAGCTCACGGGTCATGGGCACGAGCTCGCGGTCCAGGAGGTAATGCCCGGCAAGCTCGTAGTCGTAGAAGGGGAGGCTGTCCAGGTCGCTGAAGGGTGGCAGCACGGGGTTGACCGTGCGGCGGCCGTCCACGCGCACCGCGAAGTTCGGGGTGGACGTCCAGTCCTCCCCGCGCTCAATCCTTCGCGCCAGCTCGAGCACGGCCTCGTCCCCTTCCGAATAGCAGATTCCGTCAGCGTGCCGCAGGCCCATGTCAGGGACGGAGATGCAGTGGGGGCCTCCCCAGAACACCTTCTTCCCCGGATACCGCTCGTGGATGAAGTCCGTGAGCTGGCGGGCGCGCTTTTCATAGCTCGAATACACCGAGACGAGGACCATCCCTGACGGACCGAGCACCGGATCCAGCAACTCGAGCTCCCGCGGATCATAGCGCATGGGCTCACGCCGGGACATGAATACGGATCTTACCTGGTGCCCGTCTCTCTTGAGCAGCGCTGAGATGAGCCGCGAACCGTCCGTCGAAAGGCGGCCGGATACGCTGATCACGGAGATATTCATGGCATCAATCGAGCCTATCCCGGTTCATTTCCGGGGTCAAGGCAAACGGGTCTGCGGCCTGAAATCGACGCCGAAATAGTACGTCTCCATGGAATCCGAGCGGCTCGCCCGGGGCTTGAACGCGCGCGCGGCGGCGAACATCCCTCGCATCTCTTCGAGGATCTGCTTTTCCTCCCCGCCCTGGAAGATCTTCAGGACGCAGGACCCGCCCGGGGCGAGGCACGCGCGGCAGAGGGAAAGAACCTGGCGGGCGATCTCGAGGGACCGCGCGGTATCCAGGGTGCGGTTGCCCGTGGTGGAAGGGGCTGCATCGGACACCACCGCATCGAACGGTCCGGCGGCGGTGATCCGGGACACGACGTCCGGGGCCGTGAAGTCTCCCCCGATGAACCGGAAGCTCTTCCGTGACAACAGGCGCTGGTCCGGCGCGTTGAGGTCCACACCGGTCACGCTGACGCGGCCCGCAAAAGTGTCCAGGATGAACAGGCTCCAGCTCCCCGGGGACGCGCCAAGGTCGAGCACCCGGCCTCCCTTCAGGATGCGGTGCTTGTCCTGGATCTCCTGGAGCTTGAACACGGAGCGCGCCGGGTAGCCTTCCTGTTTCGACTTCTTCCAGTAGTAGTCAGGCTTTCCCTTCATGGACCTTCAACCGTAGCAGAGCACCCGGCGGGGCGCAAGCGCGCCGCCTTCCGTCGAACGGACGCGGCATTGACTCACCCTGCCTCGCGGCGTACTTTGGGTGCATGTCCAGCTTCCTGCGCCGTCCCCTGAGATACAGCTACTTCGGCGCCACGATCATCATCATCGTGGCGTGCGTCCTGGTGTTCCTTCTCGGCTTGGTGGATCGACGCGGTCTCATCAACTACCTCGCCCTGTTCCCCGACTATGTCCTGAAGGCGAACGGGTGGTGGCAGATCGTCACCTACATGTTCGTCCACAGCGGCTTCCAGCACATCTTCTTCAACATGCTGGCGCTCGTCATTTTCGGGGTCCAGCTCGAGCGGGCAATCGGCAGCGGAGAGTTTCTCCTGTTCTACTTCTTCTGCGGCATCGGCGCCGGGCTTGCCACCGTGTTCATCAACTCCGCGTCCGGCATGGGAATGGTGCCGGTGGTGGGAGCCTCCGGTGCCATCTTCGGCCTGCTCCTGGGATTCGCCACCTTTTTCCCCGACGCCAGGATCTTCGTGTTCGGGATCCTCCCCGTGCGGGCACCGGTGCTGGTGCTCGTCTATGCGGGGATCGAGATCTTCCTCCAGGTGACGAACCTGCAGTCCGGCGTCGCGCACCTCACGCACCTGGCCGGCATCGCCTTCGCGTACCTGTACCTGGTGGTGCGCTTCGGCAAGAATCCCATCGCGATCTTTTTCGGAAGACGATAGCGCCGATACTTAAATCAAGAGAAATGCGCGCGCCCCGAGCTCTTTTCATTCTCCTTGCCGCCGTCCTGGCTGCCCGAGCCGGCGCGGATGACCGGCTCTTCGTGCGGCCCTGGGTGGAGCTTGAGCCCCTCGTCCGCATCGACCCCGGCGAGTACCCCATCCCCATCCCCGCCGCGGAGCGGAAGCTGCTGGAGGAGGCGCGGGTCCTGATCTCGGGCATGGTGTACGGCTGGTCGTTCGACTACACGCCGGCGGAAAGGAGCCGCGGCGTCGCGGAGAGCTTCACGCTGGCGCCGACGGCCCAGGTCCCCTGGGGCAGCCCGAGGCTGCGCGTCGTCGAAACGGAGCCTTCCGATCTGAGGCTGTGGGCCCGGGTCTCCTATGCGATGAACGCGGACGAAGCGGCGCGCCGGTCCTCCTGGGAAAGCGGGACCGCGGAGACTTCCACCGGCGAAGGCCAGGCGAGCGTGATGCAGGGGCCGCCGGGAAAGATGGCTTCGTTCCAGGAGGCCGTGCGGAACGCCATCCGCCTCAACCTCCGCGCACGCCTGCTCGACGCGCCGCGGCAGGTCACCGGCGAGGTCGTTCTCTGGGAGGATCCCACGACGACGGTCCACGCCGGCGTGTACCGGACCATCGCCAAGGTCAAGTTCCAGGTCCGGGAGATCGTTCCCTATAGAATTTTCTGACCCGAAACACTATCTTCCTTGTCATGCGGATCAGGATCACGATTCTCCTTCTTCTTGCCGCCCCCCTCGCTTTTGCGGCCACCACGGGGAAAGGAGACGCTCCTCCCGTGCGGGAGTTCGTGGTCGCGTACAGCCCGCAGAAGGTGAACCTCGATCCGCTCCATACCTTCACGTCCATGGAGTCGCAGTTCTTCACGGCCATCTACGAAGGGCTCGTGGTGGCCAACCCCCTCACCCTGGAGCCGATGCCGGGAGTGGCCTCCAGCTGGGATGTGAGCAGCGACCAGACGGTGTATCGCTTCACGCTGCGCCCCGACGCCATGTACTCCAACGGGACGTACGTTCGCGCCCAGGATTTCGTGAGTGAGTGGCTGCGGATGATCGACCCGGCGCAGAACGCGGAGTACTCGTTCCTCTTCGACGTGATCAAGGGCGCGCGCGCCTACCGCGGCGGCCAGGAAAAGGATCCCGCCACGGTGGGGATCAAGGCCATCGGGGACAGGACGCTGGAGGTCACGCTGGACAAGCCGGCTCCCCACTTCCTGAAGATGCTGACGCACATCAGCTTCCTCCCCGTGTACCCGCCCCTTCTCAAGCAGCAGGGCTGGAACGACGGCTCCACCGTGATCGGCAACGGCCCCTTCATGATCTCCAGCCGCACCGACCGGGAGGTCGTTCTCGAGAAGAACCCGCGGTACTGGGACGCGAAGAACCTCGGGCTGGACCGGATCCGCATCCGCTTCATGGATGACGCCGGCGAGGCGAGTGACGGCTACGTCACCGGAAAGATCACCTGGTCCACGCTGATCCAGTCTGACAAGCTGGATGCCACGGACCGCATCGAAGCGTTCCCGATGTTCGGGACCACCTATTTCTTTTTCGCCTGTGACCAGAAGCCGTGGAGCGACTGGCGCGTGCGCCGCGGCCTGTCTCTTCTCGTGCCCTGGGACCAGATCCGCACCAAGGACTACATCTTTCCCACGGATCACCTGATTCCGCAGATCAGCGGCTACCCCGAGGTGAAGGGAATCCCGGCCCAGCAGGTGGATGAAGGAAAGAAGCTGCTCGCCGACGCCGGCTTTCCTGACGGCACGGGCCTCCCCACGTTCGTCGCGAAGGTGGGCAAGGATTCCGCCGCGGTGGGCATGGTGCAGAAGATGGCGGATGCGTGGAAGGGCCTCATCAACCTGAACGTGGATATCCGCCAGGTGGACCCGGACACCTACTACGCGGAGACGCGCAAGCGGGATTACACGATCGCGATCTCGACCTGGATCGGGGACTACGCCGATCCCCTGACGTTCCTCCAGCTCTGGACCAGCTCCAGCAACCTGAACGACGCCCATTTCATTGACAAGGATTACGACGCGGCGGTGGACGAGGCCACGACCATGACGGACAGCGACAAGCGCTACCGCCGGCTCGCTGACGCGGAGCGGCTCCTCCTCTCCCGCGCCGCCATCCTCCCCCTCTATCACCAGGCGGCCGTGCACCTCATCAATCTCAATCACGTGGATGGATGGTTCCCCAACCCGCTGGACATCCACCCCTTCAAGTACATAAAGTTCAAGCCGTTCCGCGCCCCGTCGGGGATCGCAATGGTTCCCCGATAGAAAGACAGTCGATTTTCGTCCGAACCAGCACGCACGGGAGGATCCATCATGCCGTCAGTGGAGATACGTCCGGAGGTCTTCTGGATCGGGCTCAACGACCGGACTACCGACCTGTTCGAGGGCATCTGGCCGGTGAGCCAGGAAGGGGTCACGTACAACTCCTACCTGATCCGTGATGAAAAGAAGGTCATCGTCGATCTCGCGAAGGGCTTCAAGACGGACGAGTACTTCGAGCGCATCGACGCCCTCGTTCCGCTCTCCGAGATCGACTATATCGTGGTCAATCACATGGAGCCCGACCACACCGGCGCCGTCCGCGCGCTCATCCGCATCCCGCGGAAGCTGACGATCCTGGCCACGGAGAAGGCGCGGGAGATGCTGGCCGCATTCTACGGCATCACGGAGAACGTGCGCGTCGTGGGAGACGGGGAGGAGCTTTCCATCGGCCGGCGGACGCTGAAGTTCGTGCACGTCCCGTTCGTCCACTGGCCCGAGACGATGGTCACGTATGACGCAACGGACCGCATCCTGTTCTCCTGCGACGCCTTCGGCGGATACGGCGCCCTCCCCGGAACGATCTTTGACGACCAGTGCACGGACCTCGTCTTCTATGAGAAGGAGGCGCTGCGCTACTACGTCAACATCGTCGCCAAGTTCAGCGCGCCGACGCTGAAAGCAATCGAGAAGCTTGCCGGTGTCCCCATCGACGTGATCGCCCCGTCCCATGGCCTGGTCTGGCGCCGGGACCCCGGCCGGATCGTCGAGCTGTACCGGCGGTGGGCCGAGCTCGCTCAGGGCGGCGGGGAGCGCGGCGTGACACTCGTGTACGGCTCCATGTACGGCAACACGGAGAAGATGATGAACGCCGTCGCGCAGGGCATTTCCCGCGCCGGGCTCCCCGTGGAGATCTTTGACGCCGCGCGGGTGCACCCCAGCTACATTCTTCCGGCCCTGTGGACGTACCGCGGGATCATGATCGGAGCGCCGACCTACGAAGGGACTCTGTTCCCGCCGGTGGCCCAGGCCATCGACATGGCGGCCCTCAAGAGGATCGTGAACAAGAAGGCAGCCATCTTCGGCAGCTATGGCTGGAGCAAGGGCGGGATGGCTGCCTTCAGGAAGCTCGTGGAACCGCTGAAATGGGAGGTGACCGACATCTTCGAGTTCCGCGGAAGCCCGACCGCCGAGCAGCTTCGACAGGGCGAGGAGCTCGGAGAGCGCTTCGCGGCGGCGGTCAAGACGGACTAGAGGAGCTGTCCTTCGCGCCGTGGGCGCCCGGAGCCTCCCCCGCGCCGCTTTCTGCCGCGGCGCCGGCGCCGTGTTTCCGGGAGCCGACCCGTTCCACCCACCTCTGAATGGGCTGCCTCAGGAAGAACCCGGCCGCGAAAAGCCCGACAGCTGCCACGGACACGATGCTCGTGAGCACCCACCGGTCCGCCGCCGCGGCGCTTCCGATCACGGCGCTCACGACGATCCCCGGAAGCCTGCCGAGCGTCGAGGCGGCGAGGAAGAAGGGGAAGCCAATGGGCGTCAGGCCCGCCACATAGCAGAGGATGTCCTTGGGCAGTCCCGGGATCAGGAAAAGAAGAAAGAAGATGATGCGCGCGCTCGGGGTCAGGAGGAGCTTCTCCACCGACTCCAGCCTTTCCTTCGAGAAGAGCGCCGCGACGAACGAGCGGCCGAGCACTCTGCCCAGGGAAAACGCGATGACCGAGCCGATGAAAATGCCCGCCACGGACAGGATCGTGCCCTTCACGGCGCCGAAGAGGAAGCCGCCCAGGATCTGGGCAACCTCGCCCGGAATGATGAAGACCACGACCTGGAGCGTCTGCAGGCCGATGAACACGAGAGGCGCCCACGCGCCCCAGCCCTGGATCCAGGTCCTCAGCTCGCGGCGGGAGGAGAACAGGTCCCACAGCTCGTGGCGCCAGATGAAAACGGGAACGATCAGCGCGGCCATGAGCAGAGGAAAGGCGGCAAGGGACAGGAACTTGTTGAAGTCCAGCTTTTTCACGTGGTTCCCAATATAGCGGATTTGACCGACATTTCAAATCGGGTTACAATTCACCATATGAAATCCACCCGCAAGCCCGCGCGGCACGCGCCGACCAAGTACAAGGTCGGCCAGGAGATCGTCTATCCCCTGCAGGGGGTCGGCCATATCCGCGCGATTGAAGAGAAACCTTTCCGCGACAAGAAGCTGCTGTACTACATCGTCTATCTCGAAGTGTCCGACATGACCATCATGGTCCCCGTCGGCAAGGCGGATGAGCTGGGCATTCGGGCCATTGTCGGGAAGAAGGAGTCGCAGAAGGCGCTGCGGCTCATTGCGGAGGAGTTCGAACCCATTCCCGCGGACTGGAAGCTCCGCTACCAGATGAATCTCGACCTGCTGAAGAAGGGCAGCATCATCGACATTGCCAACGTCGTGCGGGCCCTCTATCACCGCAGCAGGATCAAGGAGCTGCCCATCCTCGAGCGCAAGCTCTACGACAGCGCTTTGAAGCTCCTCATCGACGAGATCTCCTTCTCCCTGCTGAAGAGCAAGGAGGAAGTTGAAGAGCTCGTCTTCGCCAGGCTCAAAGTCAATGTAAAGTGACTTCCCACAGCGTCGCTGCCATCGTGACCGCCGCCGGCGCCAGCCGGCGCATGGGCGGCCCGGTCAAGAAGGAATATCGCGACCTGGACGGGGTGCCGGTTCTCGCGCGGGCCATCCTTCCGTTTGCTTCCTCCGGGATCTTCGAGCGAATCGTCGTTACGGTGCCCCCCGGTGATGTTGCAAGGGTGGAATCTCTCCTCAAGCCTCACCTGGATCTCCTGACTCTCCGGCTCGTGGAGGGCGGGGGCACGCGCCAGGAGTCAGTCTTTCTCGGCCTTCGGGCCCTCAGTACGGATCCGCCCGGCGTTGTGCTCGTGCATGACGGCGCGCGGCCCTGGGTTGATCAGGACCTCATCCGCCGCGTCATCGACGCCACCGAGGCGTGGGGCGCCTGCGTGCCGGTCCTCGAGGTGACGGAAGCGGTGAAGGAAGTGGGAGATACCGGGGTGATTCTGCGCCACATCCCCCGGCGGACCATCCGCCTCGCGCAGACTCCGCAGGGGTTCCTCTTCGAGCGGCTGTTTGCGGCCTATCGGCGCGCGTGCGGCGAGGGAGCGTCGTGCGCGGACGACGGCGAGGTGTTTGACCTGTTCGGCGGAACGGTTGCGTGGATCCGCGGAAGCGAGTCCAACAGGAAGATCACCGTTGCGGCAGACCTGGAACGCGCGGGGTCCGGCCCATGAGAGTGGGCTTCGGCTACGACATCCACCGGCTCGTGCGCGGCCGCATGCTGGTCCTGGGCGGCGTGGAGATCCCCAGCGAGGCCGGCGAGGAGGGATTCTCCGACGGTGACGCCCTCATTCACGCGGTCATCGACTCCCTGCTCGGTCCGTGCGGCCTGGGGGACATCGGGGAGAACTTTCCTCCCGGCGACGAGCGGTACCGCAACGCGGACAGCAGGACGCTCCTGCGGCAGGTCCGTGCCATGATTGGAGACGCTGGTTTCCGCATCGGGAACCTCGACTGCGTCGTGGTATTGGAAAAGCCGAGAATCCTTCCGTTCGTTCCACGCGTCCGCCAGGCCATCGCCGATGACCTGGGCATCTCCGCAGACCGCGTGAACGTCAGGGGCAAGACCAAGGAAGGGGTGGACGCGACCGGCGAGGGCCGGGCGGTGGAGGCATACGCGGTTGCCCTGCTGACCGAGGGGACCGCGTGAGCTCGATTCCCTGGGCCCGGCTCGTACGCCTCATCCAGGCGCGTCTGGACGCCGGGAGCACTCTCCCGTCCGTCTCCGAGGTCGCGCGCGTCGACCACGATCCCTTTCGCGTGCTGGTTGCCACGATGATCTCCCTGCGGACGAAGGACGCGGTCACGAGCGCAGCCTCCGAACGGCTCCTGGGCGCGGCATCATCGCCGGAGGCACTTTCCCGGATGCCGGAGTCGCGGATTGCCCGCCTCATCTATCCGGCGGGGTTCTACCGGACCAAGGCCCGGTCCCTGCGGCAGACGGCCCGGATCATCGTGGCCGAGCATGGGGGACGCGTTCCCCGGACCATGGACGAGCTGCTCGCCCTTCCCGGCGTGGGACGCAAGACGGCGAACCTCGTGCTCAACCTCGGATACGGCCTGCCCGGGATCTGCGTGGACACGCACGTTCACCGGATCTCCAACCGAACCGGCTGGGTGTCCACGCGCACGCCGGAGGAGACGGAACGGGCGCTCATGAAGGTCCTTCCCCGGCGCTACTGGATCAGCATCAACGAAATGCTCGTGAGATTCGGGCAGACCGTCTGCGCTCCGGTCTCGCCGCGCTGCAGCACGTGCCCCATCAGGGCGCGGTGCGCGCGCGCGGGCGTGACGAGGTCCCGATGAAAGTCACCGCGGCGGTCATCACGGAGAACGGCAAGATCCTCCTTGCGCGGAGGAAGCCCGGCGGGGCCATGGGCGGACGCTGGGAGTTCCCCGGCGGCAAGATCGAGCCCGGCGAGACTCCCGAGCAGTCCCTGGAGCGGGAGCTTCGGGAGGAGCTGGCCATCCAGGCGCGCATCGGGGAGTTCCTTCTCAGTACGAGCTACGAGGGGGACGGCGTAAGCCTGGAGCTTCTGGTGTACCGGGCGGAAAGGATCCGGGGAGAGCCGGTTCTCATCGAGCATGACGAGATTTCGTGGGTGAGGCCCCGGGACCTGGCCGGCTACGATCTTGCGGATTCCGACAGGAAAGTCGTGGAAGAGCTGTATCGGTGACCCCGCGGCTCTGCCGCGGGGTCCGCACGGGAAACTACTTCTTGACCTTTGCTTTCAGCGCGGCCTCCTTGAAGGTCTTGCTGAACGTAAAGCGCGGCACTTTGGTCGCGGGCTTGGCGGGAATGGTGATCTCCTGCCCGGTCAGGGGGTTGCGCCCCGTGCGCGCGGCGCGGGCCGGCCGGACACGAATGAACATCTTGCCGACCTTGCCGATGGCCACGCGCTCACCGCGCATCACGCCCGTTTCCACGAGCTCGAAGAGATCTTCCATGACCTGCTTGGCGTCCTTGCGCGCAAGCCCGTTCTTCTCCGCGAGGAAGCCGATCATCGAAGCGCTGGTAAGCTTGTCCGGCATCTTCGGAGCAGCCTTCTTGACGGGTGACTTTGCCACTGCTTTCCCCTCCCGTAATCGTTCTGTCGTGCGACCCACGGTCGCATGCTCGGTTCGAACGCTTCCGCAATGAGCAACGAAGTCAAGAATATACGGAGGGCTCGAGAATGTCCAGTGTTTTGCGCGGTTTTGAGCGGCCGGCGGGCGAATTGCTGCAAATCGCGGATGGTGTTATATTATGCGGCGGAGCGGGAACGTCCTCCGGACGGGACGCTCACTGACAACCATGGCTATCGACCAGTGTTTTCAACGCGGCTCGGTGGTTTCCGAGCTGCAGGCAACGGACAAGATCGAAGCGCTTCGCGAGCTGATCCGCCGCGCGCCGGTGTTCCGGAAAATCCCGAGCATCCCGGCGTTCGAGGAAGCCGTGATCGCGCGGGAGAAGGTCTCCACCACGGGCTTCGGGCACGGAATCGCCGTGGCACATGGACGCATCCCCGGCCTGGAGAGGGTTCTCATTGGATTCGGGATATCCCGCGCCGGCATCCAGTACGAATCGGTGGACGGAAAGCCCGTTCACCTTCTCTTCATCATTGCGTCGCCCCCGCATCTCGCCCTGGACTACCTCCAGGTGCTCTCGACTCTCGTGCGGTGCCTGCGTGACAGGCCCGTGCGCGAATCCATCCTGGCGTGCCTCGATGCCCAGGAGATGGAGGACCGGATCCGGGAAGCCTTCATGCTGGACCTCGGCCGGCAGTCCATCGAGGCGACCGGCTGAGCTCGAAGCGGCAGCATCCGGACCGGCGGACGAGGATGCTTCTCGTTCCGGCCATCGACCTCCGCGACGGCCGCTGCGTGAGGCTGCTCCGCGGCAGCTTTTCAGACGAACAACTGTACCCCGTGGACCCGGTGGAAGCGGCGCGCCGCTACGAGGGCGCCGGCATCCGCTGGATTCATATCGTGGATCTCGACGCCGCGGAAGGCAAGGGGAAGGACAACGTCGCCACACTGGAGAGAGTGCGCCGTTCCGTCTCCTGCCGGCTCGAAGTGGGGGGCGGGGTCCGCTCCCTGGCGCAGGCGGAGCGGCTTCTGGGCATCGGCGTGGACATGATCGTGCTGGGCACGATCCTCGTTCGCGACCCGTCCGCGGTGAAGGGCTGGATCCAGCGGCTGGGCCGGAGATTCATCGGCGGGGTGGACGCGTACGACGGCCTCGTACGCGTTGCAGGCTGGACGGAGAGCGGCGGCCGTACGGACGCGGAGGTGGCGGCCGGCCTGGCGGCCCTGGGCATCCGGGGTCTCGTCTACACGAACATCAGCAGGGATGGAACGCTGGAAGGACCTGACGTCACCCGCACAAACGCCGCGGCGCGGGCGTCTGGTCTGCCCACGCTCTTGTCCGGCGGCATCGGATCCATGGATCACGTAAGGAGCGCTGCCGAAGCTGCAGATCCGCTGGTGGCTGGATTGATCCTGGGGAAGGCGCTCTACGAGTCCCGGCTGGATCTGGACAAGCTCGTCACTCTCTATCCGCAGGGTTCCGACTCTGCCTGGGACTCCGCAGCCGGAGAATGATCTCTTCCGCCACCTCCAGGGGCGTCCGGCCGTCCGTCTCCACGGGCTCACCGAGCTCCTCGTAGACAGCCAGCCGCCCTTCGTAGAGTCCACGCACGACATGATCATCCTGGGAGAGAAGAGGACGGCCCGTGTCTTCCCGCGTGCGCCCGCGAACGCTGCGGAAGCTCACGCGCAGATGAAACGTTCGCGCGTTCTGGAAGAACTGCCGGTTTCGCTGCTGCGCGGGCGCGCCGCCGCCCGCTGCGATCACCGAGGCGCGCGCGGAGGACAGGGACCGCAGGACTTGCGCCTCCAGATCCCGGAACGCGGCCTCCCCGCGCTCGGCAAAGATCCGGGAGATCGGCGCGCCCGCTCTCTCCACCACCAGGGCGTCCGTATCCACGAACCGGTAGCCGACCTTTTCCGCGACGATCCTCCCCACCGTGGACTTGCCGCTGCCCATGAAGCCGATCAGCGCGATGAGCGGCGGCGCCGCGGAGTGAGCAGCCGTGGTGCCTCCGGCGCTCATGGCCGGGCCCGGCCGGCGAGGATCCGGTCCAGCTCCTTCCTCAACTCCGGCACGCTGTCCGCGTAGCGGATGATCGCTTCCAGGTACCCTCCCGGCTCTCCGGTGTCGAGCCTCTCACCCTGCACGCGGGAGAAGACGACGCGGCCCCTCTGGGCGAGGGCGCGCACGGCCGGGGTGTGGAAGAACTCCCCGTCGCCGTGGCTCTTCCATTCCTCCGCAAGCTGCTCCATGAAATCCGCGGTGTAGAGGAAGCGCCCGATGGACGCCTCCCGGCTGGGCTCCGCGCCTCGCGGCGGCTTCTCAATGATGTCCGTGACATGAACTCCATCCGACGCAATGGAGATGATCCCGTAACGGTTGATGTCCGGCGGGTCGCGAAGCGTCGCCAGCACCGTGCAGCCGGTTTTCTTCCAGGTCTCGATGAGCTGGAGGGAAAGCGGCCGTGCGCCGAAATGCAGGTCGTCCGGATAGGCGACGACGAACGGATCCCTGCCCGTGAAAGAGCGCGCCAGGAGGAGCGCATGTCCGGTTCCCTTCATCTCCGGCTGGTGGACGAAGTAGAAGTCTGCCCGGGGCGGCGCCACCGCGGCGAGTTTCTTCTCGTCTCCCGACGCGCGGAACATCGCCTCCAGCTCCACCTCCCTGTCGAAATAGTCCTCGATGGCTTTTTTCCGCCGTGAGGTGATGAAGAGGATCTCCGTGACACCCGAGGCAATGAACTCCTCCACGATGAACTGGATGGACGGACGGGTGACCAGGGGGAGCATTTCCTTGGGTACCGTCTTGGTCACGGGAAGGAAGCGCGTGCCGTAACCGGCGGCGAGGATGACGCCTTTCATGATCGGCGATTATACCCGAAAACGCGCCGTTCGCCGGGCGCGTCGAATTGACGAACCCCGGCGGAATCCGCTACTCTCACGCTGACCATGAAAATCTGGATCAAGCTCCTCGTTGGCTCGTTGATCGGTGTCGCTCTCGGGCTCTTCGTTCCCGTGAGCACGCAGGGCTTCTTGGACTCCCTGTCCGGCGTGCTCTTCGGCATCGGCCGCTACGTCCTGTTCCCTTTCATTTTCTTCTCTTTGGGGATCGGGACGACGGAGCTGCGGCAGGAGAAGCGGCTCGGGCGCGTGTACCTGTCCGCCTTGAAGTATCTCTCCCTGTCCGCCGCGCTCCTCATCATCATCGGCACGATCTCGGTTCTCGTGTTCCCGCCGGAGCGGATCCCCATCACCGTAGAGGAAGGCAAGTCGTTCGAGCCGGTGAGCATCCTCCACGGCCTGCAGGCCATCTTCCCGCGCAACCTCTTTTCCGTTTTCTTCGGCAGCGGGGACTTCCTCCTTCCCCTCATGGTCCTGGCGTTCCTTCTCGGCGTGAACATGGACTTCGACCGCCAGCTCACGCGGCCCATCGTGCAGCTGTTCGATTCGTTTTCCCGGATCTTCTATCACCTCAATTCGCTGATCGTGGAGCTGCTCGCCATCGCCATGATTGCCATCTCCGCGGCGTGGATGTCTCACCTTTCGCACTCGGATCTGGGGATGTACAAACAGATCCTCATCATCCTCGCGGTGGATATCGCGGTGGTCGCTTTCGGCGTGTTCCCGGGCTGCCTCTCTCTGCTCGGGCTGAAGGAAAACCCCTACCGGTGGCTGTACGCGTCCATCGGTCCCGCCATCGCCGGACTGTTCTCCGGGGACCACTACCTTTCCCTCGGCGTGATGACGAAGCACGGAAAAGAAAGCCTCGGGGTGCCCCGGATGGTCGGCTCCGCCGTCTATCCGCTGTTCGCCGTCCTGGGCCGGGCCGGCACGGCCATGGTGTCCAGCGTCTCCTTCATCCTCATCCTCCGCTCGTACTCCAGCCTGGAGATCACGTTCTTCCAGACCCTGTGGGTGATGCTCTTCGCATTCCTCGTGTCGTTCATCCTCGGAGCGGCTCCGGGCACGGGCGCGTACTTCTCCATCTTCATGCTCTGCAGCCTGTACGGGAAGGGGCTCCAGGAAGGCTACCTGATCCTGAGGAACATCGCTCCCCTGCTCGTGAGCTTCGGCGCCTTCATCGATCTCCTGTCCTCCGCGTTCGCATCGCTCCTGATCGCCCGGGAGGAGAACGTGTGGACGGAGGTGGAAACGGAGAACTTTATCTAGGCTGACGTCCTAGGGCGACGCCGGCGCGGGAGCCGGAACCGGTTCGGTGTTCGGTGCCGGCTCGGCTGCCGGCGTGGTAGCCGCGGGCGCCGCTGCCGCCGGTTTTCCGCCGACCCGGATGACGAACCCGATGGTGAACGCCGCCGAGAACTGGTCCGTGAAAGGCAGGCCCTCCCCGTCCCAGAGATGAAAGAGGGGATACAGGGCGCGCAGGCTGAACACGAGGCCCACGGCATCCACGACCTGCCATCGAACAATGAACCGTGTCTCGGGGAGGAGGAAGCGCAGGTTCGAGTAGAAGTAGGACGTTGCCGGGCCGCGTCCGGCCACGCTCAGGGTGCTGCTGTTGGTCAACTCCAGCGGGAACCTCACCATGAAATCCGGACCGACAGAACCTCCCAGGGAAAGAAAGCTCGTCACGGGAAACATTGCGCCGACCTGGAGGCCGATAAGACTGCCGACGGTGAAGAAGCCGGCTCCCGAATCGTAGGTGGTGGGCACGGCGCGCCCGGTGCTGGGATCCGTCCCTCCGGTCCACTCGTAGTAGGTGCCGAAGAACTCGATGGACGGCTCGAGGTACCAGCGGTCGTTGAGGCTCAACACCAACGAGGCGCCGAACGTCTGGAGAATGGGGCTGGGCCCTCCGTAGCCGGCGGGAGGCGAGCTGCCGATGTAGAAGATGGGACTGACGTTGACGTCGATCTCGGTGATCGAGAGGGCGAACAGGAAAGGCGCGATGGCGAGCAGGAGCACGATCATGAAGATGACTTTCGCCCTCATGAGAATCAGTATAGCACGCGCTTTGAGAAACTGGGAACCGCGGCGGGTGTGGCTTCTGGCCGCCGCGGTTCTCCTTTTCGCCAGCCCGGCGCTCAGCCATGCCCGAGGCAGCGACGACCCGTGGCTGTCCGACGTGGATATCCGGCTCCTCGGCATGGATGTAGGGGTGGGCTGGCGGGGGCTCCAGGTTTCTCCGGCCGTGGACACGATTCTCTGGGCCTACGTCGGCGGCGGCTACGAATGGCAGGAGTACTACCGCGAGCCGTCCGGCGCGCTCATGGCTCCCGGGGCGCTCGCCGGGAGGGACCCGGTCTATCCCCGGGTCGAGGCTCTGGGAAAGCTCGGAATCGCGCAGGGCATCGCGTGGAACGAACGAACGAACCGGAATCTCCTGGAAGCGTTCGTTTTCTGCGTCGCGCGCTACGACGCATATCAAGCGCCGGCAGGCGCCGCGCTTGCCGCGTCGTCTCTCGACGACAAAGCCGGATCCTTCCAGAACTCTTTCCTTGGAGGGCTGACGCTTGACAACGTTCTTGACAATCCCGACCACAAGACCCGCAGCGGCTTCTCCATCGAGATTTCCGCGGAATGGGGTCCGTCCTGGTTCTTCAATGCCCTTCTGGGCAACGCGGATTTCGTACGGATGAACGCAAACACAAGGATCTTCCTTCCGCTTTTTGATGTCGCCTATGACAGGCCCGTGAACGTCGTGAGTGCATATATCGCTGACTTCGTGGCGGTAGACTATGCCGTGGGAATCGGGGCGGCCGTTCCGCTGTCCATCCGCCAGACCTTCGGCGGCAGGAACCAGCAGGCCGGCCTCGGCTATGCCGTGCGGGGTGTGAGTTGGGGAAGCTGCGACACGAACCTCAAGGCGGTGAACAACCTGGAGCTGCGGGTGAACCTGCCGGCCCTTGTCATACCGGACCTCGTGCCCGGCCTGCTCGCGTTCCTGGACGCCGGGTGGTATGACCAGGTCGGTGAGGCCGGCATTGCGGATCCCCCGCCTTCAGGTGTTGTTACCTCGACGGGATTCGGGCTCTTTCTCGATTTCCTGGATCTGATCACCGCGGCCGCATATGTCGACTATCGCATCGACGCGGAGAACCCCAACGGCCAGCGCTGGTCAATAGCCGCAGAAGCAGGGCTGCACTTCTGAGGCCGACGGCCTTCGGGCCGACCGCGCACTCGCGCACCGCCTTCAGGCGGAGCCCGCCTACAGGATGTTGGAGGCCAGCTCCGCCAGCTTGGATCGCTCCCCCTTTTCCAGGGTGACGTGCGCGTACAGAGGCTCCCCCTTCATCCGGTCGATCAGGACCGTGAGGCCGTTGGAGCGGGAATCGAGGTACGGGGTGTCGATCTGGTACGGGTCCCCCGTGAACACGACCTTGGTGCCCTCCCCGGCGCGCGTGATGATGGTCTTCACTTCATGCGGCGTGAGGTTCTGCGCTTCGTCGATGATGAAGAAGATCTTGGACAGGTGACGCCCGCGGATGTAGGCAAGGGGAGTGATCACGAGCTTCCCGTTGTCCAGCATGTCGTGGATCCGCTTGAACTCCGGGGAGGTCTCTTCGAACTGGTTCTGAATGAGGGTGAGGTTGTCGAA
>DATKLM010000149.1:0-12618 GCA_035542415.1 Spirochaetia bacterium
GTGAATTGTTTCTCGATGACACCCAAGTCCCTACGAGAAAGGAATGGTGAATCGAAGGCCTTGGCCCAACTTCTTTCTGGAAAGAGAAATATCCCCACCTTCTATGCCCGGCTCAGCCCGGGTGGTTGGTCTTTCTCTGAGCTCCTGCCATGAGTGAAGGCATCATCTGGTGCAATGGTCTGTGCTCAACTCTCCCATGAGAGAATTGCGCACCGGCGCAAGATCCGGGCGGCCGCATGCAGGCGCGCGGAAGCTCGGCGAACCCAACCGGAGGGAGCCTCGCGGGCGGGGGCAGGAGAATCCGTGCGGCTGTCCGGCCGGAGCTCGGTTGCGATCGAAGCGCTTCAGACGACGACGTTGAGGCTGGAGTTCTCGCGGGCCGCGAGGCTCCGGCTTCCGGCGGTTCAGGCGGTGGCTTCCCCGCGGGTGAGCGCCGCTTCCCAGCCCAGGATGGCCTTCTTCCTCTGAGGTCCCTCTCCGTAGTTGCCGAACTCCCCGAGCGACCGGATCACCCGGTGACAGGGAATCAGGAAGGGAATCGGGTTGCTGCCCACCGCGTTGCCCACGGCCCGGCTCGCCGCGGGCATGCCGATATGCCGGGCGATGTCGCTGTAGGTGACGGCCTTGCCGAGGGGAATGCGCAGAAGCGCCTGCCACACCTGGACCTGGAAGTTGGTCCCCCGGACGAACAGGTGCAGCGGCCCCGGATCATGAGCGGCGGAGAACGTGAAGATCCTCTCGGCCACGGCGCGCGTTGCGCCGGGCCGCTTCAGGAGGAGGGCCCCCGGCCAGCGATCCGCCAGGTGCTTCTCCAGGGATGCTTCCGATCCTTCCTCCTGGACGAAGGAAAGACCGCAGATCCCCCGCTCCGTCTGGGCCACGAGACAGCGCCCGAACGGGGACGGGTGAAAGCCGTATTCGATGGTGAGCCCTTCCCCGCGGGTCTTTACCTCCCCCGGGGTCACGGCCTCGCAGGTCACGAAAAGTTCGTGCAGCCTGCCCGGGCTGGACAGGCCGGCATCGTACGTCACGCTGAGGATGTCGCGGGATTCCACCAGGAGCGCTCGCGCGTACTCCTTGGTGAGGAACTGGAGGAACCTCTTCGGGCTGATCCCCACCCAGCGGCTGAAGAGCCTCTGGAAGTGGAACTCGCTCATTCCGACGCTGGAGGAGATTTCGGCAAGCGACGGCTGGCGGAGGTGATGCTCCTCTATGAAGCGGATGGCGCGCTCGACGCGGCCGTAGTCCTCCTCGAGCTGTTCCATGGTCGTCATACGTTCATAATAGCTTTCCGGGCGCGCCAAGCCACCCGATTCTTGCTCTTTGGCCGAGCGGGCGAAGCCCGCTCTCCGGCAGTTTTCGGCCTCCTGGGCTCCGGCCCGCTCGCAGGAACGCTACCTGTAGCTTTCGCGCTCGAGCCCGTACTTCTTCATCCGCTCGTAAAGGGCGCGGCGCGAGATCCCCAGCGCCTGCCAGGTCGCGTTGATCTCTCCCCGGCTCTCCCGCAGCGCCGCCTCGATGACGGACTTCTCAACCTTCTCCATCTCGTCCCGTAGCTTGCCCGACCCCGCGGGCAGGGACAGGAGCCTCTCGGAGTCCGCATGCATGTCGGGGGAAAAACCTCCCGCGATGCCCTCCCGTGACGTGACGGCCATGCGCTCCACCGCGTTCTTCAGCTCCCGGACATTGCCCGGCCACGGATAGCGCATCATGGCTGCAAGGGTTTCCTCGGGAACCGCGGGAACGGGGATGCCGTTACGGTCCGCGGCCTGCTTCAGGAACTGGGACACGAGAAGCGCGACATCCTCCGGCCTCTCGCGAAGCGGCGGCACCCGGATGCAGAGCACCATGATCCTGTGGTAGAAGTCCTCCCGGATCGCCCCGCTTCTCACCTCGGCTTCCAGGTCCACGTTGGACGCGCACACCAGACGAATATCGACCTTGCGGGGACGATCGCTCCCCAGCGCCTCCACCACTCCGTCATCGAGCACCCGCAGGAGCTGGACCTGGGCCCGGGGGGAAATGGTCTCGATCTCATCCAGGAGGAGAGTGCCGCCGGAGGCCATGACGAGCTTCCCTTCCCGCTCGGCAACCGCTCCGGTGAACGACCCGCGCGCGTGGCCGAACAGCTCGCTCTCCAGCATGGTCTCCGGAAGGGCGCCTGCGTTCACCGGCACGAAGGGTCCGCGGGCGCGGTGGCTCTGGGCGTGAATGGCCCGCGCGACCAGTTCCTTCCCCGTCCCCGTCTCTCCGAGCACGAGCACCGGCACCTCCGAGCGCGCCGCCACCTCGACCTGGGCGTATACGTCCTGCATGGCGCGGCTCGTGCCGACCATGCCGAACCTCCCGTCCTCTCCCGGGGAGCACAGCCGCAGGCGCCGGCGCAGGTCGCTCGCTTCCCGCACCAGACGGCTCTTCTCCACCGCCTTGGACACGTAGGCAAGGAGCACGTCGTCGTCGAACGGCTTTTCCGCGAAGTCGAACGCGCCGGCCTTGAGGCAGCGCACGGCCATGGCGATGTCCCCGTGCCCCGTGATCATGACGACCGGCGGCGCCCCGGGCACCGCGGTGACGTGCGCCAGGAACTCCTCCCCGTCCATGCCCGGCATCTTCACGTCCGTGACGACGCACA
This sequence comes from Spirochaetia bacterium, assembly GCA_035542415.1. GTDB lineage: Bacteria > Spirochaetota > Spirochaetia > SZUA-6 > Fen-1364 > Fen-1364. The sequence goes on from DATKLM010000149.1 coordinate 2,633, forward strand.
TGGCCTCGGGAAGCCCCGGCCACGCAAGGGCCGCCTCCGCGGAGGAGAACACCTCCGCCTTCCATCCGCGCAGCTCCAGCATCTGCCCGATGGAATGCCGGGCCGCTTCGTCATCGTCAATGACGACGATGGTGGGCTTCTCCATACCCGCTGATTCCGCCATCACCCCCCGCTCCCCTCCGGGCCCCCGCCGTCCCCGGATGCGCTTGCAGCGCCGGGATTGGCCGCGGGCAGACGTATCGTGAAGGTGGCCCCGGCCCCGGGCGCGCCCGCGGCCTCGATGACCCCCTTGTGGTCCTGGATGATCGCGCGGGAGATGGACAGCCCCAGGCCGTGGCCGCCCTTGCGCGTCGTGTAGAACGGCTGAAACAGGCTGCGCGCCTGTTCCTCCGTGAAGCCCTTGCCGGTGTCCGAGACCTCGACCACCACCGGCAGGCCGGGTCTGCCGTCACGCCGGCTCGTGACGGTGAGCCGGCGCGTCGTAGCGCCGTCCATGGCCTGGCGCGCGTTGGTCAGGAGGTTGAGGAAAACCTGCGCCAGGCGGATCCGGTCACCCCGGATAGCCGGCAGGTTCTCCGCAAGGGAAAGGCGCAGCTCCACCTCGGAGAGCTTCATCTGCGGCACGAGGAACTCGATGCATTCACGGAGGATCCCGTTGAGCTCCAGCGGGGTGAACGCGTTGTCGGTGCGCTTCGTGAGCTCGCGCATCTGGTTGATGATGCGGGCCGCCCGGTCCACCTGGTCGGAGATGAGACGGAGGTTCCCCTTCACCTCTTCCTCTCCGCCGGCCCTTTTCTCGATCATGTAGAAGGCGTTGCGCGCGTAGTTGCGGATGCCGGTGAGGGGCTGGTTGAGCTCGTGGGAGATGGCCGCTGCCATTTCTCCGACCTCCGCCAGGCGCGTGGAGTGCTCCAGCTGCTCCTCCTGCTTGCGCGCCAGCTCGCTCACCTCGCGCAGCTTCTCCTCCACGGCGCGGTACTCCGCCTCCCGGCGCTCCAGCTTTGCCGTGGCCGCGGCGGCGCGCGCGCCCGCCCGAACGGCGAAAAAGGCCACGACGAGCACCCCGGCGACGGCGAGGGACCCGAGGATCAGGAATGGCATGCTGAGCGATGCGTCGATGCCCGGAGTATAGCTTGCCGCAATGGCGCCCTCAAGGGGCGGTTGACACGCGCCGCCGCGCGCCGCATGGTCACACCGATCCATGAGACCAGTCGAGCAGCGCAACTTCCTCTGTCTTCTCGCGGACTTCGTCACGTTCGGCACGGGAATGAGCTTCGCAAGCCAGGCCACGGTGCTTCCGTCGTTCCTCGCCACTCTTACCTCCTCGGCGCCCCTGATCGGCCTGTCGTCCACCATTGCCACCGGCGCGTGGCTCCTTCCCCAGCTCTTCGCGGCCAACTCCCTGGCCGGCCGCCCCCGACGAAAGCCCTTCGTCGTCGTGCCGGCGATCATGGGAAGAGCGGTATTCCTGATCCTGGGCCCCGTGGTGTTCATCCTGGCGGGGCATCCGGAAACGACGCTCACCGTCTTCCTCCTCCTGTACGGGCTGTTCTTCGTGCTGGACGGCGTTGCGAGCATCGCGTGGCTGGACATCCTTGCCCGCACGCTCTCCGCTTCCACGCGCGCGCGTCTCATCGGAACCGGCCAGACGGTGACCGGAGCGGCCGGCATCGGGGCGGGAGTGCTCGTGGGCATCATCCTCTCCTCGAACGGCGCGGCGAACCAGGCGGACTACGCGCTCATCTTCCTTCTCGCCGGCATTCTCTTCACGATGTCCTTGCTCGCATTCCTCTTCCTGAAGGAAGAGCCGCAGGAGACGATGGAACGCAGGCTGCCCTGGCCGGACTACTTCCGCCGGCTCGCGGAGATCCTGCGAACGGACCACGATTTTCGGCGCGCGCTCGTCGTGTCCATCCTCATGAGCGGCGCCGGGCTCGCCACCCCGTTCTACGTGATCCACGGGCTCACCTCTCTGAAGTTCCCGGAGATCAGCGTGGGCCTGTTCACCTCCGCCCAGGTAGCCGGCGGCATCGGCTCCGGGCTGCTCCTGGGCTGGGTCGGAGAGACGCGCGGAACGCGCTCGGTCGTGCGTCTGTGGGGGGTGCTTGCTCTGTGCACCCCGCTTCTGGCCCTCGTTCTGCCCGCTCTGGGCCGCGGAGTCCCCGTCGACGTGGTGATGTACACCTACGGCCTGGTCTTCGTCCTTGTCGGAGCACAGGGGAACTCCGTCATGGCCGGTTTCATCAATTACGTGCTGGAGTTCGCTCCCCCGTCCCGCCGCGCCATGTACATCGGCAGCGCGAACACCGTGGGCAGCGTCTCGGTTCTCGCCCCCCTCATCGGCGGATGGATGCTCTCCGCCGGCGCATCGTGGCCCCTCCTGTTCGTGTGCGCGGCGCTCATCCCCGTGGCCGGCCTGTTTCTCTCCCTGCGGCTCGTGGAGCCAAGGAGTCGTTCGTGAGTGACAAAGAGCTGAAGCCGACCCTGGGTGATGTCCGGGCGGCCGCGCAGCGGATCCGTCCGCACGCGCACCGCACCCCGGTGCTCACGAGCCGGACAATGGACGCGCTCACCGGCGGAACGCTCTTCTTCAAGTGCGAGAACTTCCAGCGCACGGGGGCGTTCAAGTTCCGCGGCGCGGTCAACGCGGTCTTTTCGCTGGAGGAGTCGGAGGCGCGCCGCGGCGTGACCACCCACTCCTCGGGAAACCACGCCCAGGCGCTCGCCCTTGCCGCGCGCCTCCGCGGCATCGACGCCTGCATCGTCATGCCGCAGGACGCCCCGCGGGTGAAGGTGGACGCGGTCCGCGGCTACGGCGCGAGGATCGTCTTCTCGGGAAACGCGCCCCAGGACCGGGAGCGCACGCTGGCGGAGGTCGTGAGAGACAGCGGCGCCGTGTTCATCCATCCGTCGGACGACCTCCGGGTGATCGCCGGCCAGGGCACCTGCGCACGGGAGCTGCTGGAGGAGGTACCGGACCTCGATCTGGTCGTGACGCCCGTGGGCGGGGGCGGACTCCTCAGCGGCACGGCGGTGGCCGTGCGCGGCGTCTCATCCCGCACGCGGGTGATCGGGGCAGAGCCCGCGGCGGCGGACGATGCGGCGCGGTCTTTCAGGACCGGAACGCTGCACCTCTCCGGCAATCCCGTCACGATCGCGGACGGTCTTCGAACCTCGCTGGGGGAAAACACGTTCCCCCTGGTGCGGGCGCTCGTTGCCGACATCGCCACCGCAGGTGAAGGAGCAATCGTCGAAGCCATGAGGCTGATCTGGGAGCGGATGAAGATCGTCGTGGAGCCATCCGCGGCCGTGCCGCTCGCGGCGATCATGGAAGGGACAATCGACGTGCGCGGCATGCGCGCAGCGCTTGTCCTCTCCGGGGGGAATGTGGATCTTACTTCGCTTCCGTGGACGCGGTGAACAGGTAGAGCTCCCGGTCCGCGAACGGGACCCGGATGGCGTGGTCAAGCTTGCCTTTCAGCCGCTCCAGGTAACCTCGAAGGGAATGCGACCTCTGCTCCGTGCTCATGTCGCCGTGCGCGAAGGTCACCTGGTAGCCCGCGGACATGGCAGCATCCGCCTCCACCCCATCCATCAGGCAGTAGTACGGTCCGTCAAGCAGAACGACCACCTTGCCGAAGCTCGTATACCTGAGGCGCGGCGGCAGGTACGGCACGAGGTCTCCGTCATTCACCACGCGAGTGAGCGGGAGACAGGAGAGCCGCGCAGCCCCGGGGCCGTCGGTCACCCGGGGCTGGCCTCCTGTGTAGACCTGCGCCAGACGCCAACCATCCTCCTGGAGGAAACCGGCAAGGATCACGGCCTCCGCGCCGCCCATGGAATGGCCGTAGACCACGATGTCGTAACCGGGGCGCAGGCGCCGGATGAGGTCCCGGTAGATGTGGAGCGCACCGCGATGAAACCCGGCGTGCAGGAGGACTCCCAGGCGCGCGTCCTTCCGGAGCCGGAAGTCGATGTCTGATATCGCGTTCACGAGGTTCGCCGTGGGCCGGATGACGATCTCCTGGCGCGCCGGGGCTTCCCTGGTCCCGATGAGGTAGCGGTCACCCTCCGCGACGTCCACGATCTCCACCTCGTCGTAGTACGCGCCCCAGCGCGCCCGGATGGCCGGCGGCTCGTCGAAATAGATCGAGCGGCATACATCGACAAGGTGGCGGATCTCCGCGAAGTCCGGCTGTCCAGGGACATCGACGTCCCGGGGAGCGCTGACGCATGAGCAGAGGAAGAGCACGCCCAGGCCTGCCGTCGCGGCCGCCAGTCGGCGCGCGGCGCCGGCCGCTGTCCCATGGTGTCGATGCATTCCAGGCACCATGCTATCATGGCCGCGCATGCCCGTCCTGGAGCCCGATACCACGATCCAGCTCCCGAGCGTCACGGTGCTCAGAGCATCGGCCGGCTCCGGAAAGACCTGGACTCTGACCGAACGCTACGTCCAGTTCCTCCTCTCGCGGAGTATTCCGAAAAACGAGCTTCGGAACATCCTCGCTATCACGTTCTCCAACAACGCCTCGCGGGAGATGAAAGAGAGCGTTCTCCTCTGGTTGAAGTCGCTGTGCCTCCGCGTTCCCGGACGCATTGCAGAGATGTGCCTTATCACCACGGGCGGGGAGGAGCAGATCTCCCGCCGTGCCTCCGAGACCCTGGAGGAGCTCCTCCGCTCCTGGTCAGACTTCCAGGTGAGAACGATCGACAGCTTCATGTCGACGATCTTCCGATCCTCTGCCATCGAGCTGGGGTTCGCGCCGGAGGTGGAGATCCTTCTGGATCCCGCACCTCTCGTTCAGTACGCCTTCGACCTGTTCCTCCGGGAGGCCGCCGAAGGGACTCCCGCGGCCGGTACCGTGGATCGCGCCATCGCCTCCCTCATCGCCCAGAAGGGGGAGAGCGACGGTTTCCCCTGGGCGCCTGCCTCGGCGCTGCGGGTGCGCCTCATGGAGATCGAGACGCAGCTCGCCAACCTGGAATCCGATCCGGTCGTCGAGGAGCTGGAACCGCTCATGAAGGGCCTGGAATCCAGGATTCTGGCCGCGCTGGAGCAGGTCAGCCGGCTTGTCGAGGCGTCCGGCCTCGAGCCGAGTCGTCGTTCGTCCCTGGGCGCCCTGCTCGACTCCGCGCGGGCCGGACGCTTTTCGGACATCGTCGAGAAAAGCATGGGAACAGGCCCCGTGAAGAAGCCCGGCCGCGGTGACGCCCGCGGGTTGGAGGCGCACGAGCGAATCACGGAGGCGTGGGAGGCGGCGGCCGGGCTCGTCGGGGAGTATGCAGCCTCCGTTGCGCGCGCGTTCTATGCCCCTTTCCTCCGCCTGCATGCGCAGCTCGCGGAGACCATCGAGCGGGTGAAGAGGAACCGGGGAACGATCTTCCTGGGCGACATCAACCGGAGGCTTGCGTCGTTTCTGTCGAGGGACATCGTGCCGGACATCTACTTCCGCATCGGGGAGAGGATCTGCCATTACCTCGTCGACGAGTTCCAGGACACCTCGACAATCCAGTGGCGGAACCTGTTCCCCCTCGTGGAGAACTCCCTGGCCCAGGGCGGAAGCCTCTTCGTGGTCGGCGACACGAAGCAGGCCATCTACGGGTTCCGCCAGGCGGACTACACGATCATGAAAGGGCTGGAAACGGAGAACCCCTTCCCTTCAGCGCGGCATGCCGTGACGGAGATGGACGTCAACTATCGCAGCCGCAGCAGCATCCTGGAGTTGAACCGGAGGGTGTTCCGCGAGATCGCACCCGAGCTGCCGGACTACCGCGAGGCCGTCCGCCGCAGCGGCCTGGACCAATGGGAGCAGCGCGCGCGGGACGGCGCCGGGCCGGGGAGCGTCGACGTGACGATCCTGGACCGCGATGACGGGAACCCGCCGGAGCGGGAGAAGCTTCACGCGCTGCTGGACGACCTGAAGAGCCGCGGCTGGCAGTGGGGAGACATCGCGGTGCTCGCCCCCCGCAACCAGGACGTGATCAGGATCACGACCTGGCTCAACGAGAAAGGAATCCCGTTCCTCTCTTTCAGCAGCCTCGACGTGCGGCGGCGCAAGATCGCCACGGAGATCCTTGCCCTGCTCACGTTCCTCGATTCTCCCCGGGACGACCTCAGCTTCGCGACCTTCCTGCTGGGCGATATCTTCCGCGCTGCGCTTCAGGACACGCCCGGCTCGCCGGGACCGCAGCGCCTTCACCGGTTCCTCATCGAGCACGCGGACCGCCGGCCGCTGTACAAGGCATTCCAGGAGCAGTTCCCCGGAACGTGGAAGACCTTCTTCACCGGGCTCTTCCGCTCGGCCGGCTACCTCCCGCTGTACGAGCTGGCAAGCGAGATCTACGCGGCATTCGACGTCTGGCGGCGGAGCCCCCCGGAAGAAGCAACGCTGGCGAAGCTCCTGGAAGCTATCAAGGACTTCGAGGGAACGGGCTCCAACAGCCTGCGGGACTTCCTCCGTTTCTCCGAAGATCCGGGGGAAGGCGGCTCCTGGGACATCGACGTGCCGGAGAGCGCGCAATCCGTGAGAGCCATGACGATCCACAAGTCGAAAGGGCTGGGATTCCCCGTGGTCATCGTCCTGCTCTACGGCGAAAAGAGCCGCGGCCCCGGCGTCACCGTCGTGAGAGAGAACGGGGAGATCAGGCTCGTGCGCCTTGCCCGGAACCTCGCCCGGCGTGATCCCGAGCTGGACGCGTTGTACGAGGAGGAGGTCACGAGGTCCCGGGTCAACAAGCTCAACAGCCTCTACGTCGGCCTGACCCGGGCGCGCGAGGAGATGCACGTCATCGGCGTGAGGTCGCCGGAGGACTTGTGGCCGTTCGACGTGCTCCCGCAGTCCAAGGAGCCCGCCCGGCCCGCGGCGCCCGCAGGACCCGGCGGCCCGCGCGGAGGCCGTGCCGTGGAGCCGCAGCCGGCCGCGCTGTCTCACGAGGCCGGACCGGCCGGCTTCGCGCCTGCCCGCCGGCGGCTCACACTGGCGGAGCGCGGCCGCGGGGAGCTGGCGCACGCGGCCCTGTCCCGGATCCGAACGGCCTCTGCCGACCTGGAAGGGGACCTCCGCCAGGCTGCCGCGCAGGCAGCCGCCGACCTTCGGCAGGAGGCGCCCGGGCCGGAGCTGGCCGCCGCGGCCGCCCGGCTTATCCGGCGCGAGCCGCTTGCCGGTCTCTTTCAGGACCAGCCGGGACGGAGAATCTTCACCGAGTGGGAGCTGTGCGGCAGCGACGGCAGGCTCTTCCGGGCGGACAGGATCGTGATCGATGACGGGCGCGTCGCGGTCATCGACTGGAAAACGGGTGATGACGAAGACGAGGCCGGCCGTCACGAGGAACAGATCTCCCGGTACGCGGAGATCCTGGGGCAGATCTTTCCCGGGAAAACCGTGGAAGCCCTGCTCGCACATCTGGACACCGGAGAGATCCGGAGGGTCACGTGATCTCGCGGCTCCTGCCGGCCGGCGCGGACCTCATTTCGCATATTGCCGACGAGCTTGCCGCCGAGCCGGCCGCGGGGACTCACGACCTTGCCGGTACCTTGGTCGTCTTTCCCGGCAAGAGGCCCGGGTACTTCCTTCTGCGGGCAATTGCAGACCGGCTGAACACCGGCTTCGTTCCTCCACGCGTGGTCTCCATGGACGAGATGGTGGATGAGATCCACCGGGCGCGCCGGCCCGAGGCGCGCCCGGACCTGGAAGGCATCGACGCGGTCGCGCTCCTGTTCGAGATCCAGCGTGAGGCTTCCCGGCCTCTCGGCGGAAGCGCCTTCCTCTCCCTCGACACGTTCTTTCCGGTGGGCCTGAAGATCTTCAGCGACCTGGAGGAGCTTCGCATCGAGGGGATCGAGCCGCGCCGCGTGGAGGAAGTGCAGCCCCTCATCGACGAGGGAATCCCGCCGCAGTCACGGGAGAGCCTGCAGACGATGCGGCGGTTCTACGAGGAGTTCTACCCGCGCGTGGAACGACAGGGATTCGCCACGCGCTCCTCCCGGTACTGGGAGGTATGCACGACCATCACGGCCGCGGATGCGGCCGCGTACTCCCGGATCATCGTGGCCGGCTTTTTCGCGCTCACCCGGGCGGAGCGGACGCTCTTTGCCGGGCTCGGCTCACGCCCGGGCGTGTCGTTTCTTTTCCAGGACGGCGCAGGCATGAAAGAGAAGCTTGCCGGCATGGGCATCACCGCAGCCCCCGTCCGCGCAGGATCCGGCAGCCCCGGCGCCGCAGCACCAGCGCGGCCCAGGAGTGTCCAGCTCTACCAGAGCCCGGACTCTCATGGCCAGGTCTTTGCGCTGAGCGCTCTTCTGGAATCCCCGGATCAGCGCACGGTGATCGTCCTGCCTTCCGCGGAGTCCCTGTTTCCCCTGCAGCGCCACTGCCTCTCCCGCCTGGGCCGCGACGCCTACAACATCTCCCTGGGCTACCCGCTCGTGCGCACGCCCGTGTACGGCTTCCTGAACGATCTCATGGAGCTCATCGGGTCCATGGACGAAGAACGCGTCTACGTTCCGCGTTATCTCACTTTCATGCTCCATCCGTACACGAAGAACACGCTGTTCCGCGGTTCAGCGGCCGCGACGCGCGTGCTCCTGCACGCGCTGGAGGAGAGCCTGACCCGGGAGCGCACGCGCATGTTCGCAACCCTTTCGGAGATCGAGGGGGATGACGCCATCTTCGAGCAGGCGGCGCTGGGTGTCTCCTCAGACGGGGTTCCCGCGGACGCGGAAGCCCTCCGCGCGCATCTTCGCGCCATCCACGCGGCAACCCTTGGGCGGTTCCGCTCGTTCTCCACCGTCCGCGCATTTGCCGAGCAATGCATCGACCTCCTCGTGTGGGTCCACGACTCCACGACGGCGGCCGACCATCCCTACTTCTCCCCGTTCGCGGAGTCCTTCATCGAGGCCCTGCACGCAATCTCGCGTTCTCTCATCCGCGACGCGTCGTTCCTCGATCACCGCAGCTACTTCACGCTCCTGCGCCGCTACCTGGAGGGCCGCTACCAGAGGTTCCCCGGCACGCCCCTGCAGGGACTCCAGGTCCTGGGCTCCCTGGAGACGCGCAACCTCTCCTTTGACCGCGTCTTCATCCTGGACGCCGTTGAGGGGACCTTCCCCCAGGCAGGCCCTGAGGACTCCCTGCTTCCCTTCCCCGTCCGCGCGGCACTCGGGCTCTCCACCAGAAAAGCGCGCGAGCAGATGGAGGCATACTACTTCTCCCTTCTCGCTTCCGGCGCCCGCGAGCTGTCCCTCTTCTTCATCGACAACGGGGCCCGGGAGAAGTCCCGTTTCGTGGAGCGGCTCCTGTGGGAGCAGCAGAAGCAGGACCGCGTGGTGGACGCCCGCCCGTACGTGCGCGCCATCCGCTACCGCGTCAACCTGGAAAACCTCCCTCCCTCCGCGGTTCCCAAGAGCGAAGAGCTCGTGCGCCTGCTCTCGGCGCGCCGCTTCAGCGCCTCCGCCCTCGGCGCGTACCTGCGCTGCCCGCTGTCGTTTTATTATGGTAGAGTTCTCGGCCTCTCCCAGCGGAAAGAGGTGACGGGAGACCACGAGCCGGCCGACATCGGGATCCTCGTTCACGACATCCTTGCGGAGTACTTCCGTCCCACGGTGGGCCGGAGGATGGAAGACCGGGACCTCGATCCGAACGTCATGGACGAGGTGGCGGCCCGCCAGTTCGAAGCGAAGTACGGCCCGTCGGACACCGGTGCGAACAGGCTCCTGCGGGTGCAGCTGCAGAAGCACCTGCGGGAGTTTCTCAGCGGCTACATGAGGCCGCTTCTCGGGGAAGCCGCGGTAACGAACCTCGCCCTGGAGAAGCAGGTCGTGATGGAGTGGCAGGGCTTCAGCCTCACCGGGCGGATGGACGCGGTCCAGCGCCGCGGCGACCGAACTGTCGTGATCGACTACAAGACCGGCCACGGCGCGAAAGGCTATGCCATCGACTTCCGCAAGCTCGACGTGGCGGATCGGAGCACGTGGGGCACGGCAATCG
>DATKLM010000150.1:0-28949 GCA_035542415.1 Spirochaetia bacterium
AAGGGCCAGATCGCCATTCTGCGCAGCTACGTGGGAATCCCCATTGACCTGCAGCGCTACAACGGGTTCATGGAAGTCCTGAAGAAGAGCTACCCGGACATCAAGGTCGTTGTAGAAGGCGACGGCGAGTTCAACCAGAACGCGGGCCTGAAGGCCATGTCCAACATCCTTCCCGCGTACCCCCACATCGATGCCATCTTCTCTCAGGATGACGAGTCCGCGGTCGGCGCCCTGACGGCGATCAAGAACGCGAACCGCAAGGACATCCAGTTCATCACCGGCATGGGCGGCTCCAAGTCCGCCTTTGCGCGCATGACGGCCAAGGACCCGCTGTACGGCGCTTCCATGTCATACCTGCCCACCATGGGCGGCCGCGCGGTCGCCATGGCGAAGGATATCCTCATGGGCAAGAAGTTCCCCAAGGACAACATCGAGCCCACCATCGTCGTCACGCAGGACAACGTCAGCAAGTACCTCGACGACGCATATTGATCCGCTGCGCGGGCAGACAGGGGAGGGGCGGAAGCCCCTCCCTTTTTTTCGCCCGGACGTGTTATGAAAATCAGATACAAGATGACACAAAAGCAGACGAAGGGGCTGGTCCCGCGAGCCGTGGGAATTGGCCCAAGATAATTATATATATTATAATGAATAGGTTGGATGCGGCCCGGCGGACACTTGGCAGGGTTCTTGCTGCTTCCCGGGAGCGCGAAACTTCTGGTTTCGGGCATGGTCCATTGCGTGTATATTCTGCGTGAGACCAGAGCGGGAGACAGCAGGTGAAGATGAGGCCAGGCGGAACCGTTGGCATCAGTGATATCGGGCTCTATGTGCCCTCCCCGGAGATGGATGTCGAGGCGCTCATTGAGCGCCGGGTACGGGACAATCCCATGCTGAGCAGGCACCTGGCCCGCGCCGGCCGCGTGACCGGGCAGGAAGCGTTCCGTTTCCCCGAGATCTGGGAAGACAGCGCGACGCTTGCCGCCCGTGCCGCGTACCTCCTGCTGAAGGACGATCCCGGTTTCGACCCGAAATCCGTGCGCCATCTCATTGTGGGCACGGAGACCGGAGTGGATCATTCCAAGCCCGTTTCGGCCTACGTCCAGGGCATGCTTCTGAAAGCCGGAATCCCGCTTCCCACCTCCCTGTCCAGCTTCCAGACCCAGCACGCATGCGCCGGCGGCACGTTCGGCCTCATCAGCGTGGCGAGCCTTCTTTCCGCCGCGGCGAAGCCCGGCGACTCCGGCCTCGTGATCAGCACCGATATTGCCCGCTACGAGACGAAGTCCACGGCAGAGATCACCCAGGGGGCCGGCGCGGTGGCGCTGCTGGTGGAAACAGACCCCCGGCTGGTGGAGATTGACCTGTCAACGATGGGCTTCTGCTCCCGGGACGTGGACGACTTCTTCCGTCCGCTGGGCTCCATAACCGCCCGCGTCAACGGGAGCTACTCCATGAAGTGCTACTGGGAGAGCCTCCACGACGCGTTCCTGGACTACTGCGCGAGATCCGGCGAGAAGCCAGACACGGCGCTCCTGTCCACTGACTATTTCGTTCTCCACACCCCTTTTCGAAAGATGCCCGAGGCAGCGCTGCAGAAACTGTTCGAGCGCGTCCTGGGTTTCGACGCGGCGCGCACGAAGGCCTTCCTGGAAGAGAAGAGCTTCTCCTCCGGCGTGGACCCGATTGGCCGCATCGGCAATATCTACAACGGCTCCCTTTTCGCGGTGCTTGCCTTCCTCCTGCGGGAGAGGCACATGGCGCTGGGGAAGGGAATCGTCGGCAAGCGGATCCTCTTTGCGTCCTACGGGTCGGGGAACACGATGATCGTGTTCTCAGGCCGCGTTGCCCCGTCCGCGCCGGAGGTGATCTCCCGCTGGCGCATGGACCGTGTGCTGGACGAGGCGCGGAAGGCGAGCTTCGAGGAATACGAGGCGTGGATCGCGAGCCCCGTCCAGGCCGACCTGTACGCGGAGATCCTATCCCGCGCCAGCTTCCCGGCGGGCGCCTTTGTGCTGAACGCGATTCGCAAGGACGGCTATCGTGAGTACACCTTCACAGGGGAAAGAGAACCGGGGGTCGGAGCCGCGGAAGGAACGGCACCTGGCGATCTGCACCGATCCGTCGCGGTTCTCCATTGAAGGGGCAGGCGCCGGCTTCGAGGGCGTGCGCTTCGTGCACAACGCTCTCCCCGAGCTGGCGCAGTCCGAGCTCGATACCTCTGTCGAGTTCCTTGACCGCACCGTCCGGCTGCCCTTCCTGATTTCGTGCATGACCGGCGGCTCCGAGGGCGGCTTCCGGGCGAACCAGGACCTTGCCCGGGCCGCGGAAGAGCTGGGCATTCCCGTCGGCCTCGGGTCCGTGCGCGTCCTCCTGGAGAATCCGGACCTTTTTCCCCAGTTCAATGTGAAGCCGCTGGCCCCGAGCGTGCCGGTGCTCGCCAACATCGGCGCGGTGCAGCTGCGGGACCGGGATCGCGAGCCTCTGTACGAGCTCCTGCGGCGCCTGGAGGCGCAGGCGCTCGTGGTCCACCTGAATCCGGGGCAGGAGCTCTTCCAGCCCGAGGGAGACCGCGACTTTCGCGGAGTGAAGGTCGCCGTTGCGCGCGCCTGCGAAGAGTCTCCGGTGCCGGTGATCGTCAAGGAGACAGGATTCGGCATTGCACCGAGCCTTGCGCGTGAGCTCCTGGACGCCGGCGCTTCCTACGTGGATCTCGCCGGGGCCGGGGGCACGAACTGGATCACCGTGGAGTCCTATCGCCTGCAGGGGCGGGAGAAGGAGACGGCATCCGTGTTCGCGGAGTGGGGAATCCCTACCGCGGTCCTCCTGGCGTCTTTCGGCGGCGGGCAGGACCGGCTGATCGCATCCGGGGGAATCAGGACGGGGGTGGATGCTGCGAAGGCGCTGGCCCTGGGCGCCGAGCTTGCCGGCTTTGCCCTTCCCGTGATCCGGGAGGTCGTTGCCGGAGGGGCGGACGCCGTGGTCAGCCTGTTCCGCTCCCTGGAGCGCTCGCTTCGCGCCGCGATGCTCCTCACGGGGTCGCGCGACATCGCCGCGCTGCGCCGGGGCACGACGTGGCACGAGCCGGGCTTCGCCGCTTCTGTCGATGCCTTCCTCAGGGCGGAGACCGCGTCTCGATCACCCGGGGAGGCGAGGCGAGGCTGATGCCGGCCCGCCCGGCTGCGTCCGACACCTGAGCGCAGATTTCCACCGCACTCTCGGCGTTCGCCGCCACGAGAAAGAATGCACCGCCTCCTCCGGCGCCGCTCAGCTTGCCGCCCAGCGCTCCGGCCCGAGCGCCGTTCTGCAGAAGGAGGTCGAGCGCCGGACTGCTCAGCCCAAGGCCCCGCAGCTCACGCATAGCTTCGTCAGCGAGACTTCCGACGATGGCCATTGCATCGCCGCTTGCCCCAAGAGCCTCGATGGCTTTTCGAGCGATGCTGCCGAGCCTCTCCAGGGATTCCCGCGTTGCGATGTCATCCGCACGCATGAGCTTCCCGATGCCGCCGACAAGCTCGGCCGTGCGGCCGCTTCTCGGAACAGCCCCGACGACGAGGAAGAGCGGAGCACAGGACAGTGCCCGGACAGCGGGAAGCTCCGGTGCGCGCGGGTAGAATGCAGTCACGCCTTCGTGGAGAGAAAGACCGGTGTCGATGCCCGACGGAGCCCCGTGGAAGAGTTTCTCCAGCTCGTGAGCGATGCCCCAGACTCGGGAAGGTTCGCGCGGCGCTCCGGCCCGAGCAAGCGCTGCCCCGGCCAGCGCCGCGCACAGCGCGGCGGAGCTGCCCATACCGACTCCGCGCGCTACGGTGGACCCCACGCTGACCGGGCCTCTGCCCTCGGAACAGACCTCAGGCAGGAGAGACTCCAACCTGCCCAGCAGCCGCACCAGTCCTTCCTGATCTTCCGCGCGCGCCGCGCTCACGTCCCAGGCGCTGCCTCGCGCCGGGCCAATCTTCACCGTGGTCTTCTCGGGAAGCTGAATGCCAACGGCGGGGTGACCATGCACGGCAGCGTGCTCACCGAAGAGGATCAGCTTCGCCGTGGCCGTTCCCGCTCCTACGGTTCCCACGTCAGTCCTCTCTCAGAGATCGAGACGCGCCGCGCGCCAGCGCCCGGCGGAGGCTCGGCCGCGCCGGGAACGCGGAAGTACAGGCCGAGCTCATTACCGGCACCCACGGATTTGCAGAGGTCAGGGTCCAATCCCTCCGGCGCCATGATGCGCGCATTCACGCCGATCGAATCACCGAGCTCGATGCCCAGCTCCCGGCCGGCTCTCAGGAACGATGCGGCGTCCGCCGGGCTCCGCGCGGAGAGAAACGATTGTACGATCCGGTTCGACTGCTCCAGGAAGGCGAGCGCCCTGCCCGTGTTGCGTCTCTTCCATCGCCTGTACCGGTCAATCGACGACCGCGTCGAAACGGCCTTTGGCCCGGGAAACAGGTAGAGCTCGGGCAGATCGCCCGAGTCCCGCCTCTCCCATGCCGGCTCAACTCCCCCCGTGAAAAGCCCAAGGCCGCCGTTGACCGAGGCGTACACGTCGTACCCGCTTCCCGTTCCGCCCTGCGCGCTTCGATGGGCCGCAAGAGCAAGACGGGCGACCGTTTCATTGCCCGGCCGCCCCGGCGGGGCCGCGCCCGCCTCTTCGCCAGTCAGAAGCGCGGCGCTCAACGCGACGCAGACCGCGGCGCTGGAGCCGAAGCCGGCTTTTCTGCCGCCCTCCCCGAAAAGTGCCGAGGAATCGATCCTGATACGCCGGGCGTCGCGCCTGATTCCCGCGAGCCTTTCCACCGCTTCGATGACGGCGGAGATCAGGGACCCGGGATCCGGCCTTTCGCGCGTCCACGTGAACGAGCCTCCCGGCATCACCGCTTCTATGGTGAGAGTGCTTTCCGGGATGCTGATCAGGTGAACCCATGCGTCCACCGCCGCGGCGGCTCCAAGGCCGCCCTTCTCGAGCACGGCGTACTCTCCCAGGATGAGGATGTTGCCGGGAGCGCTCACCTTCAAAACCGCGGCTCCTCCACCGAACCAAAGGCGAGCCCGGCTCCGACAGCACACGTCACCGTGGTGATGCCCGGCGAGCACTGCCGCGCGGTATCAGACACGACCTCGACGTCCTTCTCTTCGCACAGGATCTTCACCTGCGGGCCGGCGTCGACGGTTTCCCACGCGCCCACCCCCTTCCCGCGGAGGTTCTCACAGGCGCGGATTACGGCGACCGTCGCCGGCACCCAGAACAGAATCGGTGGACGCGAGGCGAGAATCGCCGCGTGCATGAGGCTGTAGCTCCAGTGCATCGCCTCACCGAGCATTTCCAGGTCCCGCCTTTCCAGAGCCTGCAGAGCCTGGGGAAGGAGCCTCTGGGACTCGGCCACCCACGGCCGATAGTAGGGTGAGCGCGCCCGGGTCTCCTCCATGGCCGCGCGCGATCCCACGGGCTTGGGCCCTTTTTCCGTGACCGCGACGACGATCCGCAGATCGGGCCAGTGCTCCGGCCCGTGAACCTGCCGGGCCGCCCGCGCGCCGGCCGGCAGGAGCGTGAATCCTCCGAACACCGCCCGTGCCGCGGAAACGGACCCCGTGCGCGCAACGTCGGAAAGGCCTTCAAGGGTGAGCTCACGGCCGGCCGCTTGGACGCACGCACCGGCCAGCGCGGCGAATCCGGAGGACGAGGAGGCAAGCCCGGACGCAGTGGGAAAGGAGTTCACGCTTCGCGCCTCGAAATGGTCGGAAACGCCGAGTGCCGCGCGAAGCCGGTCGAAGAAGGCCGCGAAACGCTCCGGCTCCTGCAGCTCGCCGCGGATGGTTACCGAGTCCCCATCAGCGATGCGCGCAGCCGTGTGCGTCCACAGCCCTCCGAGCGACACGGCGAGGCTCGGGGTGGCCGGCAGGTCGGCCTCACCGTCGAGCTTCCCCCAGTATTTCAGAAGCGCGAGGCTCGGGGATGCCGCGCAGGTGCTCCAGGCGCTCACGACGGGCTTCGCCGCCGCGGGCGCTGCCGCGGGGGAGCGCCGTGCTCGTCTTCGAGGTGCCTGCGGAGCTCGAGCAGAGATCGGGCGGCGTCCACGTCCGCCACGCCGGAGTTTGCCATCTCGTCCGCCACTCTGCGAGCCTCCTCCCCCCGCGCTCCCGCCTGCCAGGCCACGCGTGCCAGATGAAGTCTCATGTGGCCCTTCTGGATCCCGTCCGTGACAAGGGCCCTGACCGCGGCGAGATTCTGCGCGAGGCCGAGGGCAGCTGCAATCCTGCACAGGCGGGCTCCGTCCGGATTTCCCAGGATTCTCAGGCAGGCCCGCGCGGCCGGATGGAAGCTCACCGAGCCGCCCGCGCTGCCCATCACGACGGGAAGCTCGATCTCTCCCTTCAGCATCCGCCCGTCCGTGGTGAAGCTGCTGAGGGATCGGTAGCGGCCGTCACGGGACGCCCATGCGTGAGCGGCGGCCTCCACGGCGCGGGTATCGTTCATCGTCGCAAGGGCGAGGCTCGCGATGCCATTCATGATGCCCTTGTTGTTCGTCACAGCGCGCTCGGGATCATCCCGGGCGATCGCGGAGGCGGCGGCAATGCGGCGCGCGGCTTCAGCTCCATCCAGCCCCGGGGGCAGCCCCGGCGCCAGGCGCTCTACCGGGATCTCGAACGCCGCGCGCGCAGTCCTTTCCGTGCCCGCGTTGCTGAGCACGGCCATGAGCGCCCGGCCCCCGCTTGCGCGCTCCAGCACGGACCGCGCGGTTTCCGCTGCCGTGTTGAGACGATTTGCTCCCATGCTGTCCCGAACGTCGATGAGGATATCCACGCGCAGGGTTGCCGACCCAAGGCTTCGCGTGCGTATGCCGCGGTATCCGCCCCCGCGGCGTTCCAGGGAAGCAAGGCAGGGTCCGAGCGCTGCTCTTACATCCCGTTCCGCGTCGAGGATCCTGCGTTCCGCGTCAGGCGCCGCATGTTCCAGAAACACCTGGGCCGCCATCACCGGCTCCGACGCCCGGGTCTGAAAGCCGCCGTCCCGGCGCGTCAGGCGCGCAGCGAACGATGCCGCCGCCACGACGGACGGCTCCTCCACGGCCAGGGGGATGGAGACCGGCTGCCCGTCAATGAGAAAGCCATCTGCCAGGGCAAGGGGAAGGGAGAGACAGCCGATGGCGGACTCCACCATGACGTCCGCCAGCTCCTGCAGGAAAGCCGAACCGGAGACGGCGTCCCACTCGTCTGCCGGGAAGGAAACGAGACGGCGAAGCTCTTCCCGCCTGCCGCTCATGTCGCGCCGGTGGAAGCCGGGCGCCAGCCTGCCGGTCGTGAGGTCCATGGTCTCAAAGTATCGCATAGAACGCCGCGTGTGACGACAGCGTTGACGGGTGCACCGCCGGCCGCTACGGTACGGGCCATGATGAAAAACGAGAACGGCGCGTACTTCGGTCTCCTTGCGCTCACCGTTGCGCTCACGGCGCTCGCCGTGGTGGCGCTGGTCCCCAGTCCCGCCGCGTCAAAACCGAATGTCCTTGGCTACCGGTCGGTGTGCAGCTTTGCGCCTGCCTCCTCCGCAATCTGCGGGCTCGCGGCGGGCGTGGTATGCACGCTGCGCGGCCGGCTCGTCTCCCGGGGCGCAAAGAGCGCGCGCTACCGGCCGTTGATCCTGCCCGCGGGCGTCGGCGTGATCCTGGTCGTCATCGCTTTTGTTTTCGGTCTTCTTTTCCTGGGAGCGCAGGCGCGCTTCCAGGCCATCATCCGGGGCACCGCGCCGGCGGCTGGCGTGGCCGTCACGGGGACCGGGACGCACAGCGCAACGGTCACCCAGGGGGAGATCAGCGCCACCGTCGAGCTCACGCTCTCCGGCGGGCGCATCGAGCGCCTGGAGCTGAAACAGGGCCGCAACGTAGAGCCGGCGCTCGCCGCACGGCTGTTCGATGAGGTGAAGTCTGCGCAGTCCACGAAGGTGGATGCGGTGAGCGGGGCCACTGCTTCCAGCAGGGTCCTCCTCTCCGCTATCGAGGAAGCCCTCCGAAAATCCCCTTGAACCAGCGATGCACCGCGTGGAACGAGGCCACCGGCTCGGCGTGGAGGAAGATGCACTCCCCGGAGATCGCGTTCAGACCGTTGTCCCGGCAGAACCGGACCGCCGGTTCGCTCTCCGCTCCGCGCTGGATCCACACCTGGCGGATCCCCGCCCGGGCAGCCTCGCGGACGACTTTTTCCGTTTCAGACGGCGGGGTGAAAAGGATGATTCCTTCCACTTTTTCCGGCAGCGCGCTCACCGCCGGGTAGCAGGTCTCTCCGCCGATCGTGGCGGCGTTCGGGTTCATGGGAAAGAGGCGATACCCTTTACCCTTGAGCTCCTTGAACGCTGATACACTGAACGACTTGGGATCCCGGGAAAGACCGGCAAAGGCGAGCTTCTTGTGCCCGAGAAACTCCTGGATTTCACGTTTGCTGTTCATGCGAATTCAACACCGCGCCGCGCGCCGGCAGTCCCCGCCCCCGCGCCTTCTCGGCGATCCAGCTTGCTACGTACTCGGTAAGCTGGTCCGGCGCCGCGAATCCCGGGTCTCTCACTGACCACGTGCCCTCAAGGCCCGTTTCCCTGGCCGTGAGGGCGAAATGGCACATGGCGATTCCCATGTCGACGCGCTGTATGTCGTTCATGCCGAGCAGGCGGCCGACGATCCCCCTTCGGTAGCCTCGCGTCCGCCGGAGATAGAAGTGCCAGGCCGCTCCGTCCCGCACGATCCTCCACGGCTGCCTGTTGGACGCGGAGGGAGCGAGCCGTACCATCTCCAGCGGCTCCGCCCACGGGCCGGCATCATCCGGGGTGAGCGGCCGCGTGAATCCGCCCTCCGTGAAGAGCTGCGTCCAGGGGAGCCTGTTGTCCGAGCCGATACGCCGCCGAAGCGGCGTGTTGCGCGCCTGCCGAGGATCGGCGATGATCCCGACAGCGGCCACCGCCGGCATTTTCTCCGCCCGCTGAAGTGCGATCCTCCGGGAGAAGCTGCTGCGGGCGAACGTCCCTCCCAGCCAGCAGGTGCCGAGCTCCAGCTCCGTTGCTGCCAGGACGATCCGCTCGAGACTGTACCCGTAGTCCTCCAAATCGCGGGGTCCGGCGCCGGCCGCCCCGGCAACGAAGCCGGCGGAGCCGCGGATGAAACCGTAGGTTCCCAGCCCGCGGAGCGCGTCACGGTCCGCGGTGCCCGGCGCGAGGAGGGTGAAGCGCACGGGCGCGCCGAGCGGACCTGCCGTGATCTCCTCCATGACGCTGCGCAGCTTCCCCTGTCTTTCCGCGTCGATGGAGGCGTCCGCGTACGAACGGCAGGAGAAACGGCTGCGGATGAGCCGGGCAACCCGCGCTTCGACGTCACTCATGCGTCGGGCTTCCTGTGAAGGTAGTCCTTGAGCCGGGGCCAGAGGCCGCGGTACCTCTGGTAGCGTTCCTCGTATCGGTCGCGGCGGCCCGGGCTGCATTCAATGCGGTCCCCCAGGGACACCATGTCGCGCACTCCCTCGGAAAAGCCGGGGAACTGGCCGCAGCCGATCCCGGCGATGACCGCCGCTCCCAGGCAGCCGGCCTCCGTGACCCGGGGCCGGACCACCGGCCTGCCGAAGATGTCAGCGCACATCCCTACCCAGGCGGCGGACTTGCTCCCCCCGCCCACGGCACGAAACTCGTCGATGGCCACGCCGGCGGAGGCAATGCTGTCCACCATGTCGCGCACGTGAAACAGGGTGCCCTCGATGAGAGCCCGCAGGATGTCCCCCCGCGTGGTCTCCAGCGTCATCCCCGCAATGACCCCGGCAGCGTCCGCCGCGAAATCAGGCGGACCCATGGGCGCGAACCTCGGAATCACGACCACGTCCGGGGGATCGGCAGGCATCTCCGCAAGAAGGACCTCGTAGATGTCCTTCCCGGACTCTGCCGCCCGGTCCCGATCCATCCGGGCGAACGTGTCGCGGAACCACTTCACGAGAGAGCCGCCCCGCGTGTAGAGGAAGCTGACGAATCTCCCCGGCGCCGCGTGGTGTTCGGTGTTGAGTCCCCGGGCGATCATGGCTTTCGCCTCGGGGCGGGTCGCGAAAACGGGTACGACACAGAGGTAGCTTCCCATGCCGCACATCGCCACGCGCTCTGTCACAACTCCCGAGCCCACCGCGTTCGAGCATTGGTCGTGCGCGCCGGCCACGATGGGCACGCCAGCCGGAAGGCCGGTGAGAGCAGCCGCCTCCGCGGAGACCCGGCCCGTCACCGTTCCCGAGGGCACCGGGGCGGGCAGCTTCCCCACGTCGAAGCCGGCAGCCTCTGCAATGGAAGAAGACCATCGTTCATGCTCCATGTCGAACAGGAGCGAGCGATTTGCAAGAGAATAGTCGATGGCGGCATCAGCGCCGAGCATGAACGGCACGAAGCTTCCCCAGTGGAGGAAGAGCGAGGTTCGAGCGTACAGATCCGGCTCGTTGTCGCGGATCCACAGAAGCTTGGGCAGGCTGTACCAGTTCTCCAGCGTGTTGCCGCTGACGCGGTACAACTCCTCCGCCTCCAGCTTCGAGCGTAGCCCCTCCAGGTACTCCGCGCCGCGGGAATCGAAGTTCAGAATCGACGGCCCCAGGATCTCCCGCTTCGCTCCCATGGGCACGACGGCCTCGCCGAGAGAGGAGACGGCAAGCGTCTGGACACGGTCATGTCCTGCCGCGTCCACCGCGGCGCGAATGACCCGAACCACCTTGGCCCAGACCTCCGCCGGTTCGAGCTCCGCCCGCCCGGGGGCAGGGCTCTTCACGTCGTACTCTTCGTAGGAGAAAGAGAGAAGCTGACCCCGGGGGGTGAAGGCGGCTGCCTTGCACCCGGTGGTGCCGACGTCGATGCCGAGCAGGCTCATGAGAGGAGGGAGCCGGCGATGCCGGAGATCCCGAAGTGGTCCTTGATGAGGGAGCGGGTGCGATGGTAGACCGCGTCCTGCGCCTTGTCCACGCTGGATGAGGACTTCAGCGCGTCTTCGTATGCCTTTCGGATTTCGAAGCCGACGTTGATCTTGGCGATGCCCCGCTTCATGCCCTCTCGAACGTCGGACGGTCTCACGCCGGAGCCTCCGTGGAGGACGATGGGGACGCCCGTTGCCCGGGCGAGCGTCTCCAGGTGCTGAAGGTTCAGGCGGGACTCCCCCTTGGGCTTGTCGCGGAGCGCCGCGGAGACCGCGCCGTGGATGTTGCCAATGGACACGGACAGCCAGTCGCAGCCGGTCTCCCGGACGAACCGGACCGCCTCGTCCACCTTCGTGAACCCCGCGCCGGAAGCGAACAGCTCCTCGTACGGGGGGACTTTTCCCACGCCGAACCGGAGGATGGCTCCCAGCTCCGCCTCACACGGGATGGCGGCGGCGTGCGCCCGCGCGGCGATCTCCCGGGTTGCGGCGATGTTCTCTTCCAGGGGGAGGTGCGAGCCGTCGATCATCACCGAGTCGAAGCCCGCGGCAATTGCCTGCTCGATGAGCGGCCGGTAGTCGACGCGCTCCCCGCCTTCATCGACCACGGGGACGTGGTCGAGATGCGAGCGCACGTGGCCGGGATCGGCATGGGCGCGGTACTCCTTCATGAACCGGTCGATTCCTTCGATCTCGAAGGTCAGCCATTCGATGCGGGCCACCTCGATGAGTGAAAAAGAGTCCTCATCCGCGACGGCCCGGACCACCGCACTCAGCATCGGTGGGAACGGTATGTTGAACGCCGGCAGCGCGACTCCCAGCTCCCGAGCCCGCCGCACGATCTCTCCGCTCGACTTCACGCGCAGATCCTCCCTGTGGTTGAATACCGGATCATAGAACAGGGGAGAGGATATTTCCAGTATCGCCGGAAAAGAGTACGCTCAGGCGCAATGAAAATCCCTCCGGGCCTCGAGCGCCATGCGCGGAGCGCGGAGCTTCCCGCGTCGGGTGTGCGCCTGTTCTTCTACGATGCCGGCTCTCCGAAGTCTCCCGCCGCCCTTCTCATTCACGGCCTGGGAGACGAGGCGGACACCTGGCGGAAAGTGATCGAGCCGCTGTCCTCGTCATATCACGTCATCGCGCCTGATCTCCCCGGCTTTGGACGCAGCAGCCGGCCGCGGGGAAGGCGTCTCACGCCGCCGTACCTCCGGGCCGTGCTCTTCGAGCTGCTGGATATCCTTGGCATCCCCAGCGCTCTCTTCGCGGGAAGCTCACTCGGCGCCGTGCTCGCCCAGTTGTGCGCGGTGCGCGATCCCCGCCGGGTCTCCCGGCTTGTCCTGGCCGACGGCGGCCTCCTGGCCCGGGGCCGTCTTTCCACGGCCCTCGTGCTCATGCTCGTTCCGCTGGTCGGGGAGCGGAGATACCGCGCGCTGGGCCGTGACCTCGACGCCGCGTTTGCATCCCTGTTCCCGTATTACGGAAGCTTTTCATCGCTCTCCTCCCAGGACCGGGAGTTTCTCCGAGTGCGGGTAGGAGAGCGGGTCCGCAGCGACACCCAGCGGCGCGCCTACTTCTCCTTTTTCCGAAGCTTCTTTCTCTGGATGTTCTTCAACGCCCGCGCCGCCGGGGAACTGGCGGCACGGCTTCCCGTGGAGACGCTGTACCTCTGGGGCGCCCGGGACCACATCATTCCCCTCGCCGCAGGCGAGCAGGCGCTTCGCCTGCACCCCGGCGCGCGGCTTGCCGTCATTCCCGCGGCGGGGCATCTTCCTCATCAGGAAGCGCCCGCTGAGTTCCTTCGTCTCCTGTCCTGAGATCTCCGTAGGCAACCGCAAGCGCGCCGTCGCCGCGCGCGCTGATCTCCTCCACGCCCTGGATGAGAAGGTCGGATTCCTGCTCCGTCATGACGGGAAACCCGTGGCGGCGGTTCTCATGCGCCAGCCTTCCGCCCTTCGCCGTGTAGTCCCGCACGAACCGCAGATGCGCGGACAGTCTCTCCCGAATCACCGCGGTGAGAAAGTCCCGGGCACGGAGCGCGTCCTCCCGGAAAGCGGTGAGGAGCGCTTCATCCACGTCCACCCCGATGCTGTTCCGCCCCGCGGCCATGGCTGCGAGAAGCGTCGTGCCGGTTCCGACGAACGGATCCAGGACGAGATCTCCGCGGGAGGAATACATCGAGATGAGCCGGAAGGGCAGCTCAAACGGAAATGCCGCGCTCCGCGCGCGCAGCTCGGGCCGGCCCGGGTCCTGCCGCGCGCCCTTGAAATCCCAGGTGTCGGAGAACCAGCGGTTGCGCTCCTCCCAGAAGTACGCGCTCTCCCGGCGGACCCGCTTCTCTTCCGCGGCGTCCACGCGTCGCTTTCCGTCCTTCCTCATGATGAGGATGTATTCGTGCTCGAGCGTCACGTAGGCCCCACCGGGCAGCATCCCTGATCCCATGAATTTGTTCGGCGCGTTGGTCTGCTTGCGCCAGAGCACCGCGGGAAGGATATCGAATCCCATCCCGCCGCACGCGTTGATGATCCGCGCGTGGTTGGGGAAGAGCTGGAACCGGCCGTTCAGTGTGCGCGTCGCGTCCCCGATGTTGATGCATGCCCAGCCGCCCGGCCGAAGCACGCGGAAGCACTCCGACCACACGCGGTCCAGCTTGTCGTGCATGAGCCGCCACGCGGACGGGCCGTCCGCCTCGGAGAGAGCGTGCCTGATGGAGGGACTTCCCGCGCTGAAGATCTCATCCCACATTTCGATCATGGGGTAGGGCGGAGAGGTGACGACGAGCGCGACGGAGGAGTCCGGGAGAAAGGAGAGGTCGGAGGCGTCAGCATGAACAAGCCTGTGGCTGCTCTCCGTCATCGACGGCAAGGGTAGACGCGGACCCGACAATGGTCAACGCCGCGCTCTTCGCCTTTACAGGCCCCGGCGGCCCCGCTACACTCGCCCCATGGACGCATACGTCATCCCCCGTCCGCCCCGCATCGAAATCAGGATCATCAGCGCGGCCGGGCTGACGATCGTCATCGGTCTCGGGCTCTGGTTCGTCGGCCAGTACAACTACCTTCTGTTCCACAGCAGCGCGGAAATCTTCAGCATTGCAGTCGCGTTCGCGGTCTTCGTGTTCTCCTGGAACTCCCGGCACTACCCGAACACGCGTCCCTTCGTTCTCCTCGGAATCGGGTACGGCTTCGTCGCGCTCCTGGACCTGGTTCATACCTTCACCTTCCGCGGCATGCAGATCCTTCCCGCGGGCCATGACTACGCGACGAAGCTCTGGGTCGCGGCTCGCGGCCTGCAGGCTCTCGTCACTCTCGCTTTCGCCATCTTTGCGCGGGCGCATCGACACGCATCGAACGCCGCCGCCTTTGCGATCATCACGGCTGCGACGGCTGCGCTCTTTCTCTCGATCTTCTGGTGGGACATTTTCCCCGTGTGCTTCGTGGAGGGCCAGGGGGTCACCCCGTTCAAGAAGGCGAGCGAGTACGCGATCTCGGGAGTGCTGGCCGTTTCCATTGCTCTGCTGGCGTTCAATCACCAGGTCATCGCGCGGCGCGAACGCCTTCTCCTCATCGGCGCCTTCGGCCTCAACATCGCAAGTGAGATGGTGTTCACGCTGTACGTGAGCGCGTACGGGTACGAGAACCTCATCGGCCATCTCCTGAAGATCGCCTCCTTCGCTCTGGTCTCCCAGGCCCTCTTCGCCTCCGAGGTGCGGCGGCGCATCACGCTGATCAATGATCTCCTGGGAGCGAAGGCCCGCCTGGAAAAGAGTGAGACGGAACTCCTCCGCGCCAACCTTTCCAAGGACAAGTTCTTCTCCATCCTGGCCCATGACCTTCGCAACCCGATCAGCGGGATCCTCTCCATCGCGGAAGTCCTTGCGAAGCGATTCGACCAGCTGGAGCCCCGGCGCGTGCGCGAGCTTGTCCATCTCGTCTACGACGGCGCCCGCCAGGGCGCCGATCTCCTGGAGAGCATCCTCCAGTGGGCGCGCGCTCAGACGGGAAAGCTGGAGGTGAAGCCGTCCTACGTGCGGCTGTCCGAGCTGTGTGAGGGAGTGGCCGGACTCCATCGCAGCGCCGCCCGGAGCAAGGACATCCGGATCCGGGCCTTCGTGGAACCGGAGGCGGTCGTCTACGCGGATCCGAACATGGTGTCCACGGTGCTCCGCAATCTCGTTTCCAATGCGGTGAAGTTCACCCCCCGGGGCGGTGAGGTGGTGGTGAGCGCCGAAGGGCACGGGGAGTGGCAGAGGCTCTCCGTCCGGGACACCGGCATCGGCATGCGGCCGGAGGATCTTCGGAAGCTGTTCCGCATCGACGTCCATTTCTCCTGCTCCGGCACGGATTCGGAGCGCGGAAGCGGGATGGGGCTGATCCTCTGCAAGGAGCTCGTCGAGCTGAACGCCGGGCGGATCTCCGTGGAAAGCGAGCCGGGGAAAGGATCGACATTTTCCGTTCATCTTCCCTCCCGGGAAGGCGCCGGAGCTCCGGCATGAGCGGCGCGGACCGGCTTGGAGACCGCACCTGCGTGCCGTGCCGCGGCGGTGTGCCGCCGGTGACCGGGGCGGAGCTTGAGTCCCTGCGCGGCCAGGTGTCGTCCGAATGGGTCGTCGTCAACGGGCATCACCTGGAGCGGGAGTTCAAGGTCCCGAACTTCCGCGCGGCGCTGGACCTGGCGAACCGCATCGGGGAGATCGCGGAGCAGCAGCGCCACCATCCGGACCTGCTGGTGGCGTGGGGGCGGCTGAAGATCACCCTGTACACGCACGCCATCGACGGCCTGCATGAGAACGACTTCATCCTCGCGGCGAGGATCGACCAACTGACAAGGAGTACCTGATGGCGGCGAATTCCACGATGCTTCCCCTGGGCACGGCGGCACCAGCGTTTTCCCTTCCGGACTGCCGCGGCGGCCGCGTCTCCCTGGACGACTTTCGCGACGCGCGGGCCCTGCTCGTGATCTTCATGTGCAATCACTGCCCGTATGTGAAGTACGTCCAGAAGCCGCTCGCGGCGCTCGTGAAGGAGTACCAGGCACGCGGGGCCGCGGTGGTGGGGATTTCATCCAACGACGTCGCCTCCCATCCGGAGGACGGGCCGGACATGATGGCCAAGGTCGCGCAGGAAATCGGCTACACCTTCCCGTATCTGTACGATGAAAGCCAGGAGGTTGCCAAGGCGTACCGTGCCGCCTGCACGCCGGACTTTTTCCTGTTTGATGGCCGTCGAAAGCTCGTCTACCGGGGGCAGATGGACGGAAGCAGGCCGGGCAATTCCGTTCCCATCACGGGCAGCGACCTGCGTCGGGCCCTTGACGCCGTGCTCACCGGCGCGCCCGTTCCCGCGGAGCAGCGCCCCAGCATCGGCTGCAGCATCAAGTGGAAGCCGGGCCAGGAACCGGACTACCAGAAAACATAGAGCATCACGCTTCGCGCGATCGGCCCATGCGTTGACATTCCCGGAAATCCTCACCACTATGGGGTCGCCGAACGGGGGGGCGCCTCCCGCCCGGCCTCAGCCGTGATGATGGGGAGCAGCCGCGATGAGATATTTCGACTACACCGACCTGCCCGCATTTCTCCATGATGAGGAGCTGATCCGGCTCCTTGCCGTGGACGTGGGCTGGGAAGAGCTGCGGCAGCGGTTTCTTTCCGATGACTTCCTCGTCGCCGACCCGTCCATGAAAATCCCCTTCTTCGCGGAAGTGCACGAGTACGTCGGGGCGTGCGAGCGGGCAAATCCCGGTCAGCGCTGGATCATCAAGGAGGTCGCGGAGGACGACGGACTGGGCGCCGCCATGGGCTCCCTGTGCTTCTTCCTCGACTCCTACGTGCGGACCGTCTCGGCGCCCACCATCGTGACGCGCGTCGGCGGGAAGGTCTGCAAGGCCACCAAGATCATCACGAAGGCGGAGCAGCTGGGCAACGCGGGCTGGGCGGACAACGCGCGCATCCGGGAGCAGCTCCTCCTGGATCTCGTGAACCGGTGGATCTACTGCGACGAGGAGCGGACGGCCAGCAACTACATGCTTCGGTCCACCTCCCGCGGGGACGCGGTGGTCATTGCCGTGGACTTCTCCGGCGTGGACCTTCTGTTCCCCGGCAGCAAGATCAAGGGACGATCCGACTCCTTCGGCTGGGAGCGCGTGGAGAAGGCGCGCACCCTTACGCCGCTGAAGCCCGAGCATTTCTCCGGCTATGACATGGAGCTTTTCGACCAGAGGTTCGCGGCGTTCGCGCGCGTGGGAAAAAAGATGCTCCACGAGCTGTGCCGCGAATGCCTCAGGTTCCGGCCTGACTGCGCCGATCTCTCGCGGACCATCACGGACAACCTTCTCAAGCGCATCGAATACGTCCACGACTACTTCCAGGGCCAGCTCCCAAGGGCGGCCGCGGTGCCGGAGGCCCCGAGCTCCCGGTAAACCGCGCCCGCGGTCGCGACACACCGGGAATGGCGGGGCAGGTTCTCGATTCGCCTTGCCGCCCCGTTTCCCCCATCATTATCTTTCCTCCCGGGCTACCGAACATTCGTGCACCTGAAGGAAAGGAAGGAATGATGAAAACGATCCGGATCACAGCCGTCATGACGGCGCTGCTCCTCGCCGCCGGGACCTCCGCGCTCTTTGCCCAGGACAAGCTCCCCGCGGGCATGGCAAAGCCCGTGGTTGACGGCGTGGTGAAGGCGGGCGAATACAGCTACACCCATGACTTCGAGCAGCAGCTCACTCTCTCCGCCAGCCGCACGGCCGACACCCTGTACTTCGGCGTGGTCGGCAGCACGAGCGGATGGGTGGCCGTCGGGCTGGGGTCCGAGCGGATGGACGGCGCGGCAATTTTCATCGGCTACGTCGGAACGGACGGAAAGGTCCAGTTCAAGCCGCAGCTGGGCAAGGGGCACCGTCACGGCGACGCACCGTCGGACATCAGCGGCTCCGTGGTGTCCTACGCCATGAAGGAGGCCGGCGGCAAGACGACTCTCGAGGTGGCCATCAAGGCAGCGGACTTCGTCAAGTCCGGCCAGGCGTCCCTGGATGTCATCTTCGCCATGGGCGACCAGAAGTCGTTCTCCCAGTACCACACGTACCGCGGCGCCGCCAGCCTGGCGCTCAAGTAGGCACGGGCGTTTTCGAAGAAGTTCCCAAGGACAGGGCGGCCGGAGAGACCTCCGGCCGCCCTTTTTTATGCGCGCGCCAGGGCCGGGGCGCGCTCCCGCAGCCAGTCCACCATGCCGCGAGCGAACACGGGAAGATCAACGGGCGTGCGCGAGCTCACCAGGTTGCCGTCCACGACCAGCGGCTCATCCACCCAGACCGCGCCGGCATTGACCATGTCGTCCCGGATCCCCACGGTGCTCGTGGCGCGCCTGCCGCGGAGGATCCCCGCCGAGATGAGCACCCAGCCGGCGTGGCAGATGAACGCGATGAGCTTTCCGCTTTCGTCGAAGCTCCGCACGAGGCCCTTGAGGTGCTCGATCCTCCGCAGTTTGTCCGGGGCAAAACCCCCGGGAACGAGGAGAGCGTCAAAATCCGCCTCGCTCATGTCCGTGATCGCGGCGTCCGCGCGGCAGGGGTACCCGTGCTTTCCCCGGTATTCCCGGCCCTTTTCGGGCCCGGCCACGACGACCTTCCAGCCCTCTTCCTCCAGCCGAAGACGCGGGTACCACAGCTCGAGGTCCTCGTAGATATCATCCACCACTGCAAGGATCCGCTTCATTCATGCACCCCCGGTTCAAGGTATCTCCGCGGGGTGCGCAGCGTCGACCCCGGGTCTGGCATTCGGCCCGTGATTGTTGCATACTATAGTTTGCATCCCTATGAAGAGGATTCTCGTCATCGAGGACGACCAGATCATCATGAATCTCATCGTGATACTCCTCGAGCGGGAAGGCCACGAGGTCATCCAGGCCACGACCGCGGAGGCGGGGCTCACCCTCGCCGGGTCGCGGAAGCCTGACCTCATCCTCATGGACATCGCCCTGCCGGGCATGGACGGGCTGGAGGCCACGCGGATCCTCAAGAGCCGCGAGGAGACACGCGCCGTGCCGGTGGTGGCGCTCACTGCCCAGGCGATGAAGGAGGACGCGGAGAAGGCGGCACGGGCCGGTTGTGACGGCTTCATTCCCAAGCCGGTATCCACGCGCAAGTTCGTCGCCGAGATCGCGGGGTACCTCGACCGCGCATCGACACGAAAGGAGTGACGGCGGAGGCATGGCGTCCGGACGCAGGGTTCTTGTCGTCGACGACGACGAGATCATCAGGAAGTTCATCCGGGACCTCCTCGAAGCGACGCAGCACGCCGTGGATGACGCCCCGAACGCCGCCACGGCGGCCCAGATGCTCCGCGACGGCGAGTACGAGGTCGTCCTCACCGATCTCATGCTTCCGGACGGCAGCGGCCTGGACGTCCTCACCGCGGCCCGCGCCCGGCCTTATCAGCCCGAGGTCATTCTCATCACGGCGTACGGAACCATCGATTCCGCCGTGGAAGCGGTCCGCGGCGGGGCTTTCGACTACCTGACGAAGCCGCTGTCCACGCAGAAGCTCCTGGTCACCCTGGACCGCGCCGTAGAGCGGAGAAGCCTCAAGATGGAGCTGAGCGCCCTGCGTTCCGAGGTCGACAGCCAATACGCGCGGCAGAACATCGTGGCGGCGAGCCCCGGCATGCGCCGGGTCCTGGAAATGGTGGACATCGTACGGGCGTCGGACTCCGCGGTCCTCATCCACGGCGAAAGCGGCACCGGCAAGGAGCTGGTGGCGCGCGCCATCCATTTCCGTGGTCCGCGAACCGCGCGGCCGTTCATTGCGTTGAACTGCGCGGCCCTTCCCGAGGCGCTGCTGGAGAGTGAGCTCTTCGGGCACGCGAGGGGCGCCTTTACGGGAGCGGCAACGGAGAAGAAGGGGCTGTTCGAGGAGGCGGACGGCGGGACTCTGCTCCTCGACGAGATCGGAGACATGCCGCCCGCACTCCAGGCCAAGCTTCTCCGCGTCCTGCAGGAGGGGGAGGTCCGGCGGGTGGGAAGCGCCTCCGTGCGGAAGGTGGACGTGCGGATCATCGCGTCCACCAACAAGGACCTCTCGGCTCTCATCACGCAGGGGACGTTCCGGGACGACCTGTACTACCGCCTCGCCGTGATCCCGATCAGCATTCCCCCGCTGCGGGAGCGTCCGGAGGACATCCTCCCGCTATGCCGCCATTTTCTGGCGATTCACAGCGCCAAGCTCGGCAGGGAGATGCCGAGCTTCGATCCGGGGGCGATCGATCTCTTGATGAGCCACGAATGGCCGGGCAACGTTCGGGAGCTGGAGAACGTCATCGCGCGCGCCGTGACGCTGACCTCCGGCCTGCGCATATCGGCGGACGAGCTCGGAAAGATCTTTTCGCTGGGACGCACCCGCGCCGCGGCCTCTCCTGCTGCCGGGTCCTCGGGCGAGCCGTCGGAGAAGGAAGCCATTCTCAAGGCTCTGCAGGCCGGCAATGGCAACCAGACCCGGGCGGCAAAGATCCTTGGGATTGGCCGAAATACGCTCTGGAGGAAGATGAAAAAGTACGGAATCGAAGCTCCGCAGTGATGTTCCAGTGATGTTCCATAGGCCTGGAACAGAATGTTCCAGGCAGAGACAGGGTGCATTTTTCAATGAAGAACCTCCTCGAAAAGGTGTATTATTCCTAGTGGAAAAAGGATTTTTTGGAGAGATTTAGGAGATTTCCATGGGATTCTGTTTGGCACGCGGTTTGCTTCAAAAGGAGTCACAGGCTCAGTTCCCTGTGAGGGAGGAAGGACAAAAATGGCTAAACGAGTTCTCGTGGTTGACGACGCCAACTTCATGCGGATGATCGTCAAGGACACGCTGACTCCCCGGGGCTTCCAGATCTGCGGTGAAGCCACGAACGGGGCAGAGGCTGTCCAGAAGTATCAGCAGTTGAAGCCGGACCTGGTCACCATGGACATCACCATGAAGGTGAAGGACGGCCTGCAGGCAGCGCGGGAGATCCTTGCCGCGGACCCCAACGCGAGGATCGTGATGGTCACGGCCCTGGGCCAGGAGAGGATGCTCCTGGATTCCATCGCCCTGGGGGTGCGGGACTTCGTGGTGAAGCCCTTCACCGCCGAGCGGATTCTCTCTGCTGTGGAGAAGGCCCTCATATGAAAATCAACGCAAAACACGTCAATCCGTTCGTCGAGGCGGCCATGAAGGTCGTCAGCCAGATCGCCGGCATCGAAGTGAGGCGGGGACACCTGTCCTACAAGCCGAAGGTCGAGCCGTCGTTCGGCGTATCCATCATCATCGGGATTTACGGCTTTCTCACCGGCCAGGTCGTCTACAGCCTCGACGGAAAGCTCGCTGAGAGCCTCGTCGACAAGCTTCTCGCCGGGAAATCTCCCCAGCAGAAGAAGATCATGTTCCTCGATTCTCTCGGAGAGGTGGCGAACATGATCACCGGCAACGCCACTGCGCTGCTCAACCAGAAGACCGACCAGATCCTCAACATCACCACCCCTGCCATCGCTGCCGGGGACAACCTCAGCGTCCATCTCGTTCCGAAGCCCGCGCTCGTTCTCGGGCTCATCACCCAGCACGGGCCGATTGAGATCAGCATCGCCGTCGAAGAGAAAGAGACTCTCAACGAGACGGACAGCAGCTTCGAGGACGTCCTGACCGAAGCGTAACAGGTCGGCCGAGGCCATGGACGGCCGAAAGGCCGACCATGGAAGCTCGCGCGGAGCAAGCAGGGAGACAGTCATGGAAGTGAAGGCGGAGTACCGCAGCATATTCTGCGAGGAGGCGGCTGATCAGCTGCGGGAATGGGAAGGATCCCTGCTCGCGCTGGAGAAGACGCCCGGGGACAGCGAGCAGATCAACCGCATGTTCCGGGCGGTCCACACCCTCAAAGGCTCGGCGGGTTTCATCGGGCTCGACACCCTGCAGAAAACGGCCCACGCGCTGGAGTCCTCCCTGCAGGAGGTCCGGGAGCAGAAGCGGCCGTTCGACTCGTCGATCGCCTCCCTGATCTTCGAGGGCCTCGACCTCTGCCGGTCCATGATCGAAGCCTTCACGGAAGAGCGTGAAGCCGCGGTCGACACCACGGCGTTCTTGAAGAAGCTTTCGGAGCTTGGCAGCGCCGGCGCACCGCGGGCCCCCGCCCCGCAGGCGCCGCCGCACGGCCCGGCTCCCGCGGCGGCCGCGCCGTCAACGGCCGTCGCCTCCGTTTCCGGAGAGGCTCCCGCCTGCCGGCTGTCCGTCGTCATCGAGGGACAGCCGCGTGAATCGTACCTGCGCTCGTTCCTCGTGAAGAGCCGGCTCGAGCGGGTCGGCCGGGTCATCGCCGAGGATCCGCCTCCGGAGAGCCTCCGGGAAGGCGGCGGGCCGTTCGCGTACATCGTCACCCTGGAAACCGAGATGGATCCGGTCCAGGCAGCCGCTGCCGTCAGCATCGACCAGGTCATCGTGACTCCCGCTCTCGTGAGCGAGGAGGGGGGTGATGCGGCCGAGGCGGCAGCGGCGGCGAGCCGCGCGCGGCTCAAGGGCTCGCGGCCTGAGGAAGTGGTGCGCGTGTCCGTGTCGAAGCTCGACGTCCTCCTCAACCTCGTCGGCGAGCTGGTGATCCATAACTCGGGATTCATCGCCGCGGCCCAGCAGCTTCGGGAGGAGTACGGCAAGACCCCGTTCGTCTACGATCTCGAGCAGAAGACCGAAGCGCTGTCCGCGATCACCCGGGAGCTGCAGGAAGGCATCATGAAGGCCCGGATGCTTCCCGTGGCGAACGTCTTCAATCGCT
Source organism: Spirochaetia bacterium (assembly GCA_035542415.1). Lineage (GTDB taxonomy): Bacteria > Spirochaetota > Spirochaetia > SZUA-6 > Fen-1364 > Fen-1364. Next base: position 22,675 of record DATKLM010000150.1, read on the forward strand.
TCAACCGCGTGGTGCGCGACCTTTCCAAGGCGAGCGGGAAGGCGGTGACGCTGGAGATCTTCGGAGAAGAGACAGAGATCGACAAGAAGGTGATCGACCGCATCGGCGAGCCCCTCGTTCACCTCATCCGCAACGCCGTGGACCACGGGATCGAGCCGGCGGCGGAACGGATCGCCGCGGGCAAGAGGCCCGAGGGCACGATCCGCCTCGGCGCCTACCAGGACGGTGACACGATCTGCGTCGAAGTGTCGGACGACGGCCGGGGACTGGACCGGGAGGCGGTGGTCCGGAAGGCCCTGGAGAAGGGGCTCCTGACGCCGGAGGAGGCTCCCAAGGCGAGCGCCGAACGCGTGTTCAGCTTCATCTTCCTCCCGGGCTTCAGCACCGCGGAAAAGATCTCAGAGGTGTCGGGCCGCGGCGTCGGCATGGACGTCGTGAAATCCACCGTGGAGGAGATGAGCGGAACCCTCCGCGTCCGCTCCACCCCGCACGCGGGGACCACGGTCACGATCAACCTGCCCCTCACCATGGCCATCATCTCCGCCATCCTCGTCGAGGTGTCCGGCTCGACGTTTGCCGTGCCTCTGTCGGGTGTGCGGGAAATCCTCAAGACCCGAACGGACGCCCTGAAGAGCGTGGGCGGCCGCCGCGTCATCCTCCTTCGCGAGGAAGTCCTTCCCCTCGTGCACCTGGGCAAGACGCTCATGGGAGAGACCGAGGGGGCCGGTGAGGAAGCTCCGGACGGGACGCCCGTGGTGGTCGTGGACTTCGAAGGCCGCAAGATCGGCCTCCAGGTGGAGCGGATCGTTGGCACGCGCGAAATCGTCATCAAGAGCCTCAGCCGCCATTACCGCGAGATTGACGGCCTCATCGGTGCCTCCATCCTCGGCAACGGCAGGATCGCCCTGATCATCGACGTCGAAAGCCTCATCAGCCGGCATCATGCCGGAGCCGCGGGGAACGGACACGGCCTTTCGAAGGGAATTGTCGACATCGAGGCCCGCGACGAGGGCCCGGCGCGGGCAGCGCCGGCGGCGAAGCGCGCCCCGCAGGAACCCGCCCCGGGGGAGCCTGCCCCGCGGGAGCCTGTCCAGAGTGCTCAACCGGCCCAGCCCGCTTCTCCGCCGTCCCAACCTCCCTCAACGGCGGAGAAGGCGGAGCTGGATGCCCTTGCGAACAAGGTCATCAACAGCCAGGGCACGCCGCTCGAAGAGGTCAACAACACGAGCGCGATCCAGGCCTCCATGTCCCTGTCCCAGTTCACCGGCCGCGAGATCCGCGTAAGCTTCCCCGAGTCGAGGCTCGTGCCCCTGGGGGACGTCGCTGAAACCATGGGCGGGGAAGAAAACACCGTGGGCGGGATCTTCGTCGAAGTCCAGGGAGAGATCAGCGGCGGGATCCTCATCGTCCTCCCGTTCGAGAATATCTTCGAGATGGAGGACCTTGTTCATGGCAGGCCGGTCGGCACGACGAGCGATCTTGCCGGCGTGGACCTGTCCGCGCTGTGCGAGATGGGAAACATCCTCGCCGCGAGCTTCATCAACACCATGGCCGACAGCGCCCATCTCACCGTGCAGCCGGGCGTGCCGGAGATCAGCGTCGACATGTGCCTCCCGGTGATCGACGGGGTCCTCGCCCGGTTCAACCAGCCCGGCGACTCGATCCTTCTCACCGAGGCCGTCATCTACGGATCCGGCGCGGAGAACGTCGTGTGCCACCTCATGCTCTTCCTCGAACCGGAGTCACTCGCAAAGCTCCTGGAGGCGCTGGAGGCCGGGAGTGCGTCCTCTCTGGGCGGTGCATGACATGGCAGGAGAAACCGTGAACGTCAAGATGGCTGAAATGAACATGGCGCGAGGCCCCGATCGCCTGAAGACGATCCTCGGCTCCTGCGTCGGGATCATCGTGCATGATCCGGTGCGGCATGTTGGCGGGCTCGCTCACGTCATGCTGCCGCGCCAGAACCGGGGGGACTCCTCCGTCGGGAAGTATGCGGACACCGCGGTCCCGGCGCTGCTCGCGCTCCTTGCCGGCGGCGGCAGCAGGCCCAGCGGCCTCCGCGCCTACCTCATCGGCGGCGCGAAGATGTTCCCCCTCGGGTCGGACGGGATCGGCTCCATCGGAGACCAGAACGTCGCCGCGGCCCGGCGCGCCCTCCAGGAAGCCAGCGTCCCCATCGTGTTCGAGGACACCGGCGGGACCCGGGGACGGACGGTGATGTTCGACAACGAGAAGGGGGAGGTGTCCGTGCGGACGCTCAACCCGGTCGTCACCGCGGGAGGGAGGTCGTGAACACGATGGCCCTCGGGATTCCGATCCTCTCGGATACAACCTTCAACAACTTCCGCGCTCTTATCTTCGAGAAGACCGGCATCCACATGCGCGACGGCAAGCAGATCCTGATCAGCAACAGGCTGCGCCGGCGCCTGGCCGCCCTGGGGCTGTCCACCTACGAGGAGTACTACGATTATCTCACGTCCGGCGCCGCGCCCGCCGACGAGCTGCACAACTTCATCGACGCGGTCAGCACGAACGAAACCTACTTTTTCCGGGAGGCGAACCATTTCAACGTGCTTCACGCCACCGTGCTTCCGGAAATCCTCTCCCGCAGGAAGCATGTCTCGATCTGGAGCGCCGGATGCTCGACCGGCGAGGAGCCCTACACCCTGCGGATCGTGATGGACGAGCACCTGGGGGGGATCCCGGGCGCGGACGCCGCCATCGTGGGAACGGACATCAGCACCGCGGTGATCCGCCGGGCGCGCGACGGCGTCTACAACGAGCGCGCCCTGCGCTTCGTGCCCCCCGCCGTGCTGGATAAGTATTTCACGCCGGCCGTGGACGGCCTGCGGCAGGCCAGCCCCGCGCTGCGCGCCAGCGTTTCCTTCAAGGTGCACAACCTGTTCAAGGATCCCCCGCCGGGGGAGCCGTTCGACATCATCTTCTGCCGCAACGTGATGATCTACTTCGACAAGGCCACGCAGACGAAGCTCGTTGACGAGATCTTCAGCCGGGCCCTCCGCCCCGACGGATACCTGTTCATCGGGCACTCGGAATCATTGAGCGGCTTTTCCCGCCGGTTCCGCTATGCGGCGAGCCTCAAGGCTCCCATCTATCGCCTGAAGAAGGAGGGAGAGCCGTGATTCGGGTCATGGTCGTCGACGATTCAGCCCTCGTGCGCAGGATCGCAACGGACATTCTCGAGGCTGATCCCGAGATCACCGTGACGGCAACGGCCGCGACGGCGGAGTTCGCCCTGGCGAAGCTTGCGCGCGAGCGTCCGGACGTCATCACGCTGGACCTGGAGATGCCCGGCATGGGCGGGCTGGAAGCCATCCGCCGGATCATGACCACGCTGCCGACCCCGATCATCGTGATGAGCGCGTTCGCCCAGAAGGGCGCGGAGCTCACGCTCCAGGCCCTCGAGGCGGGCGCCATGGACTTCGTTCTGAAACCGGCGAACTCCCTCTCCGGCGGCATCCCGGCCATCGCCCAGGAGCTCGTGGAAAAAGTGAAAGACGCCGCGCGCATCGTTCTTCCGCGCGCGGACGGCCCCGCGGTCGACGCCGGCGCCCGTTCACCGCGCGCCGTGGAGCCCCCGGCGCCTCCTCTTCCGCTGCAGGCGATCTCCGGCGACGGGTTCGACCTCGTTGCCATCGGAACGTCCACCGGCGGGCCCGTGGCCCTGAAAACGGTGCTGTCGGGACTTCCCGGGGATTTCCCCGTCGGCGTCGTCGTGGTCCAGCACATGCCGCCGGTCTTCACGAAGGCCTTCGCGGACCGGCTGGACACCGTCTGCGCCATTCGCGTGAAGGAAGCGGCGGACGGAGACCCCATCCTCCCCGGCACCGTCCTGATCGCGCCAGGAAACTGGCACATGAAGGTGACCCGGTTCGGGACCGAGCCCCGGGTCATTCTCAACCAGGAGGAGAACGTGAACGGCCACCGCCCGTCGGTGGACGTCCTCGTGAAGTCGGTGGCGCGGGAGTACGGGTCCCGGGCCATGGGCGTCATCATGACGGGAATGGGACGCGACGGCGCCGACGGGATGCGCGAGCTGCGCACCCGGGGCGGCCGCATCATCGCCCAGGACAAGGCGACCTCCGTGATCTTCGGCATGAACAAAGAGGTCGTGCAGAACGGGGACGCTCACGAAGTGGTCCCCGTGGGAGAGATCGCGGCGCGCCTCGTGGCCTGCGTCCGCGGCGGGGTTGCGGCAAGGAGGACGGGATGAAGCTCAGCGAACGCTACAACATGGACAATATGAGGAACCGGGCGGAGGAGATGGTCTTCGAGGCGATCGAGAGGACGATCGGTGAGGATCCCGAGATGTGCACGTGTGAGGAATGTGTGCTGGACCTGGCGGCATGGACCCTCAATCACGTGACGCCTCGCTACTACATCTCCCTCCTGGCGCCCCTGCGGGAGAATCAGGACGCGCGGAGGAAGGCGCAGGTGGAGATCGAGCTGGCCATCAACGCGGGGAAGAAGAAGCTGAAGAAGCATCCGCATCACGGCTGAGCCGCACGGGAAGGGATTCAGTGATTGACCGGGAGGGGAATGGTGATGACGACGCTGGACAGGGAGCGGGACGGGATGCCGGGCGCGATCCCCGCAATGACCCGATCTCCCCGGATCCTCGTCCTGGAGGACCAGGCGGAGATCCGGTCGTTGATCGTCGCGATGCTGAGCATCCGCGGGCTCACCGGGGATGCCGCGGGCTCCCTCGCGGAGGCGCGGACCCTTCTTCAGGGCCGGCGGTATGACCTGTTTTTCCTCGACGTGAATCTTCCGGACGGGTGCGGCCTGACGCTGGCGGAGGAGAGCCCGCACCCCGTTCTCACGGTCGTCATCACGGGCTGCAACGACATCGAGGTGGCCGTCCAGGCGATCCGTGACGGCGCCATCGACTACATCACCAAGCCGTTCTCCGTCGGAGATTTTCTCCAACGCCTGGACAAGATCCTCGAGGAGTGGAAGTCGCGCTCCAACCTGGCGTACTACGCGCGGGCCCTGGAGAACCTTGTCCAGGTGAAGGGAGAGGAGCTGTCGCGGACCTCCCGGCAGATGGACGAGGTCTGCGACATGACCGTGGCGGCTCTGGGCGCTGCGCTCAATCTCAAGGACCACGAGACCTCGGACCACTGCACGAGGGTCTCGCGCAACAGCGTGGTGCTCGGGGAGGCCCTGTCCCTGTCGGCATTCGAGCTGAAGAACCTGAAGTGGGGCGCCTACCTCCATGACGTGGGGAAGATCGGGATTCCGGAGTCGATTCTGTTGAAGCCCACGGAGCTGACGGCGGACGAGCGCGGAATCGTGCAGAAGCACCCCGTCATGGGGTTCACCATGCTGCGGGGAATCAAGTTCCTCAACTACGCCACGGACGTGGTCCTCTCCCATCACGAGAGGTTCGACGGGGCGGGGTATCCCAGCGGCCTGCGGGGGACGGACATCCCCCTGCACGCCCGGATCTTCGCCGTGGCGGACACGCTGGACGCCATGACCTCGGAGAGGCCTTACCGCCCGGCGCTGCCAGTGGCGAATGCCATCCGGGAGCTGGAGGAAGGTGCTGGAAAGCAGTTCGATCCGGAGATCGTGTCCATTGCGCTCAAGGCACCGCTCTCGACCTGGCTCACGCAGGGCCGGACGTCCATGACAGTCAAGGCGGGGTCGTAGAGGCCCCGGAACTCAAGGAATCGGAGGAGGAATCAGGATATGCACCAGACGAAAGATCGAGTCGGCACGCAGGGAGAGCTGCGGCAGTTCATCAGCTTTTCCGTCGGGGACGAGGAGTACGGACTCGAGCTCCTGCGCGTGAAGGAAGTGATCCGCGTGCGGGAGATCACGTGGCTTCCGAAGGCCCCGAGCTTCGTGAAGGGGATCATCAATCTCCGCGGAGACGTGATCCCGATCATCGACCTGCGCGACAAGTTCGGGCTGGAGGCCAAGGAAGCCACGGCGAACACGCGCGTGATCGTGGTCGAGGTGGAAGGCAAGCTCATGGGAATGATCGTGGACTCCGCGAGCCAGGTCGTGCGGATCCCGGCGGACCAGATCGATCCCCCGCCTCCGGTTCTCGGCGGGTTCTCCCAGGAGTTCATCACCGGGGTGGGAAAGATGGAGGACAAGCTGATCATCCTCCTCAACATAGACCGGATCCTCTCGAGCGAGGAGAAGGTCGAGCTCCGGAAGATGGAGCGCAGTATCGGGGCCGGAAAGGAACGCGAACCCGTTCTCGCAACCTGAAGCGAGACCAAAGGCAAGCGCAGGAGGTA
>DATKLM010000151.1:0-81197 GCA_035542415.1 Spirochaetia bacterium
AACAGCTTCGGGCTCAGCAATATGACACTGACCCTGAACGGGCTGATGAACTTTTCCGACTCGTCCGCCGTGACGCTCGTCGGCTTGTCCTATGCGCCCATCAGCAACTTCACACTGCAGCTCCAGCTCGGGTCGTACCTCGGCGCCGACAACCGCGAGTACACCATCTCCTACAACCCGCTGACGGACACGGTCACGAACAACATGTTCTTCGTGATCCTGGGGGCAACGGTCAACTTCTAGGCAATGGCCAATCGCGCGAAGCGCGATCGGCCCTTGCACTATTCCTTCTTCTCCCACTGAATGATCACCGGCCCGGCGGGGGCGATCCCGGCGTGGGAAGCCTCCCGCGTCACTTCCACCGCCTGCGGCATCCGGGCAACGGCCCGGGTCTCTGTCACGATGAGCGCATTGCCTGACGCATCCGGCAGCGCGCTGCCCACGGGCGTCCAGGTTCCGTCCAGCAGGACCCACGCGCGGTACGTCACGCCCGCGGGTACCGGGGGCATCTCGTGCAGCGCGATGACGGCCAGCGCCGTGCCTTCCCGTCCGCGGTAAGAGCCGTGCGTGCGCGCCGGCACTCCCGGTCCGGCTGCCAGGTGCAGGGTCGTGATGTCGCTTGCCGTCACGAAGGCCAGCGCATGGTCCATGCGCTGCGCCATGATCTGCTGGTAGCGGATGCGGACCGCGGCGCCGGCAAGGACCGCGAGCACGATGACAGCCACTCCGAGGGGCGCCAGGATGGTGCGCAGCCGGCGCATGCCCGAGCGGATGCGGGTCTTCACAGTACCCAGCGGCAGGCGCAGGGCCTCCGCCACCTGGTCGTGGGTCAGCTGCTCGAAGAACGCCAGGCTCAGCGCCTGCCGCTGCGCGTGGGGAAGCTTCTCCACGGCTGCCTGCACGGCTTCCTTCCGAAACACCCGCCACGCGGCCTCCGGCGGCGCGATCCCCGTGTCCGGCAGATCCTCCAGGGACCCGTCGTCACCGCCGGGCTCCCGCTGGGGCCGGCGGCTGCGGCGGCGCAGCTCGTTCAGCACCCGGAAGTGCGCGATCTGCAGCAGCCACGGTCGGAACGGGCCGCGCCGCGGGTCGTACGTGTCGGCGCGCCGCCACAACGCCAGGAAGACCTCCTGCACGATGTCCTCCGCTGCCGGCGCATCCAGGCTCTGCAGCGCGATGTGAAAAACAAGCGGGGCGTAGCGCGCATACAGCGGGGCCAGGGCATCAGGTTCCCGCGCGGCCAGCCGGAGTGCCAGCTCCTCGTCCGGTCGAGGGTCTTGTGTCGGGTTTTCCAGCACGGGCATCGTGGGCGGCTCCTTCGTGTGCCGGTACACCGTTTCCGGCCGGCCGGATTTCGCGCCCCGGCCGGTGTTCCTTCGGCTCTTTCAAAGGTAGGGATGAAACGGCCCGCGATCAACGCGTTACGGAGTGCGTCGATTTTGGTACCTTATGACGATGCACGGGAGGATCATGGCATGCCGCTGACGCCGCTTCAGATCCGGGAGCTCCTCGACGAGAACAGGTTCCACGAGTGCGAGGGGTTCGGTCGTGAGCACATCTGCGTGAGGATCGCCGCCATCGCCGACCTTCCGTCGCGCTTCGGCCAGTTCCAGGTGGTGGCATTCTGGAACAACCGCGACGGCAAGGAGCACGCCGCGTTCGTGCACGGGGATATTGCCGGGATGGAGGACGTTCCCGTGCGGATGCACTCCGAGTGTCTTACCGGGGATGCCATCGGCTCCCTGCGCTGCGACTGCCGCGACCAGCTTGAGGCTGCGCTTCGCGCGCTGGGATCGATGGAGCGCGGGATGCTCCTGTACCTCAGGCAGGAAGGCCGCGGCATCGGTCTCATCAACAAGATCCGCGCGTACGGCCTGCAGGACTACGGGTATGACACCGTTGAAGCGAACATCGCCCTGGGGTTCCGCGACGACGAGCGGGACTACAGCGTGGCGGCGCACATGATCGGGTCCCTGCGCGTGAAGTCCATCCGGCTGATGACGAACAATCCGCGCAAGATCAATGGGCTGGTCTCCCTGGGCGTGAAGATCACGGACCGCATCCCTCTGGTGATCCCGCCCAACGAGCACAACCGGTTCTACCTGCAGACCAAGTCCCGCAAGTCCGGTCACCTCCTGGACGGGGACGGGCACGAACGCCTCATGGAGCAGCTGGACCGGCCGGTCCTGGAAGGCATGAGCAGTGACGAGGCGGCCCGGGTCCAGGAGCAGTGATGTCCGGCCCGGAAACTCAGAAGTGCAAAGTGGGGAACGGGTTTCGTTCCGGGAACCCGCGCTGGTGCCAGTAGGGGTACGGGAGCACGGGCTCGCTCGCCGCGTCGAGCCGGGCCACCTGCTCCGCGGTGAGGTTCCATCCGATGGAGCCGAGGTTCTGGCGCAGCTGCTCTTCGTCCCGGGCGCCGATGATCACCGTAGACACCGTGGGCCGCTGCAGAAGCCAGTTGATGGCGATCTGGGGGATCGTCTTTCCCGTTTCTTTCGCCATCGCGTCCAGGGCGTCAACCACGCGGTACAAGGCCTCGTCGGAGACCGGAGGCAGGGCGTCCCGCGTGCCGGGAACCCGGCTGACCTTCGGCATGGGCTGGCCCCGGCGGATCTTGCCGGTGAGCCGCGCCCATCCGAGCGGGCTCCAGACCACGGTTCCCACTCCCTGGTCAACCGCCAGAGGCATCAGCTCCCACTCGTAGTCGCGCCCGATCAGCGAATAGTAGGCCTGGTGGGCCACGTACCGCGCCAGCCCGCGGGCGTCCGAGCACGCGAGTGACTTCATCAGGTGCCATCCGGAGAAATTGGAGCAGCCGATGTAGCGGATCTTTCCGGCCCGCACGAGATCGTCGAGGACGCCGAGTGTTTCCTCAACCGGTGTCATCGCATCGAAACCGTGGAGCTGGAACAGGTCGATGCGGTCCGTGCCCAGCCTGCGCAGCGATCCTTCCACGGCTTCCGCAAGATGGAAGCGGGACGATCCGACATCGTTCGGACCGCCGCCCAGTCTGAACGTCGCCTTTGTCGATATGAGGACCCGGTCACGCCGGCCCGCGACGGCGTTGCCGAGGATCTCCTCCGCAAGCCCGTCGGAGTAGACATCCGCGGAATCGAACATGGTGAGACCCGCCTCGAGGCAGATGTCAACCAGCCGCGTGGCTTCCGAGGCGCTCGTTGCGCCCCAGGCGCGGAAGAAGTCTCCCCGACCCCCGAACGTCCCCGTCCCGAAGCTGAGAACCGGCACCTTCATCCCCGATCGGCCAAGCCTTCGATATTCCATGCGCCAAACAATAGGCACGGGCTCTGGCTGGCGGCAACCGCTGTTCCATGATAGTTCCAGCATGGTTCCGGCGCGGAGTTTCGTTGTTCCAGAGCGGAACGATGGTCCGGACCGGCAGAACCATCAATGATTTGAAAATATGCTCCAAAAGTGCTAATATCTCCATGTACCCTGGGCTACTGTTCGACTTGGCATCTTGCTTGCTTTAACAACGGCACGCGCGTCGGTCAGAGGAGGCGGACAGAATGAAAAACCTCAGACTTGCCGGAAAGATCGGCTTCGGCTTCGGCCTGGTCATCGTGATTGTCATGGGTCTCGGTGCCGTCTCCATCCTGAACATGTGGGGCTCACTCGGTGACGCGCGGCGTCTCACCGTGGAGACAGTTCCCCAGGTCGGCATGGCGAACAACATCGAGCGGGACTCCCTCCTCACCATGTACAACATGCGCGGGTACACGATGTCGCTGCAGCCCAAGCTCCTCGATCTTGCGAATATCTACCTGAAAAACACGCTCAAGGATCTGGATGACGCGGAGGCGCTCGCCGCCAAATATCCCCGGCTTGTCGTTCTGAGAAAGAACGTCACCGAGGCGAAAGCGAAGCTCGATGAATACGCCAGGCTCGCCGACCAGACCACGACGGCGAACGCGGCGCTCGTGGACGCGCGCAAGGCGCAGGACGCGGCGGCCAACGACCTTTTCAACGCCTGCACGGCGTACATCACGGGCCAGACCGAGGCGGCAGCCGCGGACGCCCGGCGCGGCGGGGCGGGCGTGGTCCAGCGGATGGCGAGGATCGCGGCGATCAACGAGATCGTCGGCACGGGGCGCGACCTGCGCGCGGCGCGCTTCCGCGCGCAGGCGGAGAGTTACCCGTCGCACCTGCGTGACGCCATCCAGATCTTCGCGATCTACGACGTGAAGCTGCAGGAGATCGAGGCCGCGCCGATGCGGGAGGCGGAGAAGAACCAGCTCGCCGACGTCCGCAGGGCCGCGGCCGCCTATGCCGACGCCAGCACGGCCCTCCTGAGCGGGATGACCGCGCTCGCGGACCTCAATGCCACCCGGGACGATTCCTCCCGGGCCATGCTGGAAACCGCAAAGACCTCATCCGTGGAAGGGCTGAAGGACGCCTCCTCCATCGCGACTCTCACCGTGTCGCGCCTCGTGACCGCCGCGCTCGTCCTGCTGGGCGGCGTTGCCGCCGCTCTCCTCATCGGGATCGTGACTGCCATCGCCATCACGCGCACCATCACCCGGCCCCTGTCCAAGGGTGTCAGCTTTGCCCAGATCGTTGCCGCGGGAGACCTCACCGGGCACCTGGAAATCCGGCAGCATGACGAGGTGGGAGACCTCGTGATGGCGCTCAACACCATGGCGGAGAAGCTCAAGGACATGCTCGCCTCGGTGCAGCAGAGCGCTTCCCTCGTCGCCACCTCCAGCGAGCAGATCTCCGCCAGCGCCCAGAAGCTGTCCGAGGGCGCCCAGCTCCAGGCCTCCACGCTGGAGGAGACGAGCGCCTCCGTGGAGCAGCTCACCGCGTCGGTGGACCAGGTGAGCGATCACGCGCGCTCCCAGTCCAGCGTGGTGGAGAAGGGCACCAGGTCCATGGCCCAGGTGCAGACGTCGATCGAGGCGGTCTCCAGCAGCCTCGGGGAGATCTCCGGGCTGGCGCGGAAGTCGGTGGAGAACGCGGTGGAAGGCGCCAAAGCGGTGGACTCCGTCGTCACGGGGATCAACACCATCGCGGTCAGCTCCGAGAAGATCGCCGGCATCGTCACCGTGATCTCCGAGATCGCGGACCAGACGAACCTCCTCGCCCTGAACGCCGCCATCGAGGCGGCCCGGGCCGGCGAGCACGGCCGCGGGTTCGCCGTGGTCGCCGATGAGGTGAGCAAGCTCGCCGACCGCAGCGCCTCCTCCACGAAGGAGATCGAGACTCTCATCAAGGAAAGCGTCCGCAGCGTCAACGAGGGGGTGAAGACAGCCAAGGGATCGCAGCTGGCCATGGAGCAGATCCGGGCAGCGTCCCAGCGGGTGAACGAGATGATCGAGGGTCTCACGGATGCCATGGCCCGCCAGGTGGCGGCCATCCGGGAGCTATCCGCGTCACTCGCCGGCGTGAGCGAGCTCAGCCGCAGCATCTCCGCGGCCACCGAAGAGCAGTCCACGAACGCCCGCCAGGTGTCCAAGGCCGTGGAGAACGTCAACGAGATCACGCAGTCCGCGGCCAGCTCCGCGGAGGAGATGTCTTCCGCCACGGAGCAGCTCAACGCCATGGCGCAGGATCTGCAGAAGCTCGTCGGGCAGTTCAAGATCGCGGCGGCGCAGGAGATTGCCGACGCCGCCCCTGCCTCCGACAAGGCCGTGGAAGAGAAGCCGACGCTGGCCATCGGGGCCGGGGGCACCTAGGGCGATGGTTCAACTGACGCGGACAGACGCCTCTCGCGGATATCGCGCTTCGCGCGATCCGGGCTCGAGCCGTGGCCGCGGCCCCGGCAGGTCAGTATCATTACCTCGATGGCAGGGCAGTGGCGGACGTTCACCCTCGAGGAATTGAAGCGCTGCAACGGGCAGAACGGCGCGCCCATCTACGTCGCGTTCGAGGGCCGCGTCATCGACGTGACGGCGAGCAGGTTCTGGCGCGGGGGCGTCCACATGAAGCGCCACGCCGCGGGCGCGGACCTCAGCGCCGAGATGCCGCGGGCGCCGCACGACGCATCGGTGCTCGAGCGATTCCCCCAGGTCGGGATCCTCGCTCCGGCGGCCGCGGAAGCTGAGCAGCAGCCGGCCGGGCCCCGGGCAGAGGGGCCGCGTGCTCCCGGAGGCGTTCCCGCCTGGCTGGAGGTCTTCCTTCAGAAGCATCCGTTCTTCCGGCGGCATCCCCATCCCATGACGGTCCACTTCCCCATCGTCTTCATGATGTTCGCCCCTCTGTTCATCATCCTGTTCCTGGCGACGGGGTTCAGCGGGTTCGAGATCACCGCGCTCAACTGCCTCGCCGCGGGAGTTCTCTTCTGTCTCGTCGTCATCCCCACGGGGCTCCTCACCTGGTGGCTCAACTACGGGGCCGCGCCTCTTCCGCCGGTGACGATCAAGATCGTCGTCTCCTGTGCGATGCTCGCCGACGGCCTCGGTGCGTTCATCTGGCGGCTGGCGGATCCGTCGGTCATCACGCGTCCGGGATCCCCCAGCGTTCCGTGGCTCCTCCTGGTGTTCCTCCTCCTGCCGATGGTGGTGATCGTGGCCTGGTTCGGCGCGACACTCACGTTCCCGCTGCGCAGAGAAAAAGCGGAGAGCGCGGGTCCATGAGCCTGTTTTCAGACATGCTGCTCCTGTCGCGGACGACCCGGCCTGGTACCGCCACCTCGGTTCTGGAGCCGGCTCCTCCTCCTGAACTTCTCCGTCGGCGTGGCCAAGACTAGTGCGCGCGCGTCGGGCTGAAATCCTTGACCGCGCGGAGCTCTTCCGCCGGGTAGATCTGCCCCGGGACCGGCGGCATCGGGTTGTAGACCCAGTCCACGTCCAGGACCAGGCACCGGGCCGGGCCGATCTGCTGGATGCCGCGGAAGGTTCCGCGCACCAGGACGTCTTCCATGGAGAGAGTCATCCCGAAGAGCGCAACGATGGCCCCGGACGGAATCTCCTCCAGCTCTTCGCGGCAGGCCTGGACCGAGCAGAGGATGCGGCTGCCCGACGCCGCGCGGGCGGGGAAGGCGGGCACAATTCTTGGGAAGCCGTCCGGCCCAATCCAGGCCGCGAACTTCGGATTGGCCAGGCCGTTGAAGAGCCGGCGGGTCCATGGGTTCATCGCCTCCGCGGCGCGCGGCCCGCGGTGGAACGCGCACGCTGCGGCCGTTGCCAGGGCCGCTGAGGCGATCCTTCCCATAGGGAGCGACTCCTTTCCTCCGTGGCCAACGAGATCGAGGTAGTACACCGTGTGAATTCCGAAGTACGCGTTGTAGCGGAACATCGGGACCTGGTTGTACTGGTCGAACTCGCGGCCCCCGCGCTCCGTGCGCGTGAAAAGCGCCGCGCCCCTCCAGATCTCCCGCTGCAGGGTCATGACGAGGAACCCCGCGCGGGGACTCTTCCGGACGTACGACTTGCTGCGGCCCTCGATGAACTGCCCGAAGGTGAGCGTCGTCGGCGAGACCGCCTGCAGGCTGGAGAGCAGCGTGACATGGGGGAGCCCTTCATCGCTGACGGTGGCCAGGATGCCGACCTTCATGGCCGGGCGCAGGCTCGCGATGTCCTGCTCGGAGAAGGTGGTCAGGTTTCGCTGCATGCTCATGTCGCGCTCCTCGATTCTTTCACGGCCCTTTTCACAGGTCTCCCTCGAAACGCGAAGCACCGGTGAGAAACACGATTTCCGGGTCAACGCCGGAATCACGCGCCCAGCCGGCAGCCTCTTCCAGCTCTGCCCGGCGCAGGAGAGGCGCGTCCGCGTAGTCCCAGGTCCTGCCCAGGCGTCGATACTTGTCGCGGCACAGGTTGTTGAACGCGCACAGCTCCCAGCGCGCCGCGGCGCTGTCCAGCCGCTTCGCGATGAGGTTCCCGATGGCCATGATGTTGTCCCGTGTGGCCGTGGCTCCGGGAACGAGCGGCGTTCGGACCCACAGGGAAAGCCCGCCGGAGCGCGCGGCCACGGCCTCTGCCGCGCGCTCGAGGTTGGACAGGATCACGTCGTTGGGCTGGCCGGTCAGCTCCTGGTGACGCGCGGGATCCGCGAGCTTCAAATCGTAGAGAACGACATCGACCTTTGACAGCGCAGAGGAAAAGGCCTGCGGGGAGGCCATCCCACACGTGTCCAGGGCTGCCGGAATCCCTTTCCTGTGAAGCTCGTCCAGCACCGCCGCGGCGAAGGAAGGCTGAGCAAGGGGCTCGCCGCCGGAAAGCGTCACGCCGCCGCCGGACTCCTCGTACCAGGCAGCATCCCGCGAAAGCTCCGCGGCCAGCTCCGCTGCCCCGACACGCCGTCCGAGCATTTCCAGGGCCCCGGAGGGGCACGCATCGGCGCAGGCTCCGCAGGCGTCGCAGGTCCCTCGATCTATGTGGATCCCGTCGCTCCTCAGCTCAACGCAGCCGAGCGGGCACGCCTGGACGCAGCTGCGGCATCCGAGGCAGCGCGGGGCGTGCCACTGGAGCTCGGGCCGGGGAGAAATGCTCTCCGGGTTCTGACACCATCGGCAGGAAAGGGGGCAGGACTTGAAGAAGACAGTGCTTCGGATTCCCGGCCCGTCCTCCGTGGACAGCCGCTGGACGCTGAGGATGAGGCCGGTGGGCTCGCCGTGTGCGGCAGCCGACTTACATTCCATGGCTCTCCCGCGCGATGATCTCGTCCTGCAGCTCGCGCCCGACGCCGGTGAAGTAAGCGTTGTATCCCGTCACGCGCACCAGGAGGTGATGGTAGTCCTCGGGGTGCGCCTGGGCGTCCCGCAGCATGTCCGCGTCCAGCATGTTGATTTGCAGCGCGGTGCCTCCGTTGCGGCAGTACCCGCGGAGGAATCCCTTCAACTTCCGCCGATGCTCCGCGTCACGAACGAGGGACGGATTGAACGTGATGGTGTGGCTTCCGCCGTTGGGGAGGAGGTTCTCGCAGAAGGATCCCGCGCCCGGGCCGTCTTCCCGCCCGCCGATGACCGTGCCCACGGAGTTCGCGTTGGCCGTGGGACCGTACGTGTCGGCGCCGTTGGAAGGGCAGATGGCGTTGGACAGGAATCGGCCCCGGGGTCTGCCGTCCGGGCTCGCCGGAAGGATGAACCCGTCCGAGATCCAGTAGTTCCAGCTCAGCATGCCGGGCCGGAACTGCCGGTCCGTGCTCTGCGTCCGGTGCTTCCACGTCTCCGACGTCCACAGTTCCATGACGCGGCGGCCCAGGGCATCCGCCTGTTCGTCGTCCCTGCCGTACTTCGGGGCGCGGTTGCGCGCAAGGGCCTGGAGCTTCTCGTACCCGACCCAGTTCGCTTTCAGCGCCCGGATCAGCTCCTCCATCGTGCACTCGCCGCGGTCGAACACGAGATACTTCACGGCAAGGAGCGAGTCGACCGTGGTGGCGAATGTCACCGCCTCTATGGTCACGAATCCGAGCTCGGCGCCGCCCTGGGTCACATCGAGGCCCTTCTCGGCGCAGCCGCGCACGAGGCAGGACAGGTACGGGGTGGGCAGGAAGCGCGCCCTCACGGCCTCGCTCATCTCGTACAGCTCGACGATCCGCCGCACGATGAACCGGGTCTGCTCGGCGTACGCGTTCCAGAACTTCTCAAAGGTGTCGAAGGACGACGGATCGGGCGTGCGGGGCGCACGGCGCACCTGCCGCTCCGCCTTCCCCGTCATGGGATCCACGAATGGGACGAGGTCCCAGCCGCCGGTGAGCGCCAGCTCCACGGCCTTGAGCAGGTTGAGGTTGGCGTCAACCGTTCCCGATCGATCGTTGCCCGGCATCGTGTTCTCCAGGCACCCGACGGAGGCGTAGTCGAAGACGTTCGCCGGGCTGATGAGGCGCTCGCTTCCCGACTTGCGCGCCTCCAGCATCATGCCGGCCATCGAGCGCTCGTCGAAGTTGAGGAGGAACGGGGCTCCCTGGCTGCCGGCGACCATGTCCACGATCTTGTCCAGGAGGGCATCCGGCGATCCCCGGTGCAGCCGGACGTTGGGCTTGGGCTCGAGAATGGGAGACATCTCGTCGATGACCTCGAGGATCGCGTACGTGAGGTCGTTCGTCATGTCCTGCCCTCCGGGCCCGAGTCCCGACAGGGACAGAAGCTGGCCATAGCCGGCGGTGATGCCCTGGTTTCCACCGGTGCGGATCATCGCGTCGTATGCTGTGTTGCAATGGACCCAGAAGCACTGGAGGATTTCTTTCCCCTCCTGGCGCGTCATGCCCCGGCGCCGGGATTCCTCCCAGTACGGCAGGAGGTACTGGTCGATCCTGCCGAAGGACAGCCCCGGTCCGGGGTAGTTCTCATCACTCATGACGAGCATGTGGGTGAGCCAGAGGGACTGCACCGCCTCCCAGAAAGAGACGGCCGGCTCCCACGGGACCTTCCTCAGAATCGCTTCCATCTGGAGGAGCTCGGCGCGGCGCGCCTCCTCCGCCTCCGCTGCCTGCGCATGGCAGGCTTCCGCGTAGCGGGCCGCGACGTCCCGCGCCATGATTGATGCTTCGAGCATTGCGCGCAGCTCTCCGCCGCGCGGCCCCCGCAGCTCCGCCGGGCTGAGAGCCTCCATGCGCCGTCGGAGGTCCGCATGAATGCCGCGCCATCCCTCCGAGAGGACCCGCGGGTAGTCCGGAATCAGATGCCCGCTCGTTGCACCGGCGTTCCCGTACCCGTGGTTGTGGAACCACAGCGTGGCCTGCCGCGCGCCGCGCTTTCCGCGCACGAGCCTTTCATGGCGCGCCGCCTCGCGCTTCGTCATGCAGCACGAGGTCATCACGTTGAACCGCGCTCCGGCGATGAGGTCGCCGGGAAGGATCTCGTGTGGCACGCGGTTCGTCATCACCTCCCGGATGAACCACGCCCGCCGCTCCGCTATGCTGCGCTTCCAGAAACCTGGCGGCACCTCCACTTTCCGGGCCGCCTGAGCAAGAGAGGATCGAAACGTGGTCAGGAACGCGTAGGTCTCCGGGACGATGTAGAACGTCATCTCGTTGAACTGGAAGTCCCACGGCTCGCCGGTGGTCCACGCCGTGAACTCGTTATTCCACGGCCTGTTCATGCCGGCGAAGTAGTAGTCACGAAGCCGCGTGATCCGCGGAGAGAGGTCTTTCGGCGTCTTGAGGGCGAACCGCGGGGAACGGGGAGAGGCATCGACTGGCATGGAGCCCTCCTGTGCAGACAATTATAAAACCTGATTATATTCGAGCACAATGAGGCAAACGCATGCCTGAGATCATCCATCGCATCGGGATCGAGGCGCCGCCGGAGCGCGTCTATCGGGCCCTTGCCACGCGCTCGGGGCTTATCAACTGGTGGACATGGCACGTACAGGGAGAGCCCGCTCCGGGTGCGGTCATCACCTTCCGGTTCGCCGACGGCGGGCCGGATATGGAGATGATGGAGCTTTCGCCCGGTCGCGCGGTGCGATGGCGCTGCACGGCCGGGCCCGAGGAATGGATCGGAACCGAGATCTCCTTTGACCTCACCTCCGGGGACCGGGAGACCGTCGTGATGTTCCGCCACGCCGGATGGAAACTGCAGAGCGAGTTCATGGCGCACTGCAGCTGCAAGTGGGCGTCGTTCCTCATCAGTCTCAAGGGATGGGTGGAGGACGGCCGCGGAACGCCGTACCCCGAGGACAGGAAGATCAGCTCATGGGGATGAATGACGCCGGGTACGTCGTCGCGATGAATGACGCCGGGTACGACGCCGCGATGAATGACGCCGGGTACGTCGTCGCGATGAATGACGCCGGGTACGTCGTCGCGATGACTCGTGACGGCCCGCGCGTCCACTGGATCCAGCACGTTCCCTTCGAGGGGCTGGGAAGCATCGAGACATGGCTGTCTGCCCGCGGCGCCCGGGTCGGGGCAAGCCGGATGTACGAGCGCCCGGTGTTTCCCCGGATCAGGGACGTGGATCTCCTCATCATCATGGGTGGCCCGATGAGCGTCAACGACGAAGCGGCCTTTCCGTGGCTGCGGGAGGAAAAGAGGTTCGTTGCCGGCGCGCTCGACGCCGGAATCGCGGTCCTGGGCGTCTGCCTGGGCGCACAGCTCATTGCGAGCGCGCTGGGCGCCGCGGTATACCGCAACGAGCACGCGGAGATCGGCTGGTTTCCGATCGAGCGAGCGCGCGAGTCATCAGGAATGGTAGCTGATGCGCTCCCGCAGCGGATGGACGCATTTCACTGGCACGGAGAGACATTCGACCTTCCGGCCGGGGCGCGTCTCATCGCGCGGAGCGAGGGCTGCCGGAACCAGGCATTCGTGATCGGGGATGCCGTTGCCGCCTTCCAGTTCCACCTCGAGACGACCCCGGCATCCGCGCGCGCGCTCGTGGACAGCTGCCGCGGGGATCTGGTCCCCGGGCGCTACATCCAGGCGGAGGGGCAGATCCTGGCCCCGGGTGACCGTTTCCAGCGGATCAACGCCGTCATGGACGTCGTCCTGTCGAGGCTCGCGGAAGTCGCGTCTCGGGGACTATACTAGGATCGATGCTGAGATCCCGCTATCGCCGGGTCCTGAGGTACTTCTCTGGCGTCATGCTTCGCACCGTCGTATGGGACGTGGTCTTCCCCCGCGTCGGGCTGCGCTGGCTCTCCGTGCGGACCCGTCCCCGCCGCCTGCGGTCGGTAGCCGCCTCATTCCGTACGCTGGCCGTCCGCCACGGCGGCGTGCTGATCAAGGTAGGACAGTTCCTCTCCGCGCGCCTGGACGTCCTTCCGCGGGAGGTGACCGCCGAGCTCGCCGACCTCCAGGACGAGGTGGGCGCGGAGCGTTTCGAGGACATCAGGCGCGTCGCGGAGGCGGAGTTCGACGCCTCTCTTGGCGAGACGTTCGCTTCCTTTGATCCGGTCCCTCTCGCCTCGGCCTCCATCGGCCAGGTCCACAGCGCGCGGCTCCGCCGCAGCTCAGAGGAGGAGGAGCCGAGCCCGCCGGTCGTCGTGAAGGTGCAGCGGCCGCGGATCCAGGAGATCGTGGAGGCCGACCTCGCTGCAATCCGGGTTGCGGGAGGCTGGCTGCAGCGCATGGAGTCCGTGCGCCGGCACGTGCACGTCCCGGCGCTCATCGAGGAGTTCAGCCGGTCGCTGTACGAGGAGATCGACTACGAGCGGGAGGGCCGCAACGCGGAGAAGTTTGCGGCCAACGTCGGGGGAAACCCCGGGGTACGTGTTCCACGGGTGATCTGGAGCCACACGACGCGCCGCGCGCTCACCCTGGAGGACGTGGGAGCCATCAAGATCACCTCCTACGCCGCCATCGAGGCGGCAGGCATCGACCGCCGCCAGGTAGCCAACCGCCTGATGGACGTCTACCTCAAGCAGGTGTTCGAGGACGGCTTCTTCCACGCTGATCCCCACCCGGGGAACCTCTTCGTCCTTCCCGACCGCCGCGCCCCGGGGGGATGGCGGCTTGTGTTCGTGGACTTCGGCATGACCGGCACCCTTTCCTCGGACACGTTCGCGGCCCTGCGCGAAGCCCTCATCTCCGTCGCCACCCGGGACTCCCCCCGGCTGGTCCAGTCGTTCCAGAAGCTGCATATCCTTCTCCCCGGCGCGGACCTGGAGCTCGTCCAGCGCGCGTGTGAGAGGGTTTTCAACGTGATCTGGGGAAAGTCCACGCGGGACATGATGCGCATGACCCGGGAGGAGGCAGCGGCCTTCGCGGAGGAGTTCGGGGACCTGCTGTACCAGATGCCCTTCCAGGTCCCCGAGCACCTCATCCTCCTGGGCCGGTGCGTGAGCATCCTTTCCGGGATAGCCTCGGGGCTCGACCCGGACTTCAACGTGTGGAACGGACTGGCGCCCTACGCCCGGAGGCTCGTGGCGGACACGAGCGGCGGGACCACGGGCAGACTCCTGAGGGAGATCGCGGAGGTCGCGCGGACCCTTGCGGGCCTGCCGCGCCGAGCGGACACCCTCATGTCCCGGGCAGAACAGGGCCGGCTGGACGTGCGGCTCCCCGAGCTGCGGCAGCACGTGGCCCGCCTTGAGCGCGGGGTACGCAAGCTCGCCGGGTCGATCATCTTCGCGGCAGGCCTGGTGGCCGGGACGGAGCTGTACCTGGCCGGGCGCGTCGAGATTGCCGCCGCGGTGGGTGTCGTGGAAGTGTTCCTGCTGGGCTGGGTGCTTTTCGGGCGCTAGGCTGCCTGCCTACAAACGATCGATTGCCGCGTCCAGGAGACTCCTCATGGCTAGAAGCATCTCCTTGCGGGCCGCGCGCCGGTGCTCGATGAAGCCTTTGGGGAGAAAGTCCTCGAAGGTCTCACGGACCGAGGCATGGGCCGCTTTCATGTGCTCGCGCGCCTCGTGCAGCCGGGCGCTCCTCTCTTCGGCATGCGCTGTCTTTTCCGGCATTTCGACACCTCCCTGTCGTGAATCCCTGTCCACCTTCAATGATAACAAAATTTTATCCGCCGTTCACGCCTGGTCTATTGCGCCCCTTGCCAGCTCGTCATTATTATCTGCCCAATGAAAAGGACCGTCATGATCCTGGCAGCTCTCTGCGCGCCGCTCCTCAGCGGTTTTGCCCAGCAGACCCTGCCGGTGATCACGCTGCAGCAGAGCATCGACGCCGCGCTTGCCAACGGGGAGGGCTGGAAGATCCTCCAGGGGAACCTCTCCGTCGTCAGGGCCCAGTACGCGGAAAACGTCTCGCGGAACTCCCTCACCCTGTCGGGGTCCCTGGGCGCGGGCTACAACGCCGCTGTCTATGATAGTACGGGGATCCTTGCGTCAAAGGCGAACTCGCTCAGTTCTTCCAGTACGTCGCCGCAGATCGGGCAGGTCGGAATCGGCCTCACCGGACCCCTCACGAACGTGAGCGTGAGCGCCGTTCCCTGGAGCCCGCCCATCGGCAACACGGCGAGCCTGCCCGGGTATGGCGACACCACGGCTTCCCTGGGAGTGAACGTGAGCCAGACCGTGTGGAACGGGTATCCGGGCGGCTCCACCCAGGCAACCGTTGACAAGAGCCTCCTGAACCTCCAGGGTCAGGAGCTGTCCACGGAGTCCGCGCGGCTCGCGCTCATCTACCAGGTCAAGCAGGCCTATTACGCGATGTTCACCGCGCTCCAGGATCTGCAGACCAGGCAGCAGATCCTCCAGCGGCAGAGCGCGCTGCTGGACCAGATCACCGCCGTGTACAACCTCAAGCAGGCGAGCGAGGTGGACCTGAAGACCGCACAGATCAACGCGCACAGCGCGGAGATCGACGTCCGTTCATCGGAGCACACGCTGCGCCTGGCCCGCATCCGGCTCGCGAACATCATGGCCATGCCTCCGGACTCGCAGTTCACCGTGGTGCAGCCGCCGGAAGCGCAGGTGCCCGCCGCAACCCTCGCAGATGCCGTGTCCCTGGCCCTGAGCCGGCGCGTGGACATGAAGCTGATCCAGCTGAACAAGAGGTCGAACGCAATCGACATCGCCGCAGCGCGCGGACAGGCCACGCCGACCGTCAGCGTCGGAGGCGGCGCAAGCGTGTACATGGACTACTCTCTCAATAACGCGTGGGCAGGGCTCGTGAACGCCGGGGTCAGGGTTTCCATGCCGGTGCTGGACGCCGGGGCAGCGCAGAACCTCGTTGACGCCGGGACGCGCCTGGACGGGGTCTACACGGTCCAGATGAGCCAGCTTCAGAAGTCCATCGCCGCCGACGTCCAGGACGCCTGGGAGGCCGTGGAGCTTCAGAAGGAACGCGTCGAGCTTGCCCGGCAGACGGCGGAGAACGACGACCTCCTCGTGGAGGTCTACAAGGTACAGAGCAGGAACGGGACGGCTTCCACGCAGGACCTCCTCACGGCATCGGTGAACGCGGCCAACGCGCGCACCGCCTCCGTGCAGGCGCAGGCCGCCGCCCAGCTCGCTGTCCTGCAGCTTCTCAGCGTCATGGGCTACTAGGAGAGACCAATGAGTCTGAAACGAACGAGACTGCTTCTGGCCGCGGCGCCGCTGGCCGCCCTGTTTCTCGTGATCTCGGGCTGCGCGCCCAAGCCGGCCGCGGCGCCGGCAGCGAAGCCGGGAGCGGCTCCACAGGCAGGCGCTCAAGCGGGCGCGCAGGGCGGTGCCCAGGGCCAGGGCGCCCGGCGTTTCGGCGCCATCCCGGTCCTCGCCGTCACCGTCCGCGTCGGCCCCCTCACGGCTGGCAACGATACCGCCGCAGCAGTGGTTCCGGCGGTCCAGAGCACGGTGGCCTCGCAGGTGTCCGGCGTGGTTGCGCGCGTCGTGCACGTCGCCGGGGAATGGGTCAAGCAGGGAGAGCCGGTGGTGATGCTGGACACGTCGCAGCTGAAGCTCGCGGCGGCAAACGCGCAGGCTGCCGTGGACAACGCGAAGATCAACTACCAGATCGCGCAGGAAAACTCGAGCAAGGACAACCCGAGGCTGATCCTCCAGATGCAGTCCGCCCAGTCCGCCCTGGACAGCGCCCAGAAGAGCTACGAAAGCCAGAAGGCGCTCTACGACATCGGCGGCGCGCCCGCCTCCGCCGTGGACAACGCCCGGGGCCAGCTTCAGCAGGCGCAGGCGAACCTCCAGGCCGCGCAGATCGCGCTGGACCAGAACAAGAAGGCGGACGTCTGGACGCTCCAGCAGCTGAGACTCGCCATCGACCAGGCCCAGCTCCAGCTTCAGACGGCGGAGCTGAACCTGCACTACTCGCAGATCACGGCGCCCTTCACCGGGCAGATCGCCGCGGTGAACGTGAACCAGGGCATGTACGTGAGCCAGAATACGGCAGTCTACATCATCGTGAGCGCCGACAAGCAGATCAATTTCAACGTGCCGCCCGCCGACGCTCCGAACCTGCCCGTGGGCACGGCCGTCCAGTTCTTGTACCTGGGCCGCTCCTGGCCGGTACACGTGAGCCAGGCCCCCTCGGCGCCGATCAACGGAGTCGTGCCGATGGTGGCAGCGGTGCCGCGCTCGTTCACCGCGCCCTACGGCGCGGTGGGCACCGTCACGTACACGCTGACCATCGCGCACGGCGCCATTGTCCCCATCGCCACCCTTCAAACCAGCGAGGATCGAAACTACGTGTTCACCGTGGAGAACGGGAAGGCCGTGATGAGGTACGTGACCATCTCCGGGCAGTCCGGAACAGGGGCCGCCGTGTCGGGCATCCCGGACGGCGCCCAGGTGATCATGAGCCCTCCGCCGGGGCTTCTCGCGGATTCCGCCGTGCAGGTGACGAGCACCGTCGCGGCGCAGGACGTTCTGGGCGGCGCCCCCGCGCCGGGCCAGCGCCCGCAGGCGGTTGATCCCCCGCCCGCCGGCAAGGGAGCGCCCGCGGGAGCACCGGGAGGAAAGCAATGAACACGCTTCGAAACTACGAAGCGAAGGTATTCAACCGGACCAATCCCCTGGTCAACTTTTCCGTGACCCGCTACGTGCTCGCCATCGGGATTTTCGTCGCCGTCGCGGCGTTCGGACTGTTCTCGATCCGGGGGCTCGGCGTTGACCTGCTCCCCAACATCAACATCCCCGCCGTGGTCGTGCGCACGAGCTACCCCGGTGCCACGCCGGGCGTCATGGACCTCCAGGTGACGCAGGTCATCGAGAACATCGTCTCCTCGATCAGCGGGATCACGGACATCAACTCCTTCAGCTCCCTGGGGGTCAGCCGGGTGGTCCTGACGTTCGACCCCAGCACGGACAAGTTCGCTGACGCAAACCAGGTGGCAACTGCCGTGTCGGCGGCGGTGAGGAGCCTGCCGTCGAACGTCACCGTGCCGACGATCCAGACCTTCGATCCGAACTCCGCTCCGGTCATCCAGTTCGGCATTGCGGGGCAGGGAACAGACCTCGCCGAGGTCAACGACTACGTCCAGAACGTGCTCGGTCCGTCCCTGGAGCGCGTGGACGGGGTCGCCACCGTGCTCGTGGACGGGGGACCTTCCAAGCAGTTCGAGGTGCTCCTGAGCCCCGAGCGGCTGCGGTACTACAACCTTACGCCGCAGGACGTGGTGTCTGCCATCACCAGTTCAGCCCTCCAGATGCCCATCGGCACGATCGTCAAGAACAACAACGCGCTCACCTTCTCCACGCAGAACCAGCCGGCGGATCTCGGCCAGATTGCCCGCACGCTCGTCGACTCCGCGCGCGGAATCCGCGTGGACCAGGTCGGGACCGTGCGGGGAAACCCGTCCTCCAGCAACTACGCCCGCGTCAACGGCAAGCCCGAGGCGGTCGTCTCCGTGCAGAAGACGACCGATTCGAACGCCGTCGCCGTTGCGGAAGGAGTCCGCAAGGTGCTGGCCGGCATGATGCTGCCCGCGGGGTACGCTATCACGATCAGCAATGATACAACCGGCCCTATCAAGGCGTCCGTGAACTCGACATACCACGAGCTGTTCATCACCGCGCTGGTCGTCGCCCTGATCGTCCTGCTGTTCCTGGGAAAGCTCAACACCGCATTCTCCGTCATCCTTGCCATCCCCATCGCGCTCTCCGCCGGCCCGGTCCTCTACCGGTTGGCCGGCTTTTCCTTCAACCTCGTGTCCCTGCTCGCGCTCATCGTCGCCATCGGCATCGTCGTCGACGACTCCATCGTCGTCTCTGAAAACGTGGAGCGCTACCGGGCCATGGGAATGAACCTCAAGGAGTCCGTGCTGCGGGGAGCGAGCGAAGTGTTCAGCGCCGTCGTCGCCGCCTCTCTGAGCCTGCTCTCCGTGCTGCTGCCGGTGAGCTTCATCGGCGGGTTCATCGGCGCGTACATGCAGCAGTTCTCCCTGGGCCTTGCCGCCGCGGTGGCGTTCTCCCTGCTGGAAGCGGTGCTCTTCCTCACCGTGCGCCTGGCCTACACGCCGGAGTCGCACGAGATGGGGTGGAGTGACTTCCTGAAGAGCTGGGCCATGCTCCCCGACGCCATACGCTGGGGCTTCAAGGCCTGGAAGAAGGCGCTCGGTATCCTCATGGGCATCGTCGCCGCGATCCTCATCCTCGTGCTCCTGAAAAAGCCCGTCTATCTCCTGGCACTGCCGCTCTACCCGGTTGCCCTGGGAGTCATCTCCTACGTGGGGCGGATCGTGCTCTCTCTCCTGCAGTCCATCACGACGCTCCTCCACGGGTGGACCGAGGCGGCGCTGGAGTGGGTCCGTGATGCCTATGCGCGCTCCCTGGGCGGCGTTCTGCGCAGCGGCGTGGTCGTTCTCGTCGGCTGCGCCGCGTTTCTCGCCCTGATCCTGTTCCTGGTCGTCCCGCACATCACGTTCAACTTTGTGCCCAACACGGACGCTGGAACGGTGAGCATTTCGCTTCGAAACGCTCCCGGTACGCCCCTGCAGGTGACCAACGAAAACGTGGGGAGGATCGAGGGATTCCTCAGCCGGCAGCCGGAGGTGCAGACCGTCCAATCGGTGGCCGGCAGCAGCCCCAACGGGGTGAGCGGCATCTTCTCGGGGGCCAACACGGCGAGCCTCGTCATCCAGCTCGTGCCGGTGGGCAAGCGCGAGAACGTGTTCAAGCTCATTCCGCGCTGGCGCGGCCAGCTCCTGGGGCTCTTCCACGACCAACCCTCCTCGCAGGTCTTCGTCAATGCCGGCGGGGGCTTCGGGCCGAGCTCCAACTCCATCCAGCTCGCCATCGTGTCGCCGGATTTCAATACCCTGATGAACCGGAACAACCGCATCATCCAGGAGATCCAGAAGAATCCTTACGTGACTGACGCGTACTCCTCCCTGTCGGACACGAACCTGGAAAATGACTTCGTGCCCGACCCGGCGCGCCTCAAGGGCACGGGGATCACTCCCGCGATGATCGCCGGCGCTCTCCAGACCTACGCCTCCGGCGTCCAGGCGTCCAATGTCGTCACCGGCGGTCTCAGTTATCCGATCCAGGTGCAGGCGGATCCCACGTCGCTTTCGGGAGCGCAGTCGCTCCTGAACCTGCCCGTCTACTCTCCGCTCCTGCAGACAACCATCCAGGTCGGTCAGCTCGGCTCCTTCCGGCTCAGCCAGGCCCCCGTCAACGTCAGCCGGTACAACCGGGCGTACACCGGCAACTTCAACATCAACATGAAACCGAATGCGCCCCCCGTGCTCACCATGAAGAACATGATCACGGCCGACCTCCAGAAGGCAGGGCTCCTGGAAGGCGGGCTGCAGGTCACGACGAATAACCGGTTCAACGCCATTGCGCTCGCCGGCCAGCTGCTCACCACCGGCCCGCTCACGTTCCTGCTGGCCCTCTTCCTTGCGTACCTCGTCATGGCCGCGCAGTTCAACTCGTGGCGCTACCCCGTCTACCTGCTCCTGCCGGTGCCCCTGGCGCTCGTCGGCGCGCTCCTCCTGGTCTTCGTGCTCGGCGATTCCCTCGACATCTTCGGGATGATGGGAATGCTCATGCTCATCGGGCTGTCCGCGAAAAACGCCATCCTGTATCTCGACTTCGTCGTGGAGCGCATCGGGAAGATGCCGTTCAAGGACGCGCTGATCGAGTCGGCCCGGCTGCGCTTCCGCCCCATCGTCATGACCACCATGACCGTCCTCGTGATCAGCTTCCCCCTCATCCTCGGAAAGGGGGAGGGATCGGAGTTCGGAAAGAGCATGGGAGTGGTCATGCTGGGCGGAATCCTCTTCTCCGCCATCCTGACGTTCTTCGTCGTACCGGCGGCGTTCTACCTGTTTGAACGCAAGCGCGTGGCGCGCTCGGAGGACCAGGGCCGCGTGGAGGGCCGCGTGGTGCAGCTGGAAGCTGCGGTCGGGGGGGAGTCGTAGGATACGGAGCATTCACGCAATGGTGCGACTTGAACCAAAGATGCCCCGGCGCCGATGCCGCGCTTCGGGCGGTCTGGACTAGAAATGCACGACTATCACATGCACACCCGGTTCTGCCGCCACGCGGCGGGCACCCTGGAGGAGTATGCCCGCTCGGCTCGGGAGAAGGGAATCCACGAGATCTGCTTCACGCCGCACATCCCGCTGCCCGGGTTCCGTTCCGGTTTCTGGAATGACCGGCTGCGGATGGATGAGTCGGAGTTCCCCCGGTACCTCGATGAGCTGGAGAGGACGCGCAGCCTCTTTCCCGACCTGACGATCCTGAGCGGGATCGAGGCGGACTACGTCCCGAGCATGGAGACGTATCTCGAGCGTTTCCTCTCGTCCCATTCCTTCGATTTCGTGCTCATGTCCGTGCACTTCGTTTCCGCCTGGTCAGCGGACGAATGGGTCTTCGATTTCAGCGGATCGCGGACCCTGCCGTCCGTGTACCGCGATTATTTCCAGGAAATGCGCCGAGGCGCCGAGACCGGCCTCTTCGACTGCGCCGCACACCTTGATCTCATCAAGCAGCCGGGGAAGCCCGTGCTGGAGACCAACCGTGACGACGTCGAAGCTGCACTCGATGCCTTCGCCGCAAGCGGCATGAGCGTGGAGGTCAACACCTCCGGAGCGCGCAAGGGGATCGGGGAGACGTATCCGAGTGATGACATCGTTCGTCTCATGATCCAGCGCGGCACGCCGCTCGTCACGGGCTCCGACGCGCACGATCCCTCCCACGTCGGGCTTGAGTTCGAGGAGCTCGGCGCGCGCTTCAGAGCCGGGCTGGATGCCGCATTGGTGCGCTACCGAGCGCGCCGCATGCTCCGCCCCGGGCAACGGGCGCTCGCGTGGACCTGAGCGACACCGGCCTTCCCCTCGTCCCGTACCTCCCGAAGATCTCGTCGATCCTGGACACGCGGCGCACGCTCGCGCTGAGCGCGCCGCCGGGCTCCGGCAAGTCCACGCTTGTGCCTCCCTCTCTCATGGATGCCCCCTGGATGACGGGCCGGAAGATCGTGATGCTGGAGCCGCGCCGGCTCGCTGCCGCTGCGATTGCGGCGCGCATCGCGGAGCTCCTGGGAGAGCCGCTGGGCGGGCGCGCCGGCTACCGCGTGCGTTCGGCGAGCCGCGTGAGCCGCGACACGCGCATCGAGGTCGTCACGGAAGCGCTCCTGACGCGGATGATCCAGGACGACCCCCTGCTCCAGGGGGTCGGGTGCGTGATCATCGACGAGTTTCACGAGCGCTCCATCCATGCCGACCTGGCGCTTTCTCTCACGCTCGAGGTGAGGAAAGCCCGGCCGGACCTCGCGCTCCTTGTGATGTCCGCCACGCTCGACCTGGATGCCGTGGCACGTCTCCTGGGGGCTGAAGCGCTCACCTGCCCCGGCCAGTCGTTTCGCGTCGAGACGCGCTACCAGCCTCTGGGAGACGCACCGCGATGGGAAGAGCGCTTCGCAGACGGCATCGCCCGCCTGTTCGAGACCACGCGCGGTGACATCCTTGCATTCCTTCCGGGAGCCGGCGAAATCAGGAGAACCGGGGCCCGGCTCTCCGGGCTGCTCAGCGGCCGGGCGGACGTTCTGCCTCTCCATGGCCTCCTTCCGCTGGATGAGCAGCGCCGTATCTGTTCCCGGACTGATTCCGACATCGCGGATTCCGACCGGTCTGATTCCGGCCGCAGGCGCGTCATCCTTGCCACCTCGATCGCGGAGACGAGTCTCACGGTTCCCGGGGTCCGCACCGTTGCGGACTGCGGTTGGGCCCGCCTTTCCCGCTTCCATCCTTCCACGGGCCTGGACCGTCTCGTAACCGAGCGGGTGAGCGAATCATCCGCGGACCAGCGTCGCGGCAGGGCAGGCCGGCTGGGCCCAGGACTCTGCGTGCGCTTCTGGCCCGAGTCGGAGAAGCTCCTTCGGCGGGAGGACGCGGAGATCCTGAGGTCCGACCTTTCCGGGCTCGTGCTGGAGTGCGCGATCTGGGGAGCCCGGGGGCCTGATGCGCTCTCCTGGATGGACGAGCCTCCTTTCGCATCGTGGCGCCAGGCATGGGAAACACTGGGGATGATCGGCCTCGTGGACGGGAACGGCCCGACGTCCCTGGGGAGGCGCATCTCGGGCCTGGGGCTTCCGCCGAGGCTCGGCGTGCTCGCCGCTCGGGGGGCGGACAGCGGGGAGCCGGCGCTGGCTGCTGCCTGCGCGGCCATCCTCGAGGAGAGAGACAACTCGGGCCTCACTGGTGATCCCGATTTCCGCCTCCGCCTCGAGCTCCTCCGTACGGGCGCTGCCGGGAATACGCCCGGGAATGGGACATGGAAGCGCAACGTGTCCATGGAGATCGAACGGATCCTCAGGAGATCCGGGCTCCGATCACCCGCCGGCCAAGGCGCACGGACGGGCTGGACCGCGGAGGCAGAGGAACGTGTCGGGGACCTGCTTGCAAGCGCATTCCCCGACCGGATTGCCCGTCGGGAGCCTGATCGGACGTATCGCCTCGTCACGGGACGGGCAGCCCGTTTCCCCGGTTCCGCGAGCCGGGCGGCCACACACTGGATCTGCGCGCCGGATGCAGACGCCGGGGAGACGGCCGGACTGATCAGGCTTGCCGCCCCGGTGGACGCGGCAGCGGCGGAACGCGTGCTGGAGTCCGTGGCTGAAGAAACGCTGGAGATCCGCTGGGAAGGGCTGGTGCCAAAAGGGTACCTGGTGCGCCGGGCGGGCCGGCTGTCCCTTGCGGAAAAGCCGGTTCGACCTGCAGCAGCGGACATTGCGGCTGCGTTTCAGGAGTACGTTGCCCGGGCCGGTATCAACGCGCTTCCGTGGAACGAACGTTCCCGGTCTCTCCTGCAGCGCCTGCGCTTCTTTGCCCGGGCCCGGCCCGGGGCCGTGACGGGGGACCTCACCGACGCCGGCCTCGCGGCCCGGGCGGCCGAATGGTTGGAGCCCTTTCTCTCACTGACGGGGAGCCAGGTGCTCACGGCGGAGAAGCTGCATACGGCGCTTCGAGGGCTGGCTTCCGGGCGCCTTGACTCCGAGGTTCCCGAGTCCTTCACGCTTCCCACCGCCGGAAAGAGGAAGATCGATTACGCCGGCGACGCCCCTGTCGTGGAGGCGCGCATCCAGGAGGTCTTCGGCATGGCGGCAAGCCCCCGCATCTGCGGCGTGCCCCTGACCTTCCGGCTCCTGTCGCCGGCCCGTCGGCCGCTGCAGGTCACGAGTGATCTTGCCGGCTTCTGGAAGAGCAGCTACGCCGAGGTCCGCAAGGAGATGAGGGGGCGGTACCCCAAGCACTCCTGGCCGGAGGACCCGGCAGCGGCGGTCCCGACCTCCCGGGTGCGGCCCCTTTGACTTCCGGGCGCCCTCATCGTATATTGCTGTATAAGCATTTGTATATATAGAGGAGCCTCTCCATGACTGAGAACCTGACCAAAGAAACGTTCGTCACCAAGGTCTTCGACTACGAGAGGAACTCGGAATGGAAGTTCGAGGGCACCGTGCCGACCATCATCGACTTCTGGGCCGAGTGGTGCGGACCGTGCAAGATGATCTCTCCGGTGCTGGAGGAGATCTCCCGGCAGTACGATGGGAAGATCAACGTCTACAAGGTCAACGTGGACGAGGAGAACGATCTCGCCGCGGCCTTCGGCATCCAGAGCATCCCGAGCCTCCTCTTCATTCCGCTGAACGAGAAGCCCCGCCTCAGCGTGGGCGCGCTTCCGAAGTCCGGAATTCTCAAGATCGTCAAGGACGTTCTGAAAGTAGAATAGGATTCCTACGTCCGCGGCAGGACGAGACCCCCGGAACGCCGACTGGCCGAACCACGTGATGCGCTCCCGCGCCCATTCCGTGAGATCCATGCGAAGAATGTCATGTACACCGCGTCTCCCGGTCAATACATTGGAAGCAGCCCGGCGGCCTCTCGGCCGTCCCTGGCCTCGGCTGCCCTCGCCATCCAATTCCGCGGTGTACCGCGGATGGGCTAGGGTTGACTCTCTCTTCACGCGTATGAGATAACAGCCGAACCAGAAAGGAAGGGAGCACGATGCGCCCCAGGACAGAGGACCCGCGAATCAGGATGCAGCGGGACGGGTTGTACGACCCTTCCCACGAGCACGACAGCTGCGGGGTGGGGTTCGTCGTGAATGTTGACGGCGGACGCACGCACCAGATCGTCGCCAACGGCCTGACCATCCTCAAGAACCTCGTGCATCGCGGCGCGGTGGGCGGGGATTCCCGAACCGGTGACGGGGCGGGGATGATGACCCAGATCCCGCACGCCTTCTTCTCCCGGGAAGCTTCCTCTCTCGGATTCACCCTGCCTGCCGAGGAAGCGTACGGCGTCGCCATGATCTTCCTTCCGCAGGACACCGGGCGCCGCGCGCGCGCCGCCGGCCTGATCGAGGGCGTGATGCAGGACGAGGGAGTCACCGTCCTGGGCTGGCGGGAGGTCCCCACGAATCCCGACCTCCTGGGCGATCTCGCCCTGGACTCCATGCCTCACGTTTCGCAGCTCTTCGTGGCAAGCGGCGAGCTCGCCGGGGACGCCCTGGAGCGGAGGCTGTACGTGGCGCGCAAGCAGGTGGAGGCGGTGTCCAAGGCGCAGGGCTTCACGCTGGAGGAGCTGTACGTCTGCTCCCTGTCCTGCCGCGTCGTCGTCTACAAGGGCCTGTTCGTCGCACCCCAGTTCGAGCGCTTCTATCCGGATCTCGCGGACGCCGACTTCACGAGCGCGCTTGCCGTGATCCACCAGCGCTACAGCACGAACACCTTCCCGTCCTGGCACAACTCGCAGCCCTTCCGCTACATCGCGCACAACGGGGAGATCAACACCCTGCGGGGGAACATCAACAAGATGAACGCCCGGGAGAAGACGATGTCCTCCCCGCTGTTCGGGGACGACATCGGGAAGCTCGTCCCGGTCATCACCCCCACGCTGAGCGACTCGGGGATCTTCGACAACGTGCTCGAGCTGCTCGTGGCCGGCGGGAGGACCGTCGAGCACGCTCTCATGATGATGGTCCCCGAGGCCTTCGGCGCGCGCTACCACATGAGTGAGGACAAGCGCGCGTTCTACGAGTACCACGCCGCCATCATGGAGCCGTGGGACGGGCCCGCGGCCATCTCGTTCTCCGACGGCATCAAGGTCGGCTCCATCCTGGACAGAAACGGCCTGCGCCCCGCGCGCTACGTCGTCACCCGCAGCGGCCTCGTCGTGCTGGCCTCCGAGGTCGGCGTGCTGGACATCCCGCCGGAGGACATCCTCCAGAAGGGCCGCCTTGCCCCGGGCAAGATGATCATCGTGGACACGGCCCAGAAGCGCATCATCTACGACAACGAGATCAAGGCATCCGTCTCCCGCAGCAAGCCGTATCGCCGGTGGCTTGATGCCAACCGCATCGAGCTGAAGGGCCTGTTCCAGGTGCCCGGGCCGGTGCGCACGGACCGCACCACGCTGCTGGAGAAGCAGTGGGTCTTCGGCTACACCGTGGAAGACATTGAGATGATCATCATGCCCATGGTGGAGAACGCGCAGGAGCCCATCAGTTCCATGGGTGATGATCAGAGCCTCGCCGTGCTCTCCGACCGGCCGCAGATGCTCTACAATTACTTCAAGCAGCTTTTCGCCCAGGTGACGAACCCTCCCATCGATCCCTACCGGGAGAACCTCGTCATGTCTCTCATGAGCTTCGTGGGCCGGGAGAAGAACCTCCTGGACGAGACGCCGGACCACGTGCGGCAGCTCAAGCTTCCCCACCCCATCCTCACGAACGACGACATGGACAAGCTGCGCACGCTGGACAAGAACGGCTACAAGTCCTGCGTCATTTCCATGACGTTCCCCGTCGCGGACGGGGAGAAGGGCCTGGAAAAGGCCCTGGCGGCGCTGTGCGCGGAAGCGGAAGGCCGCGTGGACGCGGGATACACGATGCTCGTCCTCTCCGACCGGGAGGTGAGCATGAAGCGGGCGCCCATCCCGGCCCTCCTCGCCACCTCCGCGCTCCATCATCACCTGACCCGGGTGAAGAAGCGCCACCTCACCGCCATCGTCATTGAGACCGCGGAAGCGCGGGAGGTGATGCACTTCGCCATCCTCATCGGGTTCGGGGCGAGCGCCGTCAACCCCTACCTCGTGTTCGAGACCATCGCGGACCTGATGGAGCGCAAGAAGCTGAACCATGGCCTCCTCCTGGAGACGGCCATCGAGCAGTACATCACCGCCGCGAAGAAGGGCCTTCTCAAGGTCATGTCCAAGATGGGCGTGTCCACCATCAGGAGCTACAAGAGCGCCCAGATCTTCGAGGCGGTGGGCCTTTCCGATGAGCTGATTGCCGCCTACTTCCCGGGCACTCCGTCCCGGATCGGCGGGATCGGAATCGACGCGATTGCCCGGGAGACCCTGGAGCGCCACCAGGCGGCATTCTCCCGCAGCCCGGCGGAGCGGGAAGCGCTGGACTCCGGCGGAGGGATCCACTACCGCGCCTTCTCCGAGGGCCACCGGCTTACTCCCCAGGCAATCGCGCTCCTGCAGCGCGCCGTGCGGGAAAACGACCGGGAGCTGTACAAGCAGTACGCCTCCGTGATGAACGACGAGTCGCGCCTGCTGTGCACGCTGCGCAGCCAGCTTACGTTCGCAAAACGCACCCCGGTCCCGCTGGAGGAAGTGGAGCCGTGGGAATCCATCGTGAAGAGGTTCGTCACGTCCGCCATGTCCTTCGGCTCCATCAGCAAGGAGGCGCATGAGACGCTGGCCATCGCGATGAACCGCCTGGGCGCGGCGAGCAACTCGGGGGAGGGCGGGGAGGACGAGAGCCGCTACGCGCCTCTTCCCAACGGGGACTCCGCGCGCAGCGCCATCAAGCAGGTCGCCTCGGCCCGCTTCGGCGTGACCTCCTACTACCTGGTGAACTCGCGGGAGCTTCAGATCAAGATGGCCCAGGGCGCCAAGCCCGGAGAAGGAGGCCAGCTCGCCGGGCTCAAGGTGGATGCCACCATCGCGAGGGTGCGGCATTCAACTCCGGGTGTCACGCTCATCTCACCGCCGCCGCACCACGACATCTACTCCATCGAGGACCTTGCCCAGCTGATCTTCGATCTGAAGAACGCCAATCCGGAGGCGCGCGTATCCGTCAAGCTCGTGGCGGAGGTCGGCGTGGGAACCGTCGCCGCGGGCGTGGCCAAGGGCCGCGCGGACATGGTGCTGATTGCCGGCCATGACGGGGGAACGGGGAACTCTCCCATCTCCTCCATCAAGCACGCCGGCATTCCCTGGGAGATCGGACTTGCCGAGACGCAGCAGACCCTCGTTCTCAACCGGTTGCGGGACCGCATCCGGGTCCAGGCGGACGGTCAGATGAGGACAGGCCGGGACATCGTGATCGCGGCCCTCCTGGGCGCGGAGGAGTTCGGCTTCGGAACCATTTCCCTCGTGACCATCGGCTGCATCATGATGAGGAAGTGCCACCTCAACACCTGCCCGGTGGGCGTGGCCACCCAGGACCCGCGCCTGCGGGCCCGGTTCACCGGCAAACCCGAGCACGTGATCAACTTCATGCGCTTCGTGGCGGAGGATGCGCGGGAGATCATGGCATCCCTCGGGTTCCGCTCCGTGGAGGAGATGGTCGGGCACGTGGAGGTGCTGGAGACGAAGTGCGCTGTCGAACACTGGAAGGCGAAGGGACTGGACTTCTCCCGGGTCCTGGCGAGGCCCGAGGTGCCCAAGGGTACATCTCTCCATTGCGTGCGCGGTCCCCAGCACGATTTCTCCCTGTCCCTGGACCGGGAGCTGATCGAGCGCTCCAAGAAGGCCCTGGAAGGCAGCGAGAAGGTGCGCCTCTACATGGCCATCCGCAACTGCAACAGGACGGTGGGCGCCACACTCTCCGCGGCTGTCTCACGCCGGCACGGCGCCAAGGGCCTGCCGCCGGACTCCATCACCGTGTCCTTCAGCGGCGCGGCGGGGCAGAGTTTCGGGGCGTTCCTCGCCCCGGGGATCACCTTCGAGCTGGAGGGGGACGCCAACGACTACTTCGCCAAGGGCCTCTCGGGCGGAAAAATCATCGTGTATCCTCCGCGGGCAGCGACCTTCCGCGCGCAGGACAACATCATTACGGGCAACGTGAACCTCTTCGGGGCAACCGGGGGCGAGGTGTACATCAACGGCATGGCCGGCGAGCGCTTCGCGGTGCGGAACAGCGGCGCCATCGCCGTCGTCGAAGGGGTGGGTGACCACGGCTGCGAATATATGACCGGCGGTCTCGTGGTGGTGCTGGGACGCAGCGGGGTCAACTTCGCTGCCGGCATGAGCGGCGGGGTGGCCTACGTGCTGGACGAGGACCAGCTGTTCGATACGAAGTGCAACCTGGAAATGGTGGACGTGGAGCCGGTGACGAGCATGAAGGACCGCACCGAGCTGCGCCAGCTCGTGGAGCGCCACGTGATGTACACGCGCAGCGAGCACGCCACGCAGATCCTGCGGGACTGGAGCGAGATGCTTCCCTGGTTCGTGAAAGTGATGCCCATCGATTACAGGAAGGCGCTGGAGCGCATGGCGGAGGAGGAGTCCAGGGAGACGGAGAGCGTGCGGGTGACCGAGGAGGTCTACCGCTGATGGGGCACCCTTCCGGCTTTCTCAAGTTCGAACGCAAGGCGGGACACTATCTCCCGGCCGAAGAACGCCTGAAGAACTGGCGGGAGTTCACCGAGACCCTCCCCGAGGAGGAGCTGAAGACACAGGGGGCGCGCTGCATGGACTGCGGCATCCCCTTCTGCCACTCCACCGGGTGCCCCGTGTACAACCTCATCCCCGAGTGGAACGACCAGGTCTACCACGGGGACTGGAAAGAGGCGCTCGTGCGCCTCGAAATGAC
This sequence comes from Spirochaetia bacterium, assembly GCA_035542415.1. Taxonomy (GTDB): domain Bacteria; phylum Spirochaetota; class Spirochaetia; order SZUA-6; family Fen-1364; genus Fen-1364. The sequence goes on from DATKLM010000151.1 coordinate 29,568, forward strand.
GAACAACCTTCCCGAGATGACGGGGCGCATCTGCCCCGCGCCGTGTGAGGCCTCCTGCACGCTGTCCATCAATCAGAGCCCGGTCACCATCAAGCAGCTCGAGCTGGCCATCGTGGAGCGCGGTTTCTCCGAGGGCTGGGTCGTTCCCCAGCCTCCGCGCACCCTCACTGGCAAGCGCGTGGCGGTGGTGGGGAGCGGCCCGGCAGGGCTCGCTGCCTCCCAGCAGCTGCGCCGTGCCGGCCACGAGGTCACGCTGTTCGAGCGATCCCCGAAGATCGGCGGGCTCCTCCGTTACGGCATCCCTGACTTCAAGCTGGAGAAGCATGTCATTGACCGCCGCATGCGCCAGATGGAGGCGGAAGGGGTGCGCTTCGAGACCGGCGTCGCCATCGGGGAGGACATCTCCGCGCGCTACCTGCGCGGCAACTTCGACGTCGTCCTCCTGACCCTGGGCGCGGGACACGCGCGGGACTTGGAGGTTCCGGGCCGCGACCTTGACGGGGTACACTTCGCCATGGACTACCTCACGCGTTCCAACATGCTGCTCTCCGGCGACATCACCGAGGACAAGGTCATCTCCGCGCGGGACAAGGTGACGCTCGTCATCGGCGGCGGGGACACCGGCTCGGACTGCGTGGGCACCTCCACGCGCATGAGGGCCCGAAAGGTGCTGCAGTACGAGATCATGCCCAAGCCACCCGTGTGGAACGAGGCGTGGAACCCGAGCTGGCCCGCGTGGCCGAACATCCTGCGGACCTCCAGCTCCCAGGAGGAAGGCTGTGACCGGGACTGGTCCATCACGACGAAGCGCTTTGCCGGCGTGAACGGCCGGCTCACCGAGGGGCACTTCGCGCGCGTGGAGTGGAACAAGGGCAATAATGGCAGCTTCGCCATGAAGGAGATCCCCGGCAGCGAGTTCTCCCTGAAGCTCGACCTCGTGATCCTGGCCATGGGCTTCGTGCACGTGCGCCACGAGAAGCTCATGGAAGAGCTTGGCGTGGAGTACGATCCGCGCGGCAATATCCGCTGCGGCCCGGACTACCAGACCTCCGCCCCCGGCGTGTTCGCCGCGGGGGATGCGAACACCGGAGCATCTCTCGTTGTTCGGGCGATCTTCCACGGCCGGCAGGCAGCAGCCGCCATCGACAAGTACTTGAAAGGGCAATGAAGGCCGTCCAGGTCTCCCGCTTCGGCGGCCCCGAGGTCCTCCGCGTCGTCGATCTTCCGTCTCCTTCGCTTTCTCCTGACGCCGTTCGGATCCGCGTTGCGGCGGCCGGCGTCAACTTCGCCGACATCCAGATGCGCATGGGGCTCTACCCCGAGGCGCCGCCGGTTCCCTTCGTGCCGGGCTACGAGATAGCGGGCACCATCACAGAAGCTGGCCCGGCCGTCATCTCCCTGAAGCCCGGGAACCGCGTGCTGTCGCTGTGCCGGTTCGGCGGGTACGCCACGGAGGTCGTGCTCCCCGCCGCGTTCGTGCGGAAGATTCCGGCAGGTCTCACCGACGTGGAGGCCGCGGCGGTGCCCGTTGCTTTCACCACGGCGTGGATATTGCTCATGGACATGGCACGGGTGCGGCCGGGGGACCGTGTCCTGGTTCCCGGCGCTGCCGGCGGCGTGGGAACGGCCGCGGTCCAGATGGCCCACGGAGCCGGTGCCGACGTGGTCGGCCTCGTCGGGTCATCGGCCAAGAAAGAGCTTGTCCTCTCTCTCGGCGCGCGGGAGGTCTTCACCTACGCAGAGTGGAGCTCCACACTGCGTCCGGCTTCTTTCGACATCATCCTCGAGCCGCGGGGCGGCAGGGACGCAAGAAGATCCCTGGCTTTCCTGGCGCCTGCGGGCAGAATGGTCTGCTACGGGGTCTCTTCGTTCGTCAGGGGGTTTCGAAGGTCGATCCCGCGCGCGGCTCTGAGCCTCCTCGGCATGCCGATTTTCACGCCCATCGGGCTCGCCATGGCGAACCGCGGGGTTTTCGGCTTGAACATTCTCAAGTACTTCGACGCCGGGACGGGCATTCTCCAGCTGGGAACGGCTCTGGATGGAGCCATAAAAGGCTTCGAAAAAGGGCGTTACCGAGCAATTGTGGGCAAAACATGGGGCCTTGAAGAGGCGGGAGAGGCCCACAGGCGCCTTCAGAGCCGGGAGGGGACAGGAAAACAGATTCTTCTCGAATAAAGTTAAAATAATGTATTGACAATTAAATAATTTAATTCTATCTTCCCATCCGGATAGTGAAAAGGAAGGAGAAGTAAACTTCTTCTTCAAGAAAGGCTGTCCAGGTGGAAAGATGCCAGGAAACAAGATTGATGCGAATATCCGCTGCCCCTCGTGCAACGGCCAGCTCTATCCCCGGGTCCTCGTGTGCGACTCGTGCGGCCTGAAAGTGGAGGGGGAGTTCGTCCTGAACGAGTTCGACTCTCTCAGCCCTGACGAGCTGCATTTCCTCCGCGTGTTCATCCACTGCGAGGGGCGCATCAGGGACATGGAGGCCGCCCTTGGGGTGAGCTATCCCACGGTGAAGGGGCTGCTCGCATCCATCAAGGAGAAGCTTTCGAGGCTCAGCCCGCGGTTTGCGGCCTCGGCGCCCCGCGCGGCTTCGGACAGCGCCGGTGCCCGAGAGGCGACGCCGGAGGAGGTCCTGGATCAGCTGGAAAGCGGAACAATCAGTCATGAAGAGGCAGTGCGGCGCATCCGCTCTGCCCGGAAAGGGAAGAAGACATGAGTGACTCAGGCGAGGAGAGGATCCGCGCGATGCAGGAGAAAGGCACGATCTCGAAGGAGCAGGCGGACGAGCTGATTGCCGCGCTCCGCGAGGAGCCCGAAGAGGACCGCGAGAGCAGCGAAGAACCCGACGCTGACCGCGAAGCCCGCCGTCATGCCGGCAGCGGCGACGAAGAGTTCCGCCGGCGCCGCAGGCGCCGCTGGGGTGAGGAGTGGTGGTCCGAGAACAGCGGCTGGGATCCTGACACCGGCGGCTCTGAGTACCGCTATCGCTTCCACATGGACCCCACGTGGTGGAGCGGCTCCAACGCGCAGAACTTCTCCCGCGTTGAGCAGCCCGAGGGGAGCGATTTCGAGTTTCGGAACAACCGCGTGACCTTCGGCAAGATCCGGGGCCTGCGCCTCGTGCGGTCGAAGGTCAACGACAACTCGTTTTCCGCCTCCTCGATCCATGACCTGCGCCTCACGGACAGCGTGATGGAAGGCAACTCGTCAGCCGGTGCGTCCCTCCATGACCTGGTCATGGAGAACGGCGAAATGAAGGGCAATTCTCTTGCCGGCACGAAAGCCCACGACCTCGTCATCCGGGGCGGTTCCGCGCTCAAAGGCACGGACCTGTCGGGCTCGAACATCTCGTCGCTGTCGCTTGACCAGGGAAGCACCATCGAGAACTCGCACCTCTCCGGCGCCGTCATTCACAGCGTGACGCTGTCCGCCGGATCGCACCTGAAGGGCGCGCGGCTCAGCGGCTCGAAGTTCGCCGACTTCTCCCTGCGGTCGACCAGGCTGGAGGACACCGAGATCTCGGGAAGCGTTCTGCACAAGGTGGACGCGCGGGAAAGCGAGATTTCCGGCTCGGCGTTTCGGGGCATCCGGATGAAGGACTGTCAGCTCAACGGGGCGAAGCTGGAGAAGACCACGCTCAACGCCGTCGGGTTCGACGACCTTCGCGTGGAGAACTCCGTCCTGAAAAACGTGGAGTTCCGAGCCGACTCTGACCGGCTGCGGAGGCAGGCGCAGGACCTGTCGATCATCGACACGGAGCTGGAGAACGTCAGCTTCGTGAACTGCAGCTTCCACGATACGACGATCCGGGGAATCAAAGCCTCCAACCTGCGCATAGAATCCCGGAACCTCTCTGATATCACAATCGACTCTCTGCAGAAGCTGGAAGAGCTGGCGGGAAAGAAGCGCTGATGTAAGCCGCGAGGCGCTTTGAAAGGAAAAGGCATGCCTGACGTGATGTTTATTCTGAATTAAGAAAATTAAGGTTTCCGCTTCTGTTTGCTTGAAATTATTCCCTCGGGGAAAGGAGACAGGATATGGAAATTATCAGCATTCAGGGTCTTCGAAAGAGTTACCGCTCACGGAAGGGAAAGAATGGCCGCGAAACCGTGGATGCCGTGAAGGGCATCGACCTATCCGTGCACAAAGGCGAGATCTTCGGGTTCCTCGGTCCCAACGGGGCCGGCAAGAGCACGACCCTGAAGATGCTCTCCACGCTCCTGGCGCCGGACGGCGGCAAAGCGGCCATCGTGGGCTTCGACCTGCGCGCCCAGCCCGCCCTGGTCAGGCGGCAGATCGGTTACGTGAGCCAGGCGGGCGGCGCGGATCGGACCGCGACCGGCCGGGAGGACCTGATGCTCCAGGCCCGGCTGTTCGGTCTCCCTCCCGCAACGGCGCGTGCCCGCGCCGGGGAGCTGATCGACGCCCTTGGATTGGGAACCTTCGTGGACAGGTTCTCCCGCACCTATTCCGGCGGCCAGCGGCGCAAGCTGGATATCGCCCTCGGGATGGTGCATCGACCCGCCGTTCTCTTTCTCGACGAGCCGACCACGGGCCTGGATCCGGTGAGCCGCGCGCAGCTGTGGGGACAGATCAGGGCCCTCCGCGGCCAGGGAACTACCGTGTTCCTGACCACGCACTACATGGACGAGGCAGACGTCCTGTGCGACCGGCTGGCCATCATCGACAAGGGAGTCATCGCTGCGGAGGGAACGCCCGCGGACCTGAAGCGGCGCATCTCCGGTGACATCGTGTCCCTCACGGTGAACCACGCCGAGAACGCCGCCGAGGTCTCCCGGGAAGCGCTGGGCGAGCTGGACCTTGTGCGCGAGATGAGAGTGGAAGGACCGACCCTCAAGCTCGTCGTCGCGCACGGCGGTGAGGCTCTGCCGGTCATCCTTCGCCTGCTCTCCGGCCGGGGGGTCGGCGTTGCCGATATCTCGCTCTCCCGACCGTCGCTGGATGACGTGTTTCTCCGCATGACCGGGCACTCCCTGAAGGAGTCCGACGTCCGGGCGCTTTCCCGCGCCTCCAACCCGAGAGGAGCTTTGACATGAGATTCTTTACGGAGTTCCGACTTCTCCTGGCCCGCAGCATCCGCGGGTCCCTTCGCAATCCTGTGTGGCTTTTCATCGGGCTTTTCCAGCCAGCGCTCTATCTTCTCCTGTTCGCGCCCCTGCTGGGGAGCCTTGGCAACGTGCCGGGCTTTCCTCCCGGGGGAGCTTACACGGTGTTCACGCCCGGCCTTCTCGTGATGGTGGCGCTGTTCGGGACAGCCTACGCCGGCTTCGGGCTGGTGGATCACATCCGCTCGGGCATCGTGGAAAGGCTCCTCGTGACCCCGGCAAGCAGGCTTGCGATCCTGCTCGGGTACGTGACGCGGGACGTCATCGTGCTCCTGGCCCAGTCGGGCATCCTCATCGCGATCGCCCTGCCGATGGGCCTGTCGGTGAACCTCCCCGGGCTCCTTGTCACGTTCGCCATGATGGTGCTTACCGGCACCCTGATGGCTTCCTGCTCCTACGCGCTGGCCCTGATCCTGAAGCGGGAGGATTCCCTGGCGTCGGTCCTCAATACGGTGGCAACTCCGCTTCTTCTCCTCTCCGGGATCACGCTGCCCCTCACGCTGGCGCCGAAGATCATCCAGGCCATAGCGTCGGTCAATCCAATCGCCTACGAGGTGACCGCTTCCCGTTCCCTGTTCCTGGGCAACTTCTCCGACTCCGCGATCATCGTCGGCGTCGTGTTCCTCGGCGGCCTGGCGCTCCTGGCCTTCGTCTGGGCCGCGCGATCCTTCAGAAGGGGGACGGCATGAGCGCGCACGTGAAGAAGGCTACGAAGTCTGGATGTACAAGGATTGACGGCGATGCTTCCAGCCGCGCCCGGCGGCCGGAAGCGCAATTTGCTCGCGTTGGATCTCGCCGGCACGCATTTCAAGGCCTGCTTCATGAGCCTGTCGCCAAGGTCGATGTTGGTTCTCAACAAGCACCTCGGTGTACACCAATACACACCTCGATTGAGATGCCGACCAGAGCGGCGGACACGTCACCGTGACAGGGCGCGGTCCAGGGATTCGATCACCGGCCTGATGTCCGGCTCTGAGCCGACGGACAACCGCACGAGCCAGCGCGAAGCGCCGAAGGATTCCAGCACCTCCTCAGAATCGTTGTAATGCGCGAGCATCACGTACGGGCACATCAGGGTGACGTCGGAGCCGAGGCTCGGCGCCTTGGTAATGCCCGGCATCGGTGAGTCGTAAAACGCGCGCAGTCCCTGCTCGTTATCCCGCATGAGAGTCATGCCGATCACGCTGCTCGATCCCCGCAGGATCCGCCGCGCCGTCCGGTAGCAGCGGTGCGACGGGTGGCCGTTGAAGTACAGCCGCCGCACGGCGGGGTGGCCCGCAAGGAAGCCTGCAACGGCGGCGCCATTCGCGTTGAAACGCCTCATCCGCCCGTCGAACGTCGCCAGGTTCTCACGGAGCTCCGCTGCCTCCAGCGGAGACATTCCGTTGTTCATGACCTCCTGCTGACGGGCCAGGCTCTGCGCCAGGCCGCTGTCTCTCACGATGAGCGCTCCCCCGGCGTGATTGTTTTTTCCGTTGAGGAACTTCGTGGTGCTGTGCACCACGACGTCTGCGCCGAGGTCAAGCGGCGTGCAGTTCATCGGCGTGGCGATCGTGTTGTCCACGATGAAAGGTATGCCGCGCTCCTTCGCCAGGCCGGCAATGAGGGTGAGATCGGGAACGTCGCTGAGCGGATTGGTGATGGACTCGGTGAGCACGGCAGCGGTTTGTCCGGTGAGCGCGGCCGGGAGCCTGTCCATCTGGTCCACGGCCAGGAAGAGGTTCTCCTCTTCTGCGGGCTCCCGGCCGGCGAAGCGGAGGGAGTCGAACGTGTCGCCGTAGAGGTGGCCGATCGAGACGACGCGCGATCTGCCCGGCTGCCGGAGCACGTCCAGGATACTCGTCACCGCGCTCATGCCCGAGGGGTAGAGGAACGCGCGGGTGCCTCTTTCCAGGCTGCAGAGTGTCGCCGCAACGCTGGCCGCGGCGCCGGCGCGGGCTTCGACGGACGGAGCCGGGCGCCCCAGGAAAAGCGCCGCGTTTCTGACGGAAAGGAATGCGCCGCGGCGCTTCATCCATTCGGCGAGCCTGCCCATGGGGCGATCCAGGTTGCTGAGGACCGCGCCCCCGGTGATCGACGAGTCGTCCGCGGACAGCCCCGTCACCCAGAAGCGCGCGGGCGGGACCTCCGGCATGTCCGGGGGCACCGTGGGGAGCATGACGATGAGCTGGGCGCCTGCAGACTGGATGCGCTGGAGGAGGCTCGCCGACTCTCCCGTGAGAAGCGCTGACGGATCTTTGCAGGAGATGAGCACGATGTCCGCCGGGTCGAAGTCGCGGCCGTGCTTTTCCGCTCGGATGCCCGCCCGTCCAAGCTCGTCGAAGAAGGACGCCAGGCCCGCGCTCTCACCGCGCTGGTCGACTACTTTTACCAGCCGGCTCCGGGACCCCGGCCCGGCGAGGCAGAAGATCAGCTCCCGCAGCACACTCTGGCGGGATTCGCCAAGCCGGCAGTGACGGCAGCGGAAGCGGCCCATCAGGTCTGCCGCAAGCTCCCGGAGGTAGGGATGAAGCACGAAGCGGTAGTAGCCGCTTTCCGAATCGACGCTCCCTTCCTTGAAGCTGATCACGTCCTGCAGGGTTGGGAGAGTCCCTGTCACGGCGAACTCTCCCCCCACCGGCGCGCACCTGCTGACCCGGTCCGTCCGCTGCTGCTCCGTCATGCCCCCGATATTATCACGCCGCCGCGCCCCCTGAGGACTCCAGCCGGGGCCGCGCCTCACGGCCCGCGGCGGGCACGCGGAAGGCCAGCACGGAGGCGACGGTTGCGGCCTGCGCGACGATCAGGACGACGAGGACCGTGCGCATGGCGGCGATGCTCAACGCTGCCTGGAGAGACGGGCTCCAGAAGATCGCCGCAGCGGTCGGTCCAAGGGCGAACCCCAGGAACCGGCCGGTATTGAGGAGAGCACCGCCGACCCCGAGGTGATCGCGGGGAGCGGCGGCCATGATTGCCACGTTGCCCGGCGGGATGTAGAACCCGGCACCGAGCCCGCCAAGGAGGAGGCGGACGGCGACGTCAGCCATGGTCCACCCGCTGGACAGCGGCAGGCACAGGATCACGCCTGCCAGGGCGGCCACCGCGCCGAGCGCCGCGGGCAGCTGGGGTCGGAACCGATCGGAGAGACGGCCGCTCACCTGGGACGCCGCCGCAATGCCCAGCGGAAAGAACAGGAGCGTGAGACCGGCGCGTTCGGGGCTCATGTGCAGCGTGTTCTCCAGGAAGAAAGGAAAGATGAACCCGAGGCCGGATGCGCTCAGCGTGCTCATCATCAGCCCCGCGAGAGGAATGGTGAATCCCCCGCGGCTCACGAGAGAACCGGGGACGAGCGGGTTCTTCACGCGCCGCTCCACCAGGACAAGCGCGGCCAGCGCGGTGGCGCAGCCGGCGAGGAGGAACAGGTCCACAGTCGTGAGCCGGCCGTTGGACGGCGAGAGGCCCAGGATCAGGAGAACGAGGGCTGCCGTGAAAAGGACCGCGCCGCCGGCGTCAAACGCCCGGGCACCCCGGGGCGAATCCGCCGGGAGAAGCCGGGCGATGAAGAAGAACGCGACGATCCCGAAGGGCACGTTGATGTAGAAGATGGACGGCCATCCCAGCGCGCCGATGAGAAGCCCGCCGACGCTCGGCCCCACCACCCCGCCCAGCGGCACGATGAGAGCGATGACGGCCATGGCCCGTCCCCGCTCCTCGGGGGCGAAGTTCGCCGTGGCAATGGCGAGGATCGCCGAGCCGAGACAGGCGCCGCCGATGCCCTGGATGGCGCGGTAGACGATCATCTGCGGAAGCGACTGGGCCGTTCCGCACAGGGCGCTTCCCGCGATGAAGAGGACCACCCCGATGAGCGTGATGGTCTTGCGGCCGATCACGTCAGACAGCGCTCCGAAAACCCCGAGGAGCGCCGTGGTGGGAAGGATGTAGCTCAGGACCACCCACCGGATATCCGCGGTCACGTTGAACACGCGGGCCATGATGGGCAGGGCGACGTTGACGACGTTTCCGTCGAGGGCGGCCATGAAAACGGCAAGGGACACGCCGGCGAGCGCCCACCAGCGCCAGCGCCACGCGCGATTGTCAATGAGAACAGTATCGGTAAGACCAGGCATGCGAACGAGTCTCCTCTCTGTGCCTCTGTGTACGCCGACTTCCGTCGAATGGTTGCGCCGGGAGGCCCGGCCGGACTCCCTCAATTTACTTAGAGTTCGAACTAAGAGTCAAATGTTTTTTTCTGAGATTGCGCGGGGAGGGCGCAGCGGGGAGGGCGCAGCAGGGAGGGCGCAGCAGGGAGGGCGCAGCAGGGACGCCGCCGGGCCTCAGCCGCCTTCCTTCAGCGCCTCCACCACGGTGCGCAGAAGCCGCTTGAGGGTCTCCCTCTCTTCCTCGGAGAGGGCCGCGGCAATGGCGCGCTCGATGGGGACCGTGGCCTGGCGCACGCCTTCCAGAAGCCGCAGGCCCCGCGGGGTGAGGTGAAGCTGCTTCACGCGCGCGTCGTCTGGGGACTTGTCCCGCCGGACCCAGCCCTTTCTCTCCATTCCATTCACAAGGCTCGTGACGCTGGGGGCTTCGATGTCCAGGTGCTTCTCCAGCTCGGAGTGCGTGAGGCCCGGCTTGTGGTACAGGACCCCAAGCGCCTGCCACTGCGTCGTGGTCATGCCCGCCTTGCGGACCGAGGCATCAAGCCCTCGGCGCATGGCGATATAGGCCTGCTTCACCCAGTGTCCGATGGTTCCGCCGCCCTTTTCCCAGGGAATCTGCGTCGCGTGCTCTGGAATCGTCTTCGCCATGGTCAATCGGGACGGCCGAGGGGTGCGACCGTCCCCTTTCAGACTAATTGCCCCGGAGGCCCGCCGTCAAGCGCGAGTTGCAACGGACGCGGGCACCGCGGCCTCCGCGCGGCGCTCGTTGGCGCGGTAGAGGAAGCCGGCGGACACGTAGAGCACCGCGACGCAGCCCAGCACCACGCCGAATCCCGCCGCCATGGAGAGCACGCGAGCGAGCACGGAGCCGGCAACGGACAGGGCGCCGTTCATTCCCCAGGCCCAGGGGAGGATGTCCCTCCGGGACTCGGACAGGGCGGCGAGCCCGGAGGGGAACGGGATTCCCATGCAGAGTCCCAGCGGCGCCACGATGACCAGGGCTGCCAGCGCTTTTGCCGGGAGCGGGAGGCCGAGGAGGCCGGTCAATACCCGCGGGAGCGCAGCCAGGAAGAGAATGCAGAGTGCCGCGGCCGCCGCGGTGGCGTAGCGCACCAGACGCGCCCGGGGAACTTTCAACCGGTCTGCGAGCAGGCTCCCGAGGCCGGATGAGACGAGAAGGACCGTGATGATGATGGCGTTGGCGTAGATCGGATCCGCAAGGAAATAGACGAATCTCTGGATGAGGAAGATCTCCGCCATCATGTAGCCAAGGCCCAGGCACGCGTAGTACAGGATGACGGCAAGGGTCCCCTGTCGTCCCGAGAACAACTCGCGCTGTCGGAAGACGAGGGGGAGGGCGATGATGAGCAGGCCGAAGATCACCGACTGCAGGAGCGTGCCCAGCAGGAGGAGGTATCCCCACTCATCAGATACTTCCCCCAGCCGGCCCAGGAGGGCCGGGATGGTACGGGGTTTGACGTAGCCCGCGTAGTAGGGCTTGTCGTCCGTGGCGGGACGGATGTCGAAGAAGTACCTGCCGAACAACTCCTCCTGTTTCCCCGCCGCGATCCACCGGATGGCCGAGCCGTAGAAGTCGCTCGTGCGGAGGTCCGCGCCCGGGTCCACGCCGGGCACGCGGGTGAAGCGGGCGGCGTACCCGGCAAGCATCGCTTCGAAGTTCTTCCCGCTCTCGGGCATCCCCGGGAAGAAACCCACGTCGAACGACATGCGGCGGCAGTAGTCGTTCAGCGCGTCGATCTCCCCCGGCAGGAAGTCGGACTTCTTCACGAGCACCGTTGCCGTGGACAGGAGGAGGTTGAACGTGAATACGCGCTTCTCGGGGCTCTCGTCGTAGTTGCCCCGGACCGCCTCGGCGACGCTCGCCAGGAGCTTCGGCACATTGCGGGGCGGATTCATGCGGTCCCACACCGTGATGGACAGGATCCCCGACGGGGCGAGGCACCGCAGGTACTCCCGGATGGCCTCCACCGTGTACAGGTAATTCTCCTCAACCGAGTATCCGCCGGCCTGGGACAGTCCGATGGAATCCACGAGCCCGATCTCCACCAGGTCGAATTTCTCCCGCGTGGTCCCGGCGAACGCGCGGGCCTCCGCGTTTACCACCTTGATCCGGGGATCGCGAAGCGCATCTCCGGTGAACTGTCGGAAATACGGCACGTCGCGGAGCGTGCGGATGAGATCCGGGTTTGATTCCACGACCCTGACCTCCCGGGCGCCGTTGTGCAGCGCCGTGTGGACCCCCGCGCCGCCGCCCAGCCCGAGGATCAGGACCTTCGGGCGGGCCAGCACGAGGTACGGGGCCGACATGGGCAGGTAGTCGATGTATCGCTGTTCCTCCGGCCCGAGCGCGCGCATCACGCCCAGCGGGCCGTTGCCGTCCGTGTACAGTCCGAGGAAGGCGTTGGAGGGCATGGAACCGAGGGTGATGCTCGCGTTGTCGCTCAGGCCCGGGGCGAAATGGAAGAACGAGCTTGAGAACACCCGGATCTGCCCGCGCGGGCTGAAGGAGCTGTACACCTCCGTGGCATCGGGGTACTTGCGCGCGTAGCTGATCGGCTTGAAGTCGGAGACGTTCAACGCTCCGTAGCGGGCAAGGAGCACGATCCCCGCGCATGCAAGGAACGCGGCGAGCCCCGCCTCCCGAAGCCGCATCTCGAACCGGCACTCCACCGCGGACCAGGTGATGCAGCAGAGGAAGGCCGGGATTGCGCTGAGACCCACGAGCGGGAAGATCAGCTCGTCCGGGGGAACGAGGTACATGAGCCCCAGGACCAGCAGGCCGCCGAGCCCGGAACCAACCATGTTCCAGAAGTACAGGCGGTGAGTCTGGCGGGACAGGGACGTGAAGATGGCGCCGATGAAGATCCCCCCGGCGAGAAACGGGACGGCGTAGATGAGGTAGAAGGCGCCGATCCACCAGACCTGCGCCGGGTCGGAGGTGATCAGCACCGGGTTGAACGGAACCCGCTGCGCCAGGATGTGGGCCGCCGCCATGCCGGGCCCCAGCGCGAAGCTCGAGGAGAGGAGCCACGCGTCAGGGTTGCGGCGCACGCGGGCACTGAGGAACGTGAGAACCGTGCCGGCCACGCCGAATCCCAGGAGGGCGATGCTGATCACCATGGAGCCGAAATTGGACCAGCTCGCCACGGAGAACGTCCTCATGACCTCGATCTCGAAGGAGAGGATGCACGCCGAGACGAGGAACAGGGCGGCGGACCTGATCTGCGACAGCTTCATTTGTTGTCCCTGTGCAGCCCGCTCTTGCTCGTGAAAGGCACGAAGATGATGATGTTCTGGCCGTGATAGATGTCCTCCCGCTCCAGGGACACCGAGCCGTCCTCGGCCACGTGCTTCACGATGCGCAGGATGGTCTGCCCGGAGGGGGGGCCCACCGGGATCACCATGATTCCCTCCGGGGCGAGCTGGCGCAGGAGCTCGGGCGGGATGTGGTCGATGCCGCAGGTAACGATGATCCTGTCGAACGGCGCGTACTCCCGCCACCCGTAGTACCCGTCATCGACCTTGCGATGGACATTGCGGTACTCGGGGAACCGGTCCCAGAGGCGCCGGTAGATCTGGTCCGTCTCCCGGGCCAGGTCCTCAACGATCTCGATGGAGTAGACGTGCCGGGAGAGCTCCGCGAGGAACGCGGACTGGTAACCCGAGCCGGTCCCGACCTCCAGCACGCGCTGGTCGGGCTGCGGATTGAGCGCGTCCGTCATCCGGGCCACGAGATAGGGACCCGAGATCGTCTGGCCGTAGCCGATGGCCCACGCGGCGTTCTCGTACGCCCGGCCGGGCTGCCGGCAGAACTCCTCCCGGGGCGTCAGCAGGAACCCCTCCAGCACACGCTCATGCTCGATGTGTCCGAGAGATACGATGGCCTGCGCGCACTCCCATCGCCATTCGAGGAAGGCCCTCGACTGCGTGGTGTTCCGCAGCATGTACTCTACATAGCTGGCCCTGTTCGTGAGCGGCGGGTGCAGCTCTTCGGGAACAGAGCCCAGCGGATCGACGTCAGCGGTCAGGTTGACCGCTTTCACAAAGCGCTGGGGGACGCCGGCCCGGGGCGCCTGCGCCGGCGGCGGAACAGGCTGCGGCGCAGCAGGTTGTGCGGGGGGCGGCGCGGCCGCCGGCGCCGGTGCTGGCTGCGCGGCAGGGGCCGCGGCGGCCGCGGAATCGCTTTTCGCTGAGGCCCGGATCCGCGGGAGATCCAGCGTGAGGAAGAGAACCACCGCGAGAAGCAGGAGGCAGCCCGCGTAGATGAGGGGCGTGCGCGGCGACGGTCCGTTCCTCCCCTCCCGGGAGAGATCCCTCACCGGGTCATACCCGCAGACGCCGCAGACCTGCCCCGGGACAAGGTCAAAGCCGCACTCCGGGCAGACCCGCGGGGGTGGCAATCTGATGGAGCGCGGGGCCATCCCGCGCGCAGACGGCCCGATCATTCGGTTAACCTTTCCAGAGCCCCTCCTGCAGGCTGCCCCCGTGCTGGCGGTACAGGTCCTGGTGCTCCAGGCGGTGCCTGACTTCCCGGACTGCTGCCTCCGCGGATTCTTCCAGCGTCCGCCGTCCAAAATCCGCGTTTGCATCCTGGGGGGCCATGGAACCGAAGATGCCGGTAAGCGGCTGGCCTTTGCGGGGCAGCAGGGAGAGATCGACGGTCTCCGGATGCAGAGCCATCAGGTGCGACGTCTCCCAGCCCGCCGCGTGGTCGCCGGAATCGGGCCAGCGGTCCCGCACGAGCAGGTAGTCCACGCACGCCCACGCGAGCATGCCATGGTACTTGCTGTAGCGCCTCTTGTTGAACAGGAGGACCGCGGAGCGCGCGTGATCGATCAGCGGGTAGTGTCCCGCGACGATCACTCCCACCTTGAAGCCCAGGGACTCCGCCTCCGCGAGGATGTGAAAGAGAAGTCTCTGGTAGTTGAGCACCTGGTCCGTGAGAGAGAACGGCTGCCGCTCGGGGAGGAAGTTATCCGGCGGCAATCCCATCGCCTCGGCGATCTTCTCCCGGTCATCCGCGCCGGATTCCATCAGAGACTCGCTCCTGCTCTCCCCGTAGTACAGGGGCGGGAACACGAGTCCTCCGCCCTTCCTCGCGCACAGGAGCGCAAGCCCTTCCGCCTGCAGGGTATCTGCCCCGAGCGGGTTCTGGGGGCCGTGCCACTCCAGCGTGCCCACGGGAATCCACGCAACCGGGCACTGCTCGCGGCGGGCCCTCACCTGGGCGGGTCGGCACATGTGGTAGCGGACTTCCTCGTCCATGGGCTGCAGTGTGGCACGGCAGCCGGCGGTCCGTCCACACCTCTTGCGCGCCGCGCGGATTCAGGACACCATGCCCCGCCATGCTGGACTCAGCCGTGGTCCGCTATGCGGCAATCATCGCGGGCACGGTCCTCTGGGACGCGGGGGCCGTTCTGCAGAAGAACGCGGTCAGCGCCATGCCCGCCGGCCGGCTGCCCGTGATGTCTCTCCTGCGCTCCGCCCGGTGGATGGCCGGTCTCCTTTTCACCGCGCTGGGCTGGGGCCTGTTCGTCTTCGGGCTGGACCGTGTACCGGTGTCGGCCGCGCGGACCATCACCGGCGGAAGCTACGTGATCCTGGCGCTGTTCTCCACGATCTTCCTGCGGAGCCCGCTGTCCTTGGTCGAATGGGGAGCGCTCGCCGTTGTCACCTGCGGCATTGTCTTTCTAGGCCTGCAGGAGACCGCAGCCGCCGCCGCGGCGCCGCCACAGGCCCCCCTCGTTGTGCTCGGCGTCGGCTGCGTCGCGCTTGTTTCCGCCTGCATTCTCCTGATCCTCATGCTCCTGGGACGGCGGCAGGGCCAGACTGCGCCTGGCCCGCGCCTGGCTTCTGCCAGGCTGTTCTGCTCTGCGGCGCTCTCCGGCCTCCTGGGAAGCGTTGGCGACCTCCTGACGAAGGTTTTCCTGTCGCTCCTGGGCGCACCGCAGGGACCGAGCTTTCCTCCCGTTGCCCTGTGCGCCGTGGGATTGATCACGTTCTATCTCGCCGGATTCTACATGCTCTCCCGCGCCTACCAGGTGGGCACGGTGGTCGGCGGGGTGGTCATCTCCGACTTCTTCGGCCGCGCGGGCGCTGTCACCCTCGGGGCGCTCGCCCTCTCGGAGAGGATCGGAGGCGCCGGGGCCGCCGGCGTCGAGCGAGCGCTTGGCTTCCTGCTCGTGCTCGGCGGCTCCGTGCTCCTGGGAAGGTTCAGCGGTGTCTCCCGGTCCCCGGGTGCGCCCGCGGGGGCACGGGAGCCTCCTGCTACTTCATCGCCTTGAACGGGGGTGACACCATTTTGTCATCAACCATGACCGGCACGTCCGGCCCGGGGAACTCGTACTTCCCGACCACCCCGGCATCCGTGTGGAGCATCGCGAAGAGCCTCGGGGTGGCGGAGTAGGAATCGATCTTGACGACCACGTCCGTGTTCGTGCCGTCGTTGACCGCGGCGTGTCCCACCACGGGTCCGGGCCCGCCGCCCTGCTCCTTGTGGATCACGATCCATCCGGGGCCGTCGCTCACGACTTCGGAAATCGTTACCGTATTGTCCTTCACCGCCTGGTCGGAGACGGTGACTGACGGCGCCGCCCACGACAGGGCGGCGATCAGAACGAGGCCGGCAATGATACCTGCAGCCTTCATTGAATGATCCTCCTTGCGCGCGTCCGGCGGTGACTCCCGCCGGGCCGCACAGGACTATACGAACGCTGAAGGAGGATGGATGGAGAAAGGCGCAAGCCTGCCCTAGAGACTTCCTCGGAGCACCGGAGGAGTTGTCGGCGTCAGGCTGCCCTCTGCGGGCTCGACGGTGATGCCGAACGAGCTGAATCCCCGAAACCCTCCGGGGACCTTGATGAGAAGCGAGCCGTAGCCGTCGTCTCCCACGGCGAACAGGCCGCCGCTCTTCCGCTCGCCGTCCCGCCGCAGCCAGAGCTGGTACCGCTGGGACGGATCCAGCCGCGGAAGACCGCGCACCGCGAGGACGCCCTCGTTTTCGCCCGTCTCCACGATGATCGTCCCGTAGGCATCCCTGGTCGCACCGACGCCGACGAGCTGGATGGTGAGGAGACCGGTGGTGCGCGCGCGGAAGTCCGGAGACCTGACCCACTGCGCCACGTTTCCCGCTGCCAGGACGGCAATCACCACTGCGGCCGCCGCAGCCAGGCCGGGGTTCATGATGAACCGGCGCCGGGGCCTCAGGGCCCGGGCTGCCCGCATGAGCCTTTCTTCCAGCGCGGCCGGCGGCTGGACGGGCGCGGCGGACAGGGCAAGCGCGTCTTCCACCCGCTCGTAGCCCGCGAGCTCCTTCCGGCACGTATCACAGCCGCGGAGATGACTGCGGACCTCTCGCGCCTCCTCGGGCTCGAGTGCTCCGACGGCGTACCCGGGGAGCAACGATCGAATCTCCTCGTGAGTCATCATTCCGACGCCTCTGCAGATTCCCTCATCATAGATACGAAAAAACGGTCCTGGAGGATCATCACGAGCCCTTTTCCCCTTCCAGCGCGTCCCGCAGTTTCTGCATGGCCCCCCGGATCCTCGACTTGACCGTCCCCAGGGGCTCCCCCGTCACTTCAGCGATTTCCCGGTGGGTCCTGCCCGCGAAGAACGCCAGGGCCAGCGCTGCGCGCTGCTCCTCCGGGAGGGCTGCGATGGCCGCCCGGAGCCGCTCCTGCTCGAACCCGGCCTCCACCGGCGCGGACGGGTCCACCTGGCTCTCCAGGCTCGCGCTCTTCATGTCTTCCCACGCTCCGCGGGCCCGCGCGTCCTGCGACGAGCGGCGCCGAAGCACGTCGATCGAACGGTTTCGGGCGATGCGGGCGAGCCACGTCCTCACCTGTGCCTTGTCGCGCTGATACGTGTCCGCCTTCTCCCAGGCCCGCAGGAAGACGTCCTGCGTGACCTCCTCCGCAACCGGTTCGTCCTTGACGATCCTCAACGCCAGGCCGTACACGAGCCTGCTGTGCCGTGCGTACAGGGCGCGCAGGGCTTCCTCCTCTCCGCGCATGATCCGCCGGATGAGCTCCTGGTCATCGGGGACTTCGTTCGGCATGAAAGGAATATAGCCACGCGCATAGGCGCCGAACAGGGCGCCGGAATGTTGACATGCCTGCCCCGCACCGGGAAATTCAACACAGCGATGGACGCGAGAGAGAAGCTGGGGCCGGAGATCCACTTCCTGGGGAAGGTCCTCGGGGAAGTCATTCGGGAGCAGGCAGGGATCTCCCTGTACGACATCGAAGAGGAGATCCGGCTCGGGGCCCGTGCCCGCCGGGAGGGCAGGGAAGGGGCGGAGGCCGCGCTCCTTTCACGCGTGCGCGGGATGAGCGCGGAGCAGGCCCGTCTCGTGGTCCGCGCCTTCACGATCTTCTTCGACTGCGCCAACCTGTCCGAGGACCGCGAAAGGATCCGCGTGATCCGGGATCGGGAGCGCCGCCGTCATCCCGAACCGCGCAGCGAGTCGATGGAGGAGGCCGTCCTCATCATGAGCCGGGCCGGCATGCCGCCCGCGGCGGTCCAGGCGCTCATCGACCTGCTCACCATCGAGCTCGTCTTCACGGCGCACCCCACGGAAGCCAAGAGGCGCTCCGTGCGCGGCCTCGTGCGCCGCATGCGGGAAACGCTGGCTCGGATGGACGACGACCAGCTCCTTCCCCGGGACCGCGATCGCCTCGTCACTCTCCTGCGCTCCTCTCTGACGAGCCTGTGGCAGACGGAGCTCGTGCGGCCCCGGCGCCCCAGCGTGCCGGAGGAAGTCGAGGTCGGCCTGTCCTTTTCCGGGACCCTGTGGGAGGTCATTCCCCTCATCTACCGGGACCTGCAGGGCGCCCTGGAAAGGAACTATCCCCGCGGCGTCTTCCATCTTCCGGCATTCCTCCGGTTCGGCTCGTGGATCGGGGGAGACCGGGACGGCAATCCGAACGTGACCGCGGAGGTCACCGCGCGCACGCTGCGCCGCATGCGCCGGGTGGCCGCGGAAGCGCACCTGGGCCAATGCAGGCGGCTCTTCGACGTTCTTACCAGCTCGGCCCTCGAGGTCAGCGTGAGCACGGGGCTTCGCGGCGCGCTGGAGGGCCGGCTGCGCGATTTTTCGGACCTGGCGGACATCGTGGATCCCATATCCGAGCACGAGGTCTACCGGCGGTTCCTGAAGACCATCGAGTGGCGTCTGGAGCGGACCCGGGAGATCGATACCGCGACGACGTACTCGGCGTCATTCGAGGGCGGCATTCTCCCCGGGGCCTACCGGGCCGGCGGGGAACTGGCCGCTGACCTCGCCCTCATCCGTGACAGCCTCCTGTCCAACGGCGGCACGAGGATCATCGAGGGCGAGCTGCAGGAGTGGCTGTGGCAGACCGAGGTCTTCGGCCTGCACTTCGCCCGGCTGGACGTGCGGCAGGAGTCCGCGTGGAACCTCAGGGTGCTGGATGAGCTCATGGCATCCCTCGGGGTCACGCACGGCTACGCATCGCTTTCCGAGAGCGACAAGCGCACGGTTCTGGAAAAGTCCCTTGCTCATGCGGGGAAGCTGCGGATCTCGAAGCTCGGACCGGAGGCGCAGGAGACCGTTCGTCTCTTTTCCGCGCTCTCCGAGGCTGCCGCCAGCATCGGCGGGGAGGCGCTGGGCGGGTACGTCATCAGCATGACGCACTCTCTCAGCGACGTGCTGGCCGTGCTGTGGCTCTGCCGGTGCCGCGCAATCTGCGGCGCTGCCGGTGATGACGGCCTCGGGATCGACATCATGCCGCTGTTTGAGACCATCCGTGACCTGGAGAACGCGCCCCGGATCCTCGGGGAAATGCTCGACGATCCGCTGTACCGCGCGCACCTGGCCCGCCGGGGCGACGTCCAGACCGTCATGATCGGTTACTCCGACAGCACCAAGGACGGCGGGTACCTCGCCGCCTGCTGGGCGCTCTACGAGGCGCAGGGCACGCTCCACTCCGTGGCCCAGGCGCGCGGGGTGCGCCTGATCTTCTTCCACGGACGGGGCGGGTCCCTGGGCCGCGGCGGCGGGCCGGCTGCGCGGAGCATTCTTTCCCTGCCGCCAGAGTCACTCACCGCAGGCCTGCGCATGACCGAGCAGGGAGAAGTGCTGGCGGACCGCTACGACGACGGGCGGATCGCGGCCCGTCACCTGGAGCAGGTCCTCTGGGCAACGCTCATGACCTCCACGCAGCCGCTGTCGCCGCCGCGGCCCACGTGGCGCGAGGCGATGGGGGAGCTGTCGCGTTCCGCCCTTGCCGCGTACCGCGCGCTCATCGAGGAGCCGGGGTTCCTCACGTACTTCGAGCAGTCCACCCCCATCGGCGAGATCGAAGCGCTCCCCATCGCCTCGCGCCCCGCGCACCGTCACGGCGGCCGCTCTCTCTCGGACCTGCGCTCCATCCCGTGGGTGTTCGCCTGGACGCAGAGCCGGTGCCTCATCCCGGCGTGGTACGGCCTCGGCTCCGCATTCCAGGAGTTCGCCGCCGCGCACGCGGACGGCTGGGAGACGCTGCGGGAGATGTACGGGGGCTGGGCGTTCTTCCGGGCCACGCTGGACAACGCCGTGCTCGCCCTTGCCAAGGCGGACATGGGCATTGCGCGCCTGTACGCCGGGCTGGTGGAGGACGAGGCAGTGCGGGAGAAGATCTGGGGCCTGATCTCCGCGGAGCACGCGCGGAGCCGCGCGGCGGTGCTCGCCACCAACGGTCAGCCCGAGCTGCTGGAGGAGATACCGTGGCTCCGCAGGTCCATCACGGTGAGGAACCCGAACACGGACCCGCTGAACATCATCCAGGTGGAATGGCTGCGGCGGCTGCGGGAATGTGAGAGGCGATCCGATACCGAGGGCCAGGCAGCCTGCCGGGACATGCTCAGGCTCACCATCGAGGGCGTCGCCACCGGCATGCGCACCACGGGCTGAACTCAACGGCCCTTGAGTTGCTCCGGCGCCTCGGGCGTGGTAAACTTCTTCCTGAGGCGCACGCACATGGCAATAGAAAGCGTTTCCTCCACACCTCCAGCATATCTCGCGGGAATGGCAGCGAGCCGACCGCGCGAGGTCGTTCCTGACGCGCGTGAAGCCGCGGAGCAGCAGAACGACGCGCGGAGAATCGCCGAAGCGTCACGCGGCGCATCGCCGCAGTACCTGAGCGGACCTTCGGGGGAGAGCTACCACGCCGGCGGCGGGCGGGTCGACGCCGGCCCCGTCACGGCGGATCCCGAGGGATCCATTCAGCGCGCCCAGACCATCATCCAGAGCGCGAACGCGAACGGCGCTCCCTCGGAGGCCGAGACGCGCGCGGCGGCAGAAGCGTACCGCGTTGCCTCCGCTGCCCAGGGGGATCTCGCCCGGCGCCAGCAAGGCGAGGGGACCCGCACCACCGACGTCCTGGCGTAGGGCGCCGCGAAAGCCGCCCTCATGGACAGGCTCCTCGAGCTTTTTGCCGGCATCTTCAATGCTCCCCAATCCGACCTGGCGGCGCAGGTGCGCGAATGCGCGCAGTGCGCGGCAGCGGTCGGCGTGCCGGTCGACGGGCTGCGGGAGTTCGAGAGCTTCGTGCAGAGCGCGCCGCGGGAGAAGCTCGCCGAGCTGTACTCCGAAGAAACGTCTCTCGTGGGACGCCAGCTCTACGGCGACGGGTACGGCCGCAGCATGTTCATTCTTGATTTGCAGAAGCGCTACCGGCGGCACGGCTTCGAGACCGGGGACGAGCCGGCGGACCACCTGGCCGTGATCCTTCGCTTCCTTTCGGAATGTGAGGAGCCGGAGGACCGCCGTGAGCTCATCCAGGACGTGCTTCTTCCCGCCCTGGACGCGATGATCCGGGGTGAGGCTCCGGGGGACGACCAGCCGCGGACCGCAACTCCTTTCGCGCCTCTTCTGCGCGCTCTCGCCGATGCGCTGCGGGAAGAGGTGAGCTCCTCCGGCACCTGACTCATTTCCCCTCTTCAGAGATCGCCTTCCTGTACTCCGACGGATCGTTGACGTTTCGAAGCTCCTCCGGCCGACGAGGTTCGACCAGCCTCACCGTAACGTCGCAGAGGAGCATCAGCGAGTAGCGGCGGTCTGTTTTCGCCTGGATGAGGACGGGCAGGATGGACGGCTCGTAGATGGCGCACACCGGCTCGGGACGGTCCGTCTCGGGATTGCGGTAGGCCGTGGCGAAAGCGGACGGGTCCCGGGCTTCCACCAGCCTGGTCAGGGTTTCCGCCGTGAGGAACGGCATGTCCACGGCCACGGCGAGCCATGCGCAGTCCGAAGCTTCCCGGAAAGCGGCGAGCAGTCCTTCCAGGGGGCCGATGCCGGCCTCCTGATCGGGGAGGAGGCGAAACCCGCCCAGGTGCGCGCCGGCGGCCTGGCCTGCTCGTACCGAAATGAAAACCGGGGGCGCAACGTCCGACAACAGACCGGCTACGCGGCGCAGCTGGGGAACCCCGTCATAGGTGAGGAGAGCCTTGTCCATCCCCATCCTGCTGCTCGCTCCCCCGGCGAGGACCAGTGACCGCAGCGGCGGGCTCGGGTTGCGTTTTTCTTTCATTCCGCCTAGAAGAGCCCGAACTTCTTCCGAATCGCCTCGAGCTCGTGCGCGCCGATTCGCTTCGCGCTGCCGAGCTTGGCCGCGTTGAGGATGGCGTTCGCGCTGAACTCCGCCACCTCCAGCCGGTCATACGCCTCGGTGAGGCTCTGTCCCGTCGTGAGGATGGCGTCGTTTTCCAGGAGCACCACGGGGGTGCGCTCGGAGATCTCCGCGGCAAGACCGTGCTCGTCAGTGAACTGACGCCCGAAGGGCACGAGCGGCATGTCGCGGAGCACCACGTAGCTCTCGGGGATGATGGCGCTTTCCAGGGGCGTCCCGGTCACGGTGAACGCGGTCACGGCCGGGCACTGCGCGCTCGTGATGGCGCGGATCCCCGGATGCGCCGCGTAGATCTCCTGGTGCAGCATCACGGCCCGGCTGGGGAACAGGCCGCGCTCGCGTTTTCCCTCCTTCACGAGCACGAAGTCCGACTCGTCGAGGTAGCTGCGGTCCGTGCCGAACGGGCTGATGAGGAACGACGAGTGGTCCAGGCGGACCGACACCGTGCCTTCCGTGCTCGTCATGAGGCGCTGCCGGTAGGCGCGGTGCACGAGCTCGCGCATCCCGCGGCGGATGGCGAGCTCCGCCTCTCCCCGCACCGTCACGTCGAACTCCGGCATCTTCTGGTTCTTGTTCTGGTTGGACAGGGCAATCTGCTCGGGTCCCAGGCTCTTCGCGGTCCCCAGGATCCCGGCATTGATGAGCGTGCGCGCGCAGAAGTCCAGCGTCTCGAAGCGTTGGAAAGCCTCGAGGAGACTGCGCCCGCCGGTCGCGACGCCGTGGTTCTCCAGGAGCACCGTGTCGAAACCGCCGAATGCCGCGGCCATGTTGCTTCCCAGCTCCTCGGACCCGGGAATGGCATACGGGGCGTATCCCACCTCGCCGCATACGGCCCGGGCCTGCGGGATGATGCTTGTGTCCGGGATCTTGCGCACGAGGCTGAAGGCCACGAGGGCCGCGGGGTGCGCGTGGAGGATGGCCCGCAGATCAGGGCGCCTCTTGTAAATGGCGCGATGAAAGGGATACTCCGAGGACGGGGGGTGGGAACCCTCGAGCACGGTGTCGTCGCGGACGCGCACCACGTCGGCCTCCGAGAGGGACCCCTTGTCTGTCCCGCCCGGGGTGATCCACAGGTCCCCGGATTCGTCGCGGATGGAAATATTGCCCCCGGAGGTGGTCGTCATCCCATAGCCGTACACGCGGCGCATGATCGTCACGATCTGCTCCCGGGGGTGCATGTACTGGTATTTCACGTCGGTTCTCCGAACCGCAGTGTAGCCTATTTCGCCGTTCCGGTCCTCCCGAACCGCGGGAACAGCGGGGCCAGGGCTTCGTAGCTCTCATCGAGCAGCCGGCGCGCCCCGGCGTACACCTTCTGCCGCGACGGATCAGGCTTCGTGCGGTCGGCGATCTGGATGAAGCGGTCGGCAACCTCGAAGCTCGGGAAGACTCCGCACCCGACGCCGCCGATGATCGCCGCGCCCATGGAGGTGGCCTCCTCCAGGTAGTCCGGCCGCAGGATGTCCGCCTGGTAGATGTCCGCCATGATCTTCCGCCAGACCTCGCCCTTTGCGCCTCCACCGATCACCGTGATTTCCCGGATGGGAACCTGCGTGCGGAAAATCTCCAGGATGATGCTGAGGTTCAGAGTCACCCCTTCCATCACCGCGCGCAGCACGTCCGCCCGCGTGTGCTCCAGGGTAAGGCCGATGAGCGCCCCCTTGGCGTCGGGATTCCACCGGGGGCTCCGCTCTCCGAGGAGGTAGGGGAGGAAGATGATGCCGTTGGCGCCGGGCGGGGACTTTTCGATCTCCCGGTTGATGAGGTCATACGCGCTCATGCCGGTCTCCGAAGCGAAGGCTTTTTCCAGCGTGCAGATCTCGTTCCTCAGCCACGCGTAGGAGCTGCCGGCGGTCTGCATCGTGCCGCAGGGATGGACGTACCCCGGCACGGCGTGCGCCCAGACGAACGTCCTCATGGCATCGTCGAAGATCGGCTTTTCCGTCGTCGTCGCGATCCACGACGAGGACCCGAGGTAATTGTATGTCATGCCGGGCTTCACCGAGCCGACGCCGACGCCGGCGCAGACCCCGTCTCCGCCGCCGGCAACCACGGGAATCCCCGGCACGAGGCCGACCGCCTTCGCCGCCTCCGCGGTCAGCTCTCCAATGACGTCCGTGGAAGCCTTCAGCTCGGGAAGCTTCTCTCCGTCGATGCCGGTGATGGCGACGAGCTTCTCCGACCAGCGCCGGGCGGTGAGATCCATGACGTTCGTGCCCGAGGCGTCTGAGTACTCGGTGACCATGGCGCCGGTGAGGCGGAAGTTCATGTAGTCCTTGGCGTGAAGCATCCGGTGTGTCTGCGCGTAGATCTCCGGCTCGCGGCTCTTCACCCACATGAGCTTCTCCACCGAGTAGGACGCGCTGGCGCGATGGCCGGTGATCCGGTAGAACTCCTTGGCGTCGATGCGCTTCAGGATGACGTCGCATTCAGCCACGGCCCGCTGATCGCTGTAGAGGATGGCGGGGCGCAGCGGCCGGCCCTGCCGGTCCACGCAGAGGCATCCCATCATCTGGCCGCTGAAGCAGATGGCCGCGATCTCCTTCGGATCAATGCCGGCGGCGAGGGATAGGGTTGAAGCGCAGACCGCGTTCCACCAGTCCAACGGGTCCTGCTCCGCCCAGTTGTTGTTGAAGTAGCGGGTTCCATAGGGGACGGTCGCGCTTCGCACGAGCTTCCCCTCCGTGGTAAACAGTGTGGCCTTGTTCCCCGAGGTCCCCAGGTCGTGCGCAAGAAGGTATTTTTTCATGAAGGGAACCTCAGCAGCGTCTTGATGGCTGTGGGCTGCTCCGTCGCTGCCATGGCCTTTGCCGCGTCGCGGACCGGGAACTCCGCGGAGAAGAAGTCCTTTGCCGCGATTTTCCCCGCCCGGATCCATTCGATGAGCGGCTCCTGGGCCGCGGCCTCGGCCACGCGCGTGGGCCACTGGTGCACAAGGACGTTGAAGTTCAGCGGCGCCGTGCTCTTTGCCAGCGTCAGGGTGTCCGCCCCGAGCACCCCGTACACGCACAAAGAACCTGCAAGGCGCAGAAGGGGAAGCCCCGCGTTGATGATCTTCTCGCTGCCCACCGCGTCGATGACCGCGTCCAGGGGCTTCCCCCGCTTTGCCGTGAGCCCGGCCAGCTCGGGAGAGTCCGGTGCGAATGTCTCATCCGCGCCCATCGACTTCGCCTTGTCCCGCTTGAACGGGATGGGATCGACGCAGCCGATCCATCCCATTCCCAGGAGGCGCGCAAATCTGCAGAAACTCAGGCCTACCGGACCAGCGCCGAATATGAGGATCGAGTTGCCGGGCTTGAGCTGGAAGTCGCTGAAGCCGGCATAGACCTCTCTCCACGTGCACAACAGGGCTGCCGCCTCCAGGGAGATGTCCGCGGGAAGCTTGCGCATGATCTGGAACACTTCCTTCCAGCCGTGCGCCTCGTCCGCCACGCCGTCCTTCACCATGGCATCATGATCCGTGGCAACGACGTATTCGCTGTTTCCTCCCCAGCCCGACGTGTACGCCGGGTCCGTCGGGGAGAGGAGAAGCCCCCCGATCACACGGTCTCCGGGGGCGTATGACCTGACGCGGTTTCCCACGGACTCGACGACCCCGACGCTCTCATGGCCAAGGAGCAGCGGAAACGTTTCCGGCCCCAGCCCGGGGAAATGGGCCGCCACGACCTTGCGGTCCGTGGCGTTGCAGATATAGGCGACCTGGTTTCTGACAATGGCATCGTACGGACCGGGAGTGGGCTTGGGGATGTCGACGATCTCGATCCGGCCGGGCTTCGTGACGGCGACGGAAAGCATCGGGGGCCTCCTTGTGCGTTCTATTCGACGGTCTTGAGCCACCCGCCGTCCACGTAGTAGCTGGAGCCGACGCAGTAACTCGAGCGCGGGGAACACATGAACACGTAGAAGTGCGCGAGCTCCTCGGGGGTCGCGAACCTCCCGATGGGAGCGTTGTCCTTCGCGATCTTGTCCAGGTACCGGTCCACCGTGGTACCGGTGCCCTTCGTGAGGATCCCCGCCGTCTTCTTCCAGTCCGGCGTCAGGATGAGCCCGGGGTTCACCGCGTTCACGCGGATGTTGTCCTTGATCAGTTCATTGGCCAGGCATTTGGACAACATGACGAGCGCTGCCTTGGTGGTGTTGTAAATGGGTTCGTAGCCCAGGGGCTGTTTCGCGCAGATCGAAGCAGTGTTGAGGATGACGCCGCCTCCTCTTTTCCTCATCAGGGGCACGACGGCCCGGGCGCATCGGACCGCTGCCATGACGTGCAGGTCCCAGAAGTACTGCCACTTCTCATCCGGGGCGTCCATGATCGTCTCCGAGGTTCCGGTTCCGGCGTTGTTGATAAGGATATCAACGCCCTCGAACTCCGAGGAAATGCGCGACATGGCCGCATCGATGTCTGCCGTCCGGGAGACGTCGGCGGAGATGCCCAGAGCGCGCACGCCGTGCTGGCGCGCCACGTTCCGCGCCTCGCGCTCGACGCGTTCCTTGTCACGCGCAAGCAGGGCGACCTCAACGCCCTCAGCGGCAAGAGCGTGGCCGACGGCAAGCCCAATCCCGACGCTGCCACCGGTGATGACGGCACGCTTTCCCTTCAGTTCGAGATCCATACTGCCTCCCTTTCTGGCGTTGTACCGTTCAGAACAGCACTTGTCAATTATCAAAAATCGTTAGAAAATGACGTTGTCTAAGCTATTGACATATCAAGAGCGTGTGACATACTCGATATATACGAAGGCTGCAGTTTTGCCATGTTCTTGAAAAAAAGAACCAAACCCATAGAATCCAGGTACAACGCGCGAGAGGAACGAGCGCGCTGAAAACGTTTCTTTCCGGAGGCTCACATCAAGGCCCATAAGCAGAACAACATTCGCGGCGTTCTCAACCTCGCCAGGCGGCGGGATTCGTTCGCGGTTGCCGACATTTCGCGGGCCATCCGCCTCAGCAAGACTACCGTCAAGAAAACCATCGACCTGCTCTCTTCAATGAATCTCGTCGTGTCCGCCGGAAAGGGAGAGTCGACGGAGGAGGGAGGCAAGAAGCCCGAGCTGTACCGGTTCAACAAGAGCTTCGGGTACGTAATCAGCCTCCACGTCACGCCGGACTCCATCATCTCAGTCATCACGGACCTCAACGCCGATATAACCTATTCCAAGAAGCTCGCCGTGACAACCGAGCGAAGCCTCTCGTTCATCCTCAGCCAGCTCGTCGACGTGATCCGCGGCTTCACCGCGACGAAGACGGCGGCCGGCGAGAAGCTGGTCGGAATCGTCATCGCCCTGCCCGGGCTCGTCGATTCCGCCCGCGGGATCTCCATCTACTCCCCCCACTATCCGTCGTGGGGACGGAACGTTCCGTTCAACGATCTCCTCCGGCAGACCCTCGGGACGGGGATTGAAGCCCCGATCTTCATCGAGAACGTGAACCGCTATCAGGCCATCGCCGAGCAGGAGAAGGGAGTCGCCGTCGGCACAACGAACTTCATCATCGTGGACGCCCTGATCGAGGGGCTCGGAGCGGGCATCGTGACGCACGGGGAGCTCATGCAGGGCGCGCAGAGCCTGTCCGGGGAGATCGGGCACATGACGGTGAACCCCATCGACGGCCCGCCGTGCATCTGCGGTAACCGCGGCTGCTTCGAGGCCATGGTTTCGGCAAAACGAATCCGCGAGCTGATCAGCGAAGCGTGCGGCCGCGGAGTCCAGTCCGCGCTCTTCCGCAACGGGATGCCGGACACCTCCACTCTGGACGAGGTCTGCGAGCTGGCCGAGGCGGGAGATCCTTTCTGCCTTTCAATCATCGATGATGTGGCACGGTGGTTCATCGTCGGGCTGGGGAACATCATCATGGTGAACGATCCCGAGCTGATCGTCATCCAGGGGCAATACGTGAAGGCGGGCCGGAGCTTCATGGAGCGGCTGCGGACCGGCATCGCCCGCATCGGGCTCCCGGACGTGGAGAAGCGCGTGCGCATCGAGTATTCCCGTCTCGGGGAGGAGCGCGGCGTCATCGGCGGCTCCGCATTCGTCATCTCGGACTTCTTCACGAGGCGCCTCACATTCCGCTCTGCGTGAGGCCGGCGTGGGAAAGCGGAGGAAAGGAGTACCAGTCCATGGCAGGAAGCATGAAGATGAGGCCGCTGGGGAACACGGGGATCCAGGCGTCGGTGGTCGGCCTGGGGACCTTCGCCATCGGCGGATGGTTCTGGGGAGGAACGGACGAGAAGAAATCCATCCAGGCCATCCAGGCGAGCCTCGACGAGGGCGTGAACCTCATCGACACCGCGCCGATCTACGGGTTCGGCACGGCGGAAAAGATCGTGGGCAAGGCGCTCAAGGGCCGGCGGGACAAGGCCGTCATCGCGACGAAGGTCGGCCTGCGCTGGGACACCGACAAGGGCCAGTTCGACGGATATGCCGACGACAAATCACCGTCGAAGGAGCCTGCCAAGTACAAGATTCACAAGTACCTCGGTCCGGATGGGATCCGCTACGAGGTGGAGCAGAGCCTGAAGCGGCTCGGCACGGACTACATCGACCTGTACCAGACGCATTGGCAGGAGCCCACGACGCCCATCGAGGTGACGATGGAAGCGCTCGAGAAGCTGAAGGCGGAAGGCAAGATCCGCGCCATCGGGGTTTCCAACGTCTCCGTGGAGCAGTTGAAACGCTACGGCGATGTCGCCTCCGCGCAGGAGAGATTCACCCTGATCGACCGGGGCATCGTCCAGAAAGGCCTCGTTGACTACTGCGTGTCGCACGGCATCTCCATTCTGAGCTACTTCTCCCTGGAGCAGGGCCTCCTGACCGGCTCCATCGAGCCGGGGAGAACGTTCAAGGACGGGGATACGCGCAAGACCAACCCGTTGTTCTCTCCACAGAGCATCGCGAGCGTCAATGACATCGTGTTCCAGCTGCGGCCCTTCGCGCGAAAATACAACGCCACGGTCTCACAGATCGTCATCGCACTGACCGCCCTCCAGAAGGGAATCACGCACGTCCTCGTCGGGGCCCGTGACGCCGCCCAGGCGCGCGAGAACGCGGGAGGAGGGCGCCTCGAGCTCTCCGCCGAGGACCTCGCTGCCATGAACGCGGTGGCGGACAAGCTCGCCGCGTTCCGTCGGTAGGAGGAGCCCATGGTTACCCTCGCGCAGAGAGTCTTCGGACGAACGCAGGAAGGGGACGAGATCGTCCAGTTCACGCTGGAGGCCGGACCTGTCTCGGTGCAGCTCCTGAGCTACGGCGCCACTCTTTCATCCGTGAAGATCCCTGACCGCACCGGGAAGGTGGATGAAGTCACGCCCGGTTTCGACACCCTCGAAGGGTACCTGAATCCCCATCCCTACCTGGGAGCCACGGTCGGCCGGTTCGCAAACAGAATTGCCCGGGGCCGTTTCACCCTGGACGGGAAGACGTACAGTCTGTTCTGCAATAATGGAAGGAACCATCTCCACGGCGGGAAGAAGGGATTCGACCGCATGGTCTGGTCTTCAGCGGGGTTCCAGAGGGAGCACGAGGCGGGTGTGCACTTCTCCTACCTCTCTCCTGACGGTGAGGAAGGCTACCCGGGCAGCCTGGACGTCCACGTGACGTACACCCTGGAAGACTCCGGCTCCCTCCTGGTCGCCTGGGAAGCCCGCGCTGACAAGCCGACCATCGTCAATCTCACCAATCACGTATACTGGAATCTCGCGGGCCCCGGCAGAGGCGACATCAAGAGCCACCTCCTCACGCTGGAGGCGGAGCGATACCTGCCCTCCGACTCCGAGCTCATTCCCACGGGTGAGATCAAGGCCGTGGACGGCACGGCGTACGATTTCCGCCGGGAGAAGCCGATCGGGCGCGACATCGAAGCGGCCGGAGGCGGGTACGACTCCTGCTTCGTTCTCGGAGCGCCGGCGGACGGCTGGCGGAAGGTCGGCAGAGTGCGGGACCCCGCAAGCGGCCGGGGAGTGGAGGTGTTCGCCACGCAGCCGGGTGTCCACTTCTACTCGGGCCAGATGTTTCCGGCCCTGACCGGGCGCGGGGGTGCGTCGTACGGAAAGTTCTCCGCGCTCGCCCTGGAGACCGAAGGATTTCCGGATGCCATCAACCGGCCGGCGTTCCCGAGCGTGGTCCTGCGGCCGGGCCAGACATACTCGGAGAGGACCCGGTACCGCTTCTTTCACGACTGAGGATTCGATCCAGGAGGATCACCCATGTACCAGACAATGAATCTCTCTCACGCCGAGGCGCAGGCGATGATCGCCGTGGTCCAGAAGAAGGTGGAAGCGGAGAAGAAGGCCGCCGCCGTCGCCGTGACGGATTCCCACGGAGAGCTGATCGCGTTCCTCCGCATGGACGGATGCCATCTCCCGCCCCTGTACATCGCCATCAACAAGGCGTACACCGCGGCCCGGGAGCGCAAGCCCTCCGGCGAGGTGGGCGCCTCCTCCCGTACCGGTCCGTTCCCCATGACGAACTATGGCACGCTGCGCTACACGGGCTGGGCCGGCGGGTTTCCCGTCATGCACGACGGGAAGGTCGTGGGCGCCATCGGCATCAGCGGGCTTGACGAACAGGAAGAAGCCGCCCTGGCGAAGATGGCGATTTCAGCGGTGACCTAGTCCGCCGGGCCGCAGCCGCTCTTGCCTCGATTCGGCAAAACTCGTACGGTGGACGCATGCGGCTGCCGCCTTTCACGCTCGAGCGCTACTTCGCGCAGCACGAGTTCAGCACCGAGATCAATCTCTGCGCATCCGACTGCGAAACCCTCGCCGTCCAGGAGCTCCTTGCCCTGGAACCGGGTGCTTCTGACCGGCTCCTCGGGATGCGCCTCGGATACACCGAAACAAGAGGCCGGCCCTCTCTGCGCCAGCAGATCGCCCGGCTGTATTCCTCCATGGGCCCCGACAACGTGCTCGTTCACACGAGCGCGGAGGAGGGGATCCTCCTGTTCATGTACGGACTCCTGGAGCGAGGAGACCACATTGTCGTCCACTGGCCCTGCTACCAGTCTCTCCACGAGCTGGCCCGGGGCATCGGCTGCCGGCTCACGCAGTGGATGGCGCGGGAAGAGGACGGCTGGACGCTGGATCCGCGCGAGCTGGAGCGCCACATCCGTCACGACACGCGGGTCGTCGTCCTCAACTCTCCCCACAACCCCACCGGCTGGCACATGCCGCCGGACGTCTTCCAGGAGGTCGTGAAGATCGCGGACAAGCACGGCGTGATCCTGTTCTCCGACGAGGTCTATCGGGGCCTCGAGCACCGCGACGCGGACCGCCTGCCCGCCGCGTGTGACGTGAGCGAGCGCGCCGTGTCCCTGGGAGGAATGTCGAAGACCTACGGCCTGGCCGGGCTGCGCATCGGATGGGTGGCCACGCGCAACGCCGACGTGATTGCCCGCATGGAGACGCTCAAGGACTACACCACCATCTGCGGGAGCGCGCCGAGCGAGCTGCTCGCCGAGCTTGCCCTCCGCCACGGGGATTCCCTAGCCGCGCGCAACCGCGGCATCATCGCGGAAAACCTTGCCGTGCTCACCGGGTTTTTCGCCCGGCATGCGGACCGCTTCTCGTGGCAGGCGCCGAAAGCCGGACCCGTCGCGTTCCCGCGCCTCATCGGCGGAGAGGTGGGCAACTTCTGCGCCGCGCTCGCGCGCACCAGCGGGGTCCTTCTCCTGCCCGGGACCGTGTATGACGACAGCGCGAATCACTTTCGCATCGGTTTCGGCCGGCGCAACATGCCGGACGCCGTGGCCCGGCTGGAAGCGTTTCTCAAGCGCAACGCGGTGGTGGACTAGTCTACGCCTCTCCCCAGGGCTCCCGCGGTTTGCCGTGCAAACCGCTGCCGCCCGGGGGCCCCTGCGCGCTGCCTCCGGCAGCGCTGGGCCGCACAAACAGCACGAACAGGATCGATCCCACGAGCCTTCCCGAGCCGCTGAGGATGAAGACGGCGTGGTATCCGACCGTCGCGATGAGCAGGCCGCCGGCCAGCGGTCCCAGAACCGCGCTCGCGGACACCGCGCTCTGGTAGAGAGCCACGCCAGACTCGCGGTCCTCCTGCGGACTGAGCTCGAGCAGCATGTTGAAGCTCGCCAGGTTGTATCCGGCCCACAGGACGCCGGCCGCCAGGTTGATCAGGTACACGTGCCAGGGCACGAGCGCGAAGGCCCAGAGGATGGGCAGGATCGGGATGAGGATCCCCGTGAACATCAGCACCGCGCGGTTGCCGCGCTGATCGCTCAACCTGCCGAACAGGGCCTGCCCCGCGAGGCCGGTGAGCGCCGTGACCCCGGTGGCGATCCCCACGTTCGCCGCCGTACCGCCGAGGCCCGTCACGAGGTAGACATTGAAGAAAGGCGAGGCGAGGTTCAGCGAAAGCCCCCACACGAAGCTGCTCGCCGCCAGCCAGCTGAAGGCGGGATTGCGCCGCATCAGGTCCAGGACATTTCGCGTGCGCCGGCGCAGGCGCGCCGGCACTGCCACCGGCGGCTCGGGGATCCGGGAGAAGGAGTACGTGGAGATCATCCCGCAGGCAAAAGCGAGGAGAAGCGTGGCCTGGTAGCCCAGCAGGTCGTGAGAGGTGCGCGTGTTGATGGTGCGCGCGAACCAGCCGGCACACGGGGACATGACGAGGGCGACCACGCCGATGGCCGTATTGCGGCTCGCGAAGTACCTGCCGCGGACATCGGGGGGAACGAGGTCCGCGACCATGGCGGTCCACGGCGGATTCGCGAAGCTGCCGAGCATGATGCGCGCCGCGTTGATCGCAATGAGCAGAGCCACGAGGAGCGCGCCGTGGCCGGCGACGAGCGGCGACAGCGCGAGAAGGACGAGCAGAAAACGGCTCGCGCCGCCGCCGGCGATGATCACGAACGGCTTTCGCCGACGCAGGCGCGAGGCGACGGCAGCCCCGGCAAGAAACCCCCCGATGCTGAGGAGGTTCGCCGCAGCGGCGAGGACGCCGATGGCTCCGGCGGAAGCACCGGCAGCCAGCGCGAACAGCGGGATGTAGTCCGTGGAGCAGCTCTCCTGCGCCTGGCTGAACGCGCCGTCCAGCCAGAACCACTTCAGGCCCGAGAGACGCCGCAGGCTGAGCGGACCGCACGCGCGGTTGAGATGCCATGCGAGCGGCCGCGTGATCCGGGGAAGGTGAAATTTTTTCAGAGAGAGCACTCTTTGAAGATAATAGATAAATTTGCGCGCGCGCCAAGGGGGCACGCAACGCGACGGCCAAAAAAAACTTGACAGCTCGGGGGAGTTGGTTGATAGTTGCGAAAGGTCTTTTACCAGCCGGTCGATGTAAGGAGGCGTCTATGAAGAGAGTCTTGAGCATCGTCGTGCTTCTTGTGTTCGCGGTCACCCTCGTGGGTTTTGCCGCGCCAAAGAAGTATACCTTCGCCTACATGTCGGGAATCCTTGATCCCTTCATGCAGATGATTGAAAAGGGCGCGCGCGCAAAGGCGCAAGAGCTCGGTGTGGATCTCATCACGGCCGAATATCCCAAGGCGTGGGGACCGGATATCCAGGTTCCCATTCTGGAGGCGCTGGCCGCCCGGGGAGGCTTCGACTTCCTCATGGTCGTGCCGACGTCGAACCAGGCCCTGATTGCCCCCCTGAAGAAGATCTCGGACAAGGGCATCCCCATGATCACCTGTGACACGTTCCTCGGGGACGGAGACTACAAGAAGGCGTCCAACTACTCCTTCCCGCTGGCGTACATCGGGACGGACAACGAGGCGGGCGGCTACGCGGTCGGGAAGAAGCTGGCGGACATGGTCGGCGGGTCCGGCAAGCTGTACATCAACAGCACGAACCCTGACGCATCCAGCGTCACCGGCCGGCGTGACGGGTTCCTGAGGGCCATGAAGGAATACCCGAACATCACGGTGGTCGGCATCGACTACAACCTGGACAACCAGGACAAGGCCCAGTCCCAGACCGCGGCAGTGCTGCAGGCCAACCCGGACCTCAAGGGCGTCTTCGGCACCAACCTGTTCAGCGCCCAGGGCGCGTATCGCGCGGTGGTCAACGCTGGTCTCACCGGCGCGGTGAAGGTAGCATCGTGGGACGCGGGCAAGGACCAGATCGCGGCGCTCAAGGCGGGCCAGATCGACTTCACGCTCGCCCAGAAGCCGTTCGAGATCGGCCAGCTCGCCGTGGAGTGGGGGTACAAGTATCTGACAAAGAAGACTCCCATTCCCAACAAGATGCTGAGGCCGACGTTCGTCTTCTTCACGAAGGACAACGTGGACGACCCCGACATGCAGCAGTGGATCTATCAGTAGGCACGCTCGCAGAGGGCAATTGATTTCATACGCGCAGGCGGCGGAACCGCTGCCTGCGCGTTTTTCTAGGCGGCTGCATCACAGAAGTCTTTTCAAGCGGGAGGAAAGTACGATGCCCAGCAAGGCGAACGGTCAGGCGGTTCTTGCATACCTCGGAGAACGGTGGGCCGCCTTTTTCCTCCTCCTCCTGCTCGTCGTTTTCAGCCTCGTGGGCCGCAACTTTTTCTCCATCAAGAATTTTTCCAACATCCTGTATTTCGCCACGACGTACGCGCTGCTCTCCGCCGGAGAGACGTTCGTGATCGTGACCGGCGGTATCGACCTGTCCGTCGGCTTCGTCATGGGATTCGTCGGCGTCAGCTCGGCCATCGTCATGCGGGACATGTTCGCCGCTCACTATTCCCAGGCGGTCTGCATGGTCGTGGGCACGCTCGTCGGCCTGGCAGTCGGGATTCTGCCCGGGCTCGTGAACGGATTCCTCGTGGCCCGCCTCCGAGTCCCCCCCTTTATTGCCACCCTCGGCATGTATGGCGTGGCAAACGGGGTTGCGCTTGCTCTCTCTCAGGGATTTCCGATCTACTTTCTTCCGCCCCGGGTCCAGCAGATCGGAAACAGCTTCATCGCGTACGCGGTTCCGGGACGTCCTCTCACGTTTTTCCAACGGCCGCCGGATCTCAAGCCGGATGAGATCCGCGCGCTTGTCGGCATTGTTCCCGGTACAGTGCTCGTCGCCGCGGTCATCCTCCTCATTTCGTGGTTCGTCCTGAAGCGGACGAGGTTCGGGCAGCACACCTACGCCATCGGCGGGAGCAAGGATGCCGCCCTGCGGTCCGGGATCAACGTCCCGCGCCACCTGACGTGGATCTACGTTCTCTCCTCCGTGTTCGCATCCCTCGCCGGGATCATTTACGTGTTCCGGATCGGGCTCGGGAATTTTACGACCTTCAATTCCTCGTACGAACTCTTCGCAATCGCGGGAGTCGTTATCGGCGGGGCCAGCCTCATGGGCGGCAAGGGAAGCATTGGCGGCGCGCTGATCGGCACGCTGATCCTCATGACGTTGGAGAACGGGCTGAACATCGTTGGAATCCAGGCCTTTTTCCGGTACATCGCCACGGGCCTGATCCTTATCGCTGCCGTGATGATCGACCAGTTCGCCCTGGAGAGGAGGTCCAGCTTTGTCTGAAACCGTGCTGGCCGCAAGACGCGCGGGCGGAGCCACGCGCTGGATGGGACGCAACTGGGCCCTGCTGTTCCTCCTCATCGAGCTTGCCGCGTTTATCCTCCTCGGAAGGAACTTCCAGTCCCTGGAAAACATCCAGAACATCTTCGTGGCGTGCCTGCCCGTTCTCCTCCTCGGAATGGGAGAGACATTCGTCATCATCACCGGCGGCATCGATTTGTCCGTCGGGTTCGTCATGGGCTTCGGCGCGGTGATCTGCGCAAAGTTCATGGTTCTGCTCCAGGCAGCAGGTCTTCCCCCGTCCGCCTCGATCCCGCTGGCAGCGCTGATCTGCCTCGTCGTCGGGCTCGTGCCGGGCTTCGTGAACGGGGTCCTCGTCGCCCGGCTGAAGGTGCCGGCCTTCCTCGCAACGTTCGGGATGTACGGGATCGCGTACGGAGTTTCCGAGATCGTTTCATCGAACACCCCGATCTCGGGCCTGCCGGCGGAGGCGGGTTTCATCGGGAATGAATATTTCCTGTACATCATTCCCCGGAAGCTCGTCACGTTCATCAAGCCGGACCACCTGGGTCCGGAAGACCTGAAGGTCATGCTGTCCATCTTCCCCATCATCGTGATCATCGCGGCTGTCTTCGTCGCCATTTTCGCCTTCATCCTCCGGCGCACGCGCTTCGGCCAGCACAACTACGCAATTGGCGGGAGCCAGGACGCGGCAGTCCGCGCCGGAATCAATGTGCCCCGCCACCTCACGTGGGTGTACGTGATCTCCGCTTTCTTCGCATCCCTCTCCGGCGTCATGTATGCCCTGAAGTACGTCACTGGGCGCGCGGACGCGGGAAGCGCGCGGATGCTGGACTCCGTGGTTGCCGTGGTCATCGGAGGCGCGAGCCTCTACGGAGGGACCGGGACGGTCAAGGGAACGATCATCGGCGCGCTGATCATCGCCACGCTGGAGACCGGCATGGTGAACCTCGGCGTACCGTACCACTTCCGCTATATCGCGATCGGCTTGATCCTTGTTCTTGCAGTTTTGATCGACCAGTTCTTCCCCGAGCTGGTCGGAAGGGGGGAGTGATGGCGGATGCCATGCTTCAGGTGCGGGGGCTGACCAAACGCTTCGGCGGACTGACGGCCGTTGATCACGTGGACCTGGAGGTGCGCCCCGGGGAGGTGGTGGGCCTCCTGGGAGACAACGGCGCGGGCAAATCAACCCTGATCAAGATGATCTCCGGCGTCTACCATCCCGACGACGGTCAGATCTTCTTTCACGGGAAGGAAGCGAAGATGGGGAGCCCCATGGATGCCCTGAACCTGGGGATCGAGACGCTCTACCAGGACCTCGCCCTGGCGGAGAACCTCAACGTCTACGCCAATATTTTCCTCGGCCGGGAGATGACAAAGCCGTTCCTTGGTTTCATCAAGGTCCTGGATCATGACACCATGCACGCGGAGTCGAGCAAGGTGCTCAAGCGCCTGGAGATCGAGATCCCGTCACTGCGCAGCCAGATCAAGAACCTCTCTGGAGGGCAGCGCCAGGCCGTGGCCATCTCCCGCTCCATCTACTGGAACGCCAAGCTCCTCATCATGGACGAGCCCACCGCGGCGCTCGGCGTCGCGGAGCAACGCAAGGTGCTGGACCTCGTGCGGGTCCTCCGCGGGCAGAACATCCCGGTGATCATCATCAGCCACCAGATGTACGACATTTTCTCCGTGACAGACCGGCTCGTCATCATGCGCCGGGGAAAGAAGGTGGCGGAGCGCAACACGAAGGAGACCACCCCGGACGAGGTGGTCGGACTCATCATCGGCTCCGAAGAGGTCGAACGGAAGAACTGATCAGCAGGGGCCACGCCCGCGCTATATCTGCGCCGTGGCGATGAAGCGCGCGGAAGCTTCTGCGGCCACGCTTCCTTCTTCGTCGTAGATCCACCCACGCGTGTTCAGGACGCGTCCCCGGGCCTCCTGGACCTTTCCCACGGCCCTGATGCGGGAGCCTGTCTCCACGGTCTTCTGGTAGCGCACCGTGATCTCCGCGGTCACGGCCCTCTGGGAGATTCCCACGCACGCGTGCGCCATGATCTCATCGAGGATCGTCGCGAGGAACCCGCCGTGCGTCATCTTCTTCCACCCCGTGAACCAGGAAGGGACCTCCAGGCTCGTCTCCGCGGACCCCTTCTCGGGGTAGGTGATGGTAAGATGCAGACCTTTCTCGTTCTGCGACCCGCAGCAGAAGCACTGTCCGTCCCTCTCGACCCTCGCATTCATGACGCATAAGATACCGAAAAGCCGTGGAAGTGTCAGTGTGACGCGTACGAACGCCATGCGGATCCTGGACTCCCTCGGGATCGCCTTCGAGACGGCCGCCTACGAGCCGGGCGCCGGGCACAAGGACGCCGTTGCCGTGGCGCGGGAGCTCGGCGTGAGCCCCGAGATTGTTTTCAAGACTCTCGTCGCCCGCACGGAAAGGAACGAGGCGCTCGTGTTCTGCATCCCCGGGCCGGCCGAGCTCGACCTGAAGAAGGCGGCGAAGACCGCCGGAGCCCGAAAAGTGGAGATGCTTCCGCTCGCCGAGCTCACGCCGGTCACCGGCTACCAGAGGGGCGGGTGCTCGCCGGTGGGCATGAAGAAGAAGCTGAGGACGTGGATCGACGAGATGGCCTCAGCGTATGAGAGGATCTATGTGAACGCCGGGACACGCGGCATGCAGGTGATCCTGTCACCTGCTGACCTGTGCCGCGCGGCTGATGCGGAGCTTGCGGATCTCATATGAAAAGCGTCCGAAGGACGCTCTCCGGCAGCTGGCCTCTTCGGAAAGAAAAAGCATGCCCGTCCGAGGTCCAATGAAAAAACCCCTGGCATACGCCAGGGGTCCTGCTCTTTCGCGAAGCCCCCTACCAGACCTTCAGGAGAGTACCCGCGCGGGAGAGGTACCAGATAAAAACGACCGCACTAACGCCCGCGATGACAAAATAGTACACGTACAGCGCGCCTCCCTCGTCCCTGCTCCAGATGCCGATCATGATCGAGATGAGGAGGCAGGCGAGGAACCCGACGATGGAGATGATGCCTGCCGGAAGGTTCTCGCTATAAATCGCCACGTAGGCGAAGAGGAAGCTGAACGCCATCAGCAGGAAGAGCCCGAAGAGGAACACCAGAAAGTTTTTGGTCATTGACGCGCTCCTTTTATCCCGTTGTCGTGCTCAGGTGATCGTTTCCCTGTCTACGAAGGTACCACAATCATCCTACTGAGTTTTTCGCGAAAATCAAGATGCGCCCGAAAAACACGACTGACCCCTACTCAGGCGTTAAGCAGTCGCGGTGCCAGTCTTTCCGCCCGCTCCACGAGCTGCTCCAGGAGGTCCAGCCCCCTCTGCCAGAAATCCGGCGCGGCAAGGTCCACCCCGAGCGGCTGCACGAGCGCCTGGGGCCAGTCGGAGCCCCCGGCCGCCAGCATGTCGAGGTAACGGCCGGCAAAGCCCGGGCCCGCCGTCAGGGACCGGGCATACAGCGCCCGCACCAGAAGATCCCCGAAGGCGTACGCGTACACGTACCCGGGAGTGTGGATGAAGTGCGGGATGTAGCTCCACCACAGCCCGTAATCCGCGGTCATGGTGACGCTGCCGCCGAACATCGCGCGCTGGGTGGCGAGCCATGCCTCCCCCAGTTCCTCCGCGGTGAGCTCTTTTTCCGCCCGCGCGCGGTGTACGGCGTCTTCGAACCTGTTCATGGCGACCTGGCGAAACACCGTGGCGAAGGAGCCTTCGATCCTCCGGACGAGCATGGAAAGAACAGCGGCCGGATCGGTCTCCTTCTGCATGAGGTCGTTGAACACCAGTGTCTCACCGAACACGGACGCCGTCTCCGCCGTGGTGAGCGGCGTGCTCCAGGAAAGGATTCCCCGGTCCCGTGACAGGAACTGGTGCACGCCATGCCCCAGCTCGTGGGCGAGGGTCATCACGTCTTCCGGCCGGCCCTGGAAGTTCATAAGGACAAAGGGGTGCAGCAACGGGATCGTGGCGGCGCAGAAAGCTCCTCCGCGCTTGCCCGGCCGGACCGGCGCGTCGATCCACCCCTTTTCGAAGAACAGGGAGGCGATCTCCGCCATCCGTGAGTGGAACGCTCCGAAGGCGCGAAGCACGATGCCGCGGGCCTCCTCCCACCCGTATCTGCGCTCCCCGGCGGCAAGCGGCGCGTAGCGGTCGTAGTCGAAGAGCTCCTCGAGCCCCAGGAGCCTCCTCTTGAGATTGTAGTAGCGCTCCACGAGACCGTACCGCGAGCGGACCGCGGACACGAGCGCCTCCACCGTGTCGTCGTCCACCTGGTTGTCCATGTTGCGTGATGAAATCCACGAGCGGTAGCCGCGCAGCCGGTCCTCGGAGCGCTTCTCCGCGAGGAGCGTGTTCATGATGAATGTGTTCGTCCTCTGCATGCCGCGCAAACCAGCGCTGAGGGACGACGCGGCCGCCCGGCGGACAGCGCGGTCCGCCGCATGCAGGTGGGCAAGCAGGCTGGCCTGGGGGACTTTCCCGCCGTCCCACTCGTAGAGCGCCGCGGCGTGCGTTTCGTCGAAGAACCTGGACCAGGCGTGGCGCCCCGTGACCGAGGTCTCTCTCAGGATTTTCTCCTCCGGCTCGCTGAGAAGGTGCGGGCGGTAGCGGCGGGCCAGGATGAGCCAGTGCCGCCACCGCGACAGCAGGGGATCGTCAATCAGCGCCTGCGCGGCGCTCTCTGGTGCCTGGGCCCACTCCAGCTCGAAGAAAAGCACGCGCTGCGAAAGGCGCGATTCCGCCTCCGTCTGCTTCTGCAAGAGGGCGCCCCGGGCAGGGTCGTCGCTCTTCGCCGTCCAGGAGAGCTGCGCGAAGCTCGAAGCTCGCCCCATCCGCTCGGCAAGGTCCTCATAGCCAAGGAGCAGGTCCCGCAGCTCTCCCGCGGAGAGCCGTGCCACCGTGCCGCGCCATCGCGACGCGAATGCCTCGACGTCTCGTTCCAGGGCCGCCGTGTCAGCATCGATGCGGCCGGCTGCCGGCTCGGGGTACAGATCATCGAGGTTCCAGGAGATGTCTTCCGCACCCGTGCGGAGATCCGGCGCGGGATTCCGCGCACTTCCCGGCGCGGTCCGCTGCGCGCGCGTTTCGCTCATGCGCTCAGTTTCCGTTCCTCCGCCTCCAGGGCCGCGATCCTTTCCGTCAGTGTCGGGTGGGAGTAGTGGAAGAAGCTGTACAGGGGATGGGGCGTCAGGTTGCTGAGGTTCTCCCGGGTCAGGCGGAGAAGCGCGGACTTCATGCCGGCGGCAGATCCAACGCTTCGAACGGCGAACCGGTCCGCCTCGTACTCGTGCCGGCGCGACCACAGGGAGGCCAGCGGCTGGAGGAAGAACGTGAAGGGCCCGGAGCAGAACGCCAGCAGGACCAGAATGGCGTGGTAGCTCTCCTGTCGGAATCCGAATGCCTGGTACAACGGGAGCCAGTGGAGAAGGATGCTCGCCACCCAGAAGCCGGCAAGGGAAAGCGCCAGGGACGCGGCGATTCCCTTCTTGAGGTGGTTGCGCTTCTCGTGGCCGATCTCGTGAGCGAGGACGGAGACGATCTCCTCCGTGGTGCTGGAGGCGACGAGCGTGTCGAACAGCACGATCCTCTTGGCCCGTCCCAGGCCGGTGAAGTAGGCATTGGAATGACGGGAGCGCTTGCTGGAGTCCACGACGAAGATCCCGCGCGTCCGGAAATCCAGCCGGTCCGCGAGCCCCATGATGGCGGTCTTCAGATCGCCGTCCGGCAGGGGCGTGAACTTGTTGAACATCGGCGCGATGACGAGCGGCCCCAGGACGCTCATGACGAGCTGGAATAGGCCCATTGCCGCGAATGCCCAGATCCACCAGAACCTGCCCGTCCGGTCCATGAACCAGAAAAGGCCCAGGAGCACTGGTATCCCGATGACCGCGGAGATCGCGAAGCCCTTCAGCGTATCCACCACGTACAGGCGCAGCGTGGTCCGGTTGAATCCGAACCGGGCCTCGATGGAGAACGTGGAGTACAGCGAGAAGGGGAGGGAGACGAGCCAGAAGAGGAGCCCGACCGCCGCGATCACAATGACGCCCTGGAAATACGGGTGGATCCGAATGGAACGGGCCGCGGCATCGATTGTTCCCAGGAAACCGGTCAGCACGACGGCAAGGAGCGCTGCGGAGGAAAACGCGCCGGCCAGCAGGCCGAAGCGGCCGCGGGTGAGCGTGTACGAGACGGAACGCGCGTAGGTTTCACCGTCGATCACTCCCGAGAACGCCGGCGGGACGGCAGCGGCGTGCCCTCGGACGAATCTCAGATTGAGAGTCGTGAGGACGATCCCCCAGGCGTACTCGAGGACGAAAAATGCCAGATAGAGAACCAGGACTCCGCGGCTGTCCACCACTCCTCCCTCTCGGCATAAGCTACTGGGAGCCCGGGCGGGAGGCAATCGTGCCGCAAATCGCGATCACGGCCGCCAAGGATCTTCCGGCTTTTTTTCAAGGTTGAAAACGGCAGCTTCCTGCATTACACTCCAGCTATCAAGGAGGCACGCATGAAGCTGACGATCAAACATCAGGAAAAGTACTCTCGCGGTCAACTCATCCTGCGGACTCTCTTCGGTCTCATCTACATCGCGATCCCGCATCTCGTCCTTCTGGCCATCGTCGGGATCTGGTCAGCCATCGTATCGTTCCTGACCTTCTGGGTCGTTCTGTTCACCGGCCGGTTTCCGGAGAGCTTCTTCAACTTCCAGATTGGCTACCACAACTGGAACCTCCGCGTCAGCGCTTCTCTCGGAAACCTCGTGGACGGATATCCGGCGTTCTTCCCGGGCGTGAAGGGTGACTCCGTGAAGCTGGAGGTGCCCCGGCCGGAGAAGGTCAGCCGCGGGCTCGTCATCCTCCGGCTTCTCTTCGGCGCCATCTACGTCGGAATTCCTCACGGCTTCTGCCTCATTTTCCGCGAGATCGCGAGCGCCTTCCTCGGGTTCCTGGCCTGGTTCGCCATTCTCTTCGCCGGGCGCTACCCCGAGCGCTGGCACGCGTTCAACGTCGGGACCTACCGCTGGATCACCCGGGTTCAGCTTTACCTGGGCTACTTCACAGACGAGTACCCCCGGTTCAGCGGCAAGGAATAACAGAAACATCGGCGTCCGGGCCGCGCGCCCGGACGTTTTTTTTCGGAGGCCCCGGAGGCACCCCCCATGAGCACGACTGAAGCCACGACGATGCGCCTTCCCCAGCCGGAGGAGATCACCGAGCGGGAGAAGGATGACGCCATGGGCGCCTACCTCATGATGTTCGCCTCTCTTGCCATCGGGCTTCCCATTCCGCTGATCAATCTTATCGCCTCTCTCATCTATTTCTTCGTCAACCGGAAGACGTCGACGTTCGTGGCGTTCCACGCGCTGCAGGCTCTGCTCACCCACATTCCCGTGGTGCTGCTGAACGCGGGGGTCGTCGCGTGGATCATCGTCAACATCGCGTCGAAGAGTGTCCTCCCGGTGTTCTTCTGGTACCTGTTCTTCACGATCCTCGTCAACCTCACCTACATCGTGTGGTCCATCGTCGCGCTGATCCACGCGAACAAGGGACGGTTCTTCTACATGCCTCTCTTCGGCCGGCTGTGCTTCGGCGTCTACTACGGTCCTCACGCCCGCAAACCGCGTTCGCCGCGCGCGTGGGAGAACAGGCCCCCGGAGGGCTATTGACC
The DNA here is from genome assembly GCA_035542415.1 of Spirochaetia bacterium. GTDB lineage: Bacteria > Spirochaetota > Spirochaetia > SZUA-6 > Fen-1364 > Fen-1364. The sequence goes on from DATKLM010000151.1 coordinate 72,657, forward strand.
CGCAGACCGCGCCTGCTCGTCGAGCTGGCCATCCTCCTCGGGACCGCGGCCGTCCTGGCGCTCGCGGCATTCGCCATCCAGAGGCTCGTTTTCCGCCATCAGCTGACCACGCCGGAGATTGCACGCTCCACGGACGCGGCGCTGGGGCCGATCATCCTCAGCCAGGTCGAGCTGACCGAGCACGTACTGGATGACCCTGTCGCAGACAAGGCGTTCGCCGCCATCATGGACAGGCTCCAGCCCGCCCTGCAGACGATGGCGCCTGACGCGCCGAAGGTCCGGATCGTCGTGATCGACTCCCCCCAGGTCAACGCGTTCGCGCTTCCCGGGGGAATCGTCTGCGTGTACACAGGCCTGATCCGTGCCGTCGCTTCCGCGGACCAGATTGCGGGAATCCTCGCGCATGAGCTTTCCCACGTCTCCTCCCGCGATCCCCTTGCTCTCCTGGCGCGGCAGGTCGGCATGGCCGCTCTCGCCGGCCTTCTCACCGGCGGCCAGGGCCAGGCGCTCTCGCAGACGCTCGCGCGAACCCTGGTGAACGTGCACTACGGTCGGGAGGCGGAGGACAGGGCCGACGAGTTCGCCGTCCGGCTCCTGGCCGCCGCATCCGTGGATCCGGCGGCGTTCGCCGGGGGCCTTGTCAGCATCCGCAAGGCATCCCCGAAGAACCCGTCCCTGCTTCGCTGGATCGACACTCACTCTCCCATCGATGAGCGCATCTCGCGCGCCCGCGACCAGGCGCGCGCTCTCTCCGTGACACAGCGGAGGATCGGCGTGGAGTGGCGGAGCGTCATCGCGTCCCTGCCCGGGCGAGACTCGTCGTCTCCATGAGCGGCGGCAGCGCCAGCACCGGCAGCGCCCTTTCCCTCTTCCACCCCCTCGTCGGACAGTGGTTCGCCGAGGCCCTTGGCGCGCCGACGGAGGTCCAGGAGAAAGCGTGGCCCGAGATCGCCGCGGGAGGGCACGTTCTCGTTTCCGCGCCAACGGGCACCGGCAAAACCCTCGCGGCGTTCCTCTGGGGCATCGACCGGATCATCACCGGCGCGTGGCCGGCGGGCAAGGTCCGTATCCTCTATGTCTCGCCGCTCAAGGCGCTCAACAACGATATCCAGAAGAACCTCCTCTCCCCACTCGACGCCCTCTCCCGCTGCTTTTCCCGGGCCGGCGCCGTCTTCCCCGTTGTCCGCGTCCTGACGCGAAGCGGTGACACGCCGGCCTCCGAGAGGCGGCGCATGCTCGCCCATCCCCCGGAGATCCTCATCACAACGCCGGAGAGCCTGAACCTCATCCTTTCCTCCGTCCGGGGGAGGCTCATGCTCGACGGACTGCGAACCGTGATCCTGGACGAAATCCACGCGGTGGCCGCGACCAAGCGTGGGACCCATCTTGTGACAGCCGTCGAGCGCCTCGTGCGGCTTTCGGGGGAGTTCCAGCGCATCGCCCTTTCCGCCACCGTGCGTCCTCTCTCGGCAGTGGCGGACCTCGTGGGCGGGTATCGGGCCGCGCGGCCGGGCGCCGATGCGGTCCTCGAAAAGCGGCGCGTTTCCGTCATCCACTGCCCCATGGCAAAAACCTATGCGCTGGAGATCGAGTTCCCGGCCGTCGACCCGGCGGCCGCCATCGCGGGGCCCGCAGGCTCTGCGCCCGCCGGCTCTCCGCGCCCGGCCGGCCGGGCCGGCCCCCCGGAGCAGATCGACCGGCCCGTGTGGGACGCCCTGGCCCGCGAGTGCCGCGCCATCATCGCGGCAAACCGTTCCACGCTGTTCTTCGTCAACTCCCGACGGCACGCGGAGAAGCTCAGCCGGTTCATCAACGAGGGGCTTCCCGAGCCCATCGCGTGGTCGCACCACGGGTCCCTCTCCCGGGAGCTGCGCCTGGTCGTGGAGCAGAGGCTGAAGAGCGGGGAGCTGAAAGCCATCGTAGCGACCAGCTCCCTCGAGCTGGGCATCGACATCGGGGCACTCGACCAGGTGATCCTCGTCCAGAGTCCGTTCACCGTCGCTTCCGCCGTCCAGCGGCTGGGCCGGGCAGGCCATCGGGTGGGACTGCCGAGCCGCGGGGTCGTGTTTCCTCTTCACGAAAGGGACCTCGTGGATGCTGCCGTGGTTGCACGCAGCGTTCGAGAGCAGGACATCGAGGAGGTCAGCCCGGTGCTTTGCCCGCTCGACGTGCTCGCCCAGCTCATCGTTTCCATGACGTCCACGGAAACGTGGAAGGCGGACGAGCTCTACCTGTCCATCCGCGCCAGTCATCCCTATCACGCGCTTCCCCGTCGCCATTTCGACCTGGTCCTGGAGATGCTCGCCGGTCGGTACCAGGACACTCGCGTCAGGGACCTCGCCCCGCTCGTTTCCTGGGACCGCCTGACCGGCGACGTGACGGCCCGGGAATCCGCGCGCATCCGCCTTGCAACGAGCGGAGGAACGATCCCCGACCGCGGGTACTTCACGCTGCGCGCGGCGGACTCCAAGGCCCTCCTCGGAGAGCTCGACGAGGAGTTCGTGTGGGAGCGGGCCGTCGGGGACACCTTCGTCATGGGCACGCAGGGCTGGCGCATCCAGAAGATCGACCACCAGAGCGTCGAGGTGACGCCCGTGGATCCGCGGACGGCGATGTCGCCGTTCTGGAAGGCGGAGGAGCGCAACCGCGCGTTTCACCTGTCCGCGAGGATCGCGTCCGCGCTGGAGGAGTGGAACAGCAGGCTCTCGGACCCGAAGCTTCCCGAGGAGCTCATCCGGGAAAGCTCCCTGAGCCCGGCGGCCGCCCGAACCATGATCGAGTTCCTCTCCCGGCAACGGGAGTCGACCGGCCGTGACCTCCCGCACCGCCACCACGTGCTGGTGGAGCACACGCGGGACCCGGGAGGGACCGGGGACCTGGCCCGTGTCGTCCTCCATACGCTGTGGGGCGGGCGCGTGAACCGGCCGTTCAGCCTCGCGCTGTCGGCGGCGTGGGAAGAGAGGTTCGGCTACCGGCCCGAAATGCTCCAGGACAATGACCAGATCATGCTCATCCTTCCCGAGGACCGCGGCGGCGCGGAGATTTTCTCCCTCGTGAACGAAGGCAACGCGGAGAGGCTGCTGCGCGCGCGGCTGGAAGGAAGCGGCTTCTTCGGCGCGCGGTTCCGGGAAAGCGCGGGGCGCGCCCTCCTTCTCCCGCGCGCCTCCGCGCGCGGCCGTACGCCGCTGTGGCTCACGCGCCTTCGGGCCAAGTCGCTCCTGACCGCGATCTCCCGGTACGAGGAGTTTCCGCTGGTCATCGAGGCGTGGAGAACATGCCTCCAGGACGAGTTCGATCTGCCCGGCCTGCGTGTCGTCCTGGGCGAGCTCGCCGCCGGATCCATCGCCGTGGATGACGCCGTTACCCCGTCTCCGTCGCCCTTCTGCGGAGGCATCGCGTGGAAGGAGACGAACACCTACATGTACGCGGACGATACTCCCGCCGCCGGAGGGGGATTTGCTCCCGGCGGGAGCGGTCGGGCCGGAGGGCAGGCAGGGACGCGCGCTGACCTGGTTCGTGAGCTTGCGCTGTCCCCGGAGCTGCGGCCCCGGCTGGCGGCGGCGCTCATCGCCGAGCTGGAGTCGAAGCTCCAGCGCACAGCGGAAGGGTATGCCCCGCGTGACGCCCGCGAGCTCCTGGACTGGCTCAAGGAGAGAGTGCTCATCCCCGAGCCCGAGTGGCACGCCCTCCTGGCCGCGCGCGCGCATGAAGGCGCCGGGATCCCGTCTGATATCGAGAGCGTGCTCGAGTCGAAAGTCATGACCTGCGACTTCGGCGGTGAGCCCTCCGTGGCCGCGCGGGAGCTCGCTCCCCGCCTGCAGCGCGCCCTGGAAGGCGGTGACGACGAGGCGCTCGGAGAAGTGCTGGCCCAATGGCTTTCCTTCTACGGGCCCGTCGAGCCGTCCGGGGTGAGAAAGATCTTCGGGCTCGCACAGGAGAGGTTCGATTCGATCATCGAAGATCTTGTCGAGGAGGAGCGGATCGTGCTCGACAGGCTGGTCAGCGGATCCGATGCCCTTCTCATCTGCGATCGGGAGAACCTGGAGCGCCTGCTCAGGATCTCCCGGTCCCAGGCCCGGCCGTCGTTCACACCGCTACCGGTGGAACGGCTGCCCGCGTTCGTCGCCGCGCGCCAGGGGCTCGTGCGCCGCGGGACCGGCCTGGACGATATGAAAGACCGATGGGAGAAGCTCTTCGGCCTCGGGCTTCCGGCTCACCTGTGGGAGCAGGAGGTGTTCCCGGCCCGCCTGGACAACTACTCGGGCCGTTGGCTGGACACTCTGATTGCGGAAACGGGCCTGCTCTGGTTCGGCTGCGGCCGCAGGCGCCTCGGGTTCTGCTTCGGCCCTGACGCCGAGCTCTTTCTGCCGGAGCGCGCCGAGGCCGGCGGTGACGGGACCCCGGCAGGCCGGATCTTTCCGACCGCGTCGGGCAGGTACGGCTTCTGGGATCTCGCGGATTTCACGAAGATGGGGTCAGCCGAGCTTGCCGGGCTGCTGTGGGGCCTGACGTGGGACGGCCAGGTTTCCACGGATTCCTTCCAGGCCGTGCGGCGCGGACTTGCCTCGGGATTCCGCGCCGAAGAATCCGCGGCGGCCGGCAGGAAGCAGGGCCGCGGCAGATCCACCTTCGGTGGCGGAAGCTTTGCCCGGTGGCAGTCCGCCCGGCCTTCCTCCGGATTCTGGTTCCGCATTCTTCGGGAGCCCGGCCAGAAAGACGCCCTGGACGAGGAGGAAATGGCGCGTGACCGGATCCGCCTGCTCCTGGACCGCTACGGGGTGATCTTCCGCGAGCTCCTGGAGGCCGAGCTGCCGCCCCTGAGGTGGCCGCGCGTCTTTCGAAGCCTGAGGCTCATGGAGTTCTCCGGGGAGGTTGTCTGCGGGCGTTTCTTCGACGGCATCCCGGGCCTGCAGTTCATCTCTCCGGCAACGCTGGAATCCCTTGCGGCGGAGCCTGATCCGGATGCCGTGTACTGGATGAACGCCGCCGACCCGGCGTCACTGTGCGGGACGGACGTGGAGGGATTGAAGGCCTTCCTTCCGTCTCGTCTTCCCACGACCCACCTCGTGTTCCACGGAACGGCCCTGGTGCTCGTGTCCCGCCGGGTCTGCCGCGACCTTGTTTTCCGAGTGCCTCCCGATGCCCCCCGTATTCCGGACTACCTCCGCTTTGTCACAACGCTGACCGGGCGGGAGCAGGGACCGCTTGCCGCCGCGCGCGTCGTCACCGTGAATGGCGAGCCCGTCGGTCAAAGCCCGTACCGGGAACGCCTGCTGGAGTTCGGGTTCGTGGACGACTACCTGCGGTTGTCGTACCGCGCGCGGGGCTGACGCCGACGCGCCGGCATGCGGCCTGTCTCGCCCCCTAGTACGCGAGTTTCATCCCGATCCCCGCCCCGCCGCCGAAGTCGAGCGTGGGCTCGAAGGTGACCTTTCCCGCGTCGATGTTCTTTCTTGCTGTCTGCGCGGCGTTCTCCGCGGAGGCGGAGCGCAGCACCATTTCCAGGATCACGCCGCCGGCGATGACCGCGGCAAGGGGAAGGTAGGAAAGGACGCTGTTTGACTCCCACGCCGCGCGGATCGTGGACAGCGGGGAGTTGAGGTAGTCGAGAGATCCGAACTGGACGTTCGGCGGGAGGACGAAATACGCGCTGATGAGCGTCCCGGCGAGGATGGTCACATCCCACGCCACGTACAGCCATCCGCCGAGGGTATCGCCGGCCATGAACTGGCCCAGGCCGGGCAGGGCGTACGACGCAGCGCGCACCCGCTCGACGTAGCGGCCCTTCTGAAACGCGATGGAGAGATGCGCGGCGATCTTCTCAATGTCGTCCATGGTCATCGTGCCGACCTGGTTCGAGGAGAGCTCCGAGCCTGCCGCGGTGAGCTCCTGCCTGAGAAACGAGGACGCGGCGGGCGCCGGTGCGGAAGACCCCGCGGGGGCAGTCTCCGTCGCGGGTGCCGGCGCGGCAGCGGACGTTGCCTCCGCGGGCGCGCTGGTGTCCTGCGGCGGCTGCGCGGTCTGTGCGAACAGAGCGCCGCCGGCAGCGGCGAGGAGCAGGCCGATGATGAGCAGGTTCTTCATGGAGCACCTCCTTCCCCGCCATGATACCCGCGCGCGGCGGGACGGCAAAGAGGGTGCCGGGGAGAAATCAGCGCGCGGCCCTCCTGACCGGGAGGGGATACTCGAATACGTCTTCGCCGTCGAGGTAGAGAACGGCGGTGTAGGTACCGCGCACCGGCAGGGCGACATGGGGGAAGGATTCGGTTACCGGCACGATCTTTCCGGTGTCTGCCGGAATGGGCCGCGGCCGGGACGTGGCAATGGGGACCCCCGAGGGATCGAGGATCTCCATGGACTGGACATGACCGGCGGCCCCGGAGAACCACAGGGTCACGAGAGCGAAGCTCGTGAGAGCGGGGAAGCCGTTGAACGTGAAGCCCTCCGGAATGCCGGAGACCGAGACGGCGTCCGCGAGGTCCAGCGCGCCGGAGCGCGCCGGCACGGACAGCACCAGCTCAGGAGTGTCGGGGAAAGAGTCGTCAGCGTCGACGAACAGGGAGTACTCCGCGGCGAGATCGCCGTCCAGCGTCGTTTCGACGTCATACGTCCCGCGCCGCGGGAACTTCGCGTTGATGAACGTGTGGGCGTAGGAAGTAATGCCCCCGTCGGAAAACCGGACCGTCTCCTCCTCTTCACACACCGTCTCGTCGGTGTCCATGTTCCAGACGGAGATGCCGATGTCGTGCTCGCCGGATCCTCCCCAGCGCGTGTACACGCTGAGGTTTTCCGTATAGGGAAAGGCCGCGGTCCGGGAGACGTGGCGGATGCCGTTCAGAACGAGGTCACCGTGCGCGTCGCGCCCAATGGAGTCCACGACGGCCAGGCCGAGAAGGGCAGCGTCCGGCTGCGCGCCGGCCAGCGCCGGCGCGAGCGCTCCCGCCGCAATCACCATGATCATGCCAGCAAGGGACAATGGGCCGCGTCTCATGGAACACCGCTCCTTGACGAAAGAATAGGAATGGACGTCCGGGGGAGTCAAGCGAGGCGGGGGATTCTCAGGATGAACGTACTGCCCCTGCCCGGGGCGCTGTCCACCTCGATGGACCCGCCATGGACTTTCGCGATGCTGCTGGCGATGGCGAGGCCGAGGCCCGCGCCGTCCCCCTCCGAGTTGCGGCCGCGATAGAAGCGCTCGAACACGTGCGGCAGGTCCTCCGGGGAGATGCCCGGTCCGTCGTCGCGGACCACGAAGCTCGCCAGGGCGCCGTCCGCCGCGGCGCCCACGGTGACCCTGCCTCCGGGCGGCGTGAACTTCACACCGTTTGCAATGAGATTGGAAAGCGCCATTTCGATTCTGTTGCGGTCGCAGCGAAGGCTGAGGTCCGCCGCGGCCTCCTGCACGGTGAGGGTCACTCCTTTTTCACGCGCCTTGGCGCGGAGTCCGGCGGCGGCCGCCTCGAGGATGTCCGAAGCGCTGTGCCCCTCGAGGGAGAGAGAGGCGATGCCGGCGTCCAGCCGGGACAGGTCAAGGAGGTTCGCCGTGATCCATCGCAGCTTCTCCAGCTGCGCCTGGCTCTCCCGGAGGAACTCCTCACGCGCCGCCGGGTCTCCGGAGGCGCTGCCCTGGAGCAGCTCATTGAACGTCGCGAGCGCCGTCACCGGCGTGCGAAGCTCGTGGGACGCGTCCGCGATGAACCTCCGCAGGGCGTCGCGTTCCGACCGCAGCTCGAGGAAGCTGGCTTCCAGGTTGGCTGCCATGGCGTTGAACTGGCGCGCAAGCGCGCCGATCTCGTCCCGGCGCCCTACCGCCGCGCGCGCGCTGAGGTCTCCCTCCGACATCTTCAGCGCGGTGGACGCCAGCCCGCGCAGGGGGTCAGAGAGCGCCTTCCCCATGAAGAGCCCGAACGCCAGGGCGATGAGGAGGGACCCGATGCCGGAAAACAGGACGGCGCCCTGCATCGTGTTCGTGGCCTCGGCGCTCAGGCTGAGCGGGCTGGACATCTCCACGAATCCCAGCGGAGCGGCCCCGTCGCCCACGGGCGTCGTGATCTTCAGGAAGTGCCGCAGCGGAAGGACCGCCGTACCGCCCGGGCGCTGGCCCTCCTCCTCGAAGACGAACCTCCGGCCCCACGGGGTCAGTGTCCTGCGTGCGAACAGGTGCGACGTGCCCAGGGGAAGGTCACGCAGGAGGGGGAGGATTTCCCGCGGGCTCGCCGGGAGTGACCTCCCTTCCCGCCAGGGAACGGGGAAGATCGACGGGACGGGCGCGCGATGACGGGTCTCGATCTCGGCGAGCCCGGACGGGATCAGCCAGAGGAACTCATCCGGATGGTTCGGGTCCCCTGTATCTGCGAGCACTGTCTGGTCCGCCGCCAGGATCCGAACGCGCGCATCCCCGAGGAAAGCGGCCGCGGCGGCGAGGTCTTCCAGGGCAAGCCGGCGGAGCTGGGGCTCGAAGAAGCGCTGCGCTTGGAGGGCTACGACATCGGCGTTCGCCCGCAGGTACTCGCTTTCCTGCCGCTCCACGTAGCGCCGCAC
>DATKLM010000152.1:0-5465 GCA_035542415.1 Spirochaetia bacterium
AGCTCGCGGGGCAGCTCCGAAAAAAAGTTTCTGAGGAGGAAGATGGCGAACGGAAGCCCGTACGCCGTGTGGGCGAGCCAGATAGCGCCGAACCGGCCCTTGAGGCCCAGGGTGCTCTGCATGTGGAGCACCGGCACCCACGTTTCCTGGAGCGGGAGCACCAGGAGCGCGACGATGATAAGGAACAGGAGATTTCTCCCCCGGAAGCGCAGCCAGGCGAAGGAGTACGCCGCGAGAGCGGCGATGATGATGGGCAGGATCGTCGATGGCACCGTGATGATGATGCTGTTCAGGAAATTCATGAAGAAGTGGCGCGCGGTGAGCACGTTCGTGTAGTTCTCCAGCGTGAATCTCGGCGTCGAGAAAATGCGCCACCACCCGCTCGTCGCGATGTCTGACTGGGGCCGCAGCGATGTGACGGCGAGCCCGAGGGTCGGAATGAGCCATGCGACGGCAATGATGATGACGACGATGGTCCGAACGATATGCCCCACGGGCCGGGGCGCCAGGGTATCTGACTTGTTCATGCCCCGCGCTCCTGGCGGCGGATCCGCCTGACCTGGACGGCCATGAGAGGGATGAGCGAGACCAGCATCAAGATCGCCACGGCGCTCCCGTACCCGACGAGGTTGTTGTTGAATACTTCCCAGTAAAAGGTGAACCCGATCACCCTGCTCGCTCCGGCAGGACCGCCCGCGGTCATCACGAGGACGAGGTCCAGCATCTTGAGGCTGTTGATGATCATCGTTATGGCAACGAAGGAGACCGGCTGGGCGAGCATCGGCAGGGTGACGCGCCAGAACGTCTTCCAGGGCCCTGCCCCGTCCACTCGCGCAGCCTCGAGAACGGCCGGATCAATTGACTTGTACGCGGCGGAAAGGACGGTCATGGACAGCCCCGTCCAGATCCAGACGCCGGTGGCAATCAGCGCGTAGTTGACGACTTCGCTCGTCCCCAGCCATGAAACGGGCTTGAGCCCGGGAACGAGCGACGTCAGAACCGCATTCAGAAGGCCGATCGAAGGGTCCGGACTGAAGAGGAACCGGGCGATGACGGCGGCCGCGGTTGCCGAGATCACCATGGGCAGGAACACCGTCGACTTTGCGATCCGCTCCACGCGGAGGCCTGAGGCGAGCACGGCGATGAGGAGGCCGAAGACCAGCGTGCCTCCCGAGAAGAGGACCAGCCACAGGATGTTGTTGACAAGCGCGCCGGACGGCGGCCAGTGCGTGACGCTCAGGAAGAGCGAATCATGGCTGAGGAGCTGGACGTAGTTGCGCAGCCCGACGAAGCGCGTCGGGTTGAATCCCGTGCCGCCAAAGAAGCTGAGACGGAACGTCTGGATGGTCGGGTACACGAGGTACGCCGCAAGGAGTATCAATGCGGGCAGCACGAACAGCCATGCCCGCAGCTGGGCCCCCCGTTCTTTCATGATCCCTCCCCGAAGGCGGGCGGGCAGCCGCGCCCGGCTGCCCGCGCCTTCATGAGATCCGTATGACCGAGATCAGTACGACCTCGCCGCAACGTCCTCCAGGAAGTTGAGCGCGTCCATGTAGTTGTCCGGATCCTTGATGATCCGCTGCAGGGCGGTGAACTCGGCATCCCCGCCCACCGCCGCCGGCGCGAGGTCGGAGCCGTCGAACACGAAGATCGCGGCCTGCGTCAGCTGTTTCGCCTCCTTGGCCGTCAGCGTGGGGTACACGGAGAGCGGGACCAGCTTGTTGGGCGACACGACCGCGCCCTTCTTCGCCGATGCCCAGATGGTGTTCCCTTCCTTGCCGGCGAGCCAGCGCATGAGCTTGGTGACCTCGGGGCCCTTGGAGAACGCAACGGCGAGGTCCCCGCCGCCGACAACGGGCTTCCCGTACTGCGGGTCGATGGACGGGAACTCGAAGAAGTCATAGTCCTTGCCGGGGACGAGCTTGGGGAAGTTCTGCTTGGCGAAGGAGCTCATGAACCCGCCCTCGTAGTACAGCTCGGCGCCGGGGTTCGGCCGCAGGATCACGCTGAAACCGTCGATGAATCCCGTGGAGAGCGTTCCGGCAACACCACCGGCGAGCTTCTTGTCCTGGGGCGTGAAGACCTGGATGAACTTCTCGATCGCCGCCGTCACGCTCGGGTCGGTCCACTTCACCTCGTGCGTCACGTGCAGCTTCATGTACATGTCGGGCCCGGCCATACGGACGTAGATATTTTCGAACCAGTCGGTGAGGGTCCAGCCATCCTGCCCCCCGATCGACAGCGGCGTCTTCCCCGCCGCGATGTACTTGTCCTCGAGGGCAAGGAGATCGTCCCAGGTGTCGGGGGTCTTTGCGCCGAGGGCCCGCAGGGATGCCGGCTTGTACCAGAACGTGCTCTTCGAGTTCGCCTTCGCCGTCAGGCCGTAGAACTTGCCATCGACGGTCCCGAGATCGATCCATGCCTTGCTGTAGTTCGCGTTCAGCAGGCTCGACGGGAGCATGTCGTCGCTCTGGCCCTGGTTCAGGGGAACGATGGCCCCGTCACGGGCGTACGCGGCAACCTCGCCGGGCCGGGGGAGGAACGCGATATCGGGGGCGTTGTTCGCCGCCACGCGCGTCTTCAGCACCACCGTGGAGTCGCGATTGCCCTCGTAGCTGTAGGCCACCTTGGACGCGTCCAGGACAGCTCGGAATCCTGCTTCCTCGTCGCCGCCCCACGTTGCAAGAATCGACACGGTTTTTGACTGGGCCGCCGCCTGCTGGACCCCCGTCGCTGCAAAGAAGACGAGAACCAGAAGCGGCATGACAACAATCGCCATGCGTCTCATGGAAACACCTCCTCGGACTGTCTTTTCTTCCAGTTCGACGAACTGGCATGTGGCACCCGTGTTCGTGAGACGCGCCGCCCGGCGGCAGATGGGCCTGTGACCGATGCGCCGGCCGCAGAGGAGGCGCGCAGGACGAGCTGAAACGGAGTCGTCTCGTGACGGGGGGTGCTGAGCCCCCCGTTCATCACGTCGTAGAGGATCTCGGCGGAACGCCGCCCGTGCTTCTCCACGTCGAACCTCACCGTGCTCAGCGGCGGAGTCGTGTAGAGGGAATCCACGATGTCGTCGAAGCCGAACAGCGCGATATCATCCGGGACGCGAAGACCGCGCTCCGCGATGGCCCGCAGGGACCCGATGGCCACCGTGTCACTGGCGACGAACACCGCGGTGGGGCGCTCCTTCTCCGCCAGCAGGGAGCGCATCGCCCCATAGCCGCTCTCGGGGTTGAAATGGCCGAACCTCACGAGAGAGCGCTGGAAGGGGATTCCATGGTCTTCCAGCGCGCGGCGGTAGCCTGCCAGCCGCGCCGTGGAAGCCGTGAACTGGGGAGGGGCGTTGGTTATGCAGGCGACGCGGCGATGCCCCCCGGACAGCAGGTGATCCACCGCCTTGCGGGCTGCCTCCGTGTTGTCGATATCGATGGAGCAGAGGTCGGTGCCGGGCAGGGTCCCGATCAGCACGACGGGAAAGCGGTCCCGCGCCAGGGCGAGCAGCTGGGGGTCGTCCGTGCGGGGCTCCAGCATGATGAGCCCGTCGATGTGCTTGGCCCGCGCCAGTTTCAGGATGTTGTTCCCGCTCGTTCCCTCGTCCACCGCGTCGATCATGAGGCGCAGGTTGCGCTCGTGCGCCACCTGCATGAGCCCGTCGATGAGGCGGAGGAGGATCGAGTGACAGGCGATGTGGTGATAGGAGCGCGTGTAAACGAGGGCGATGTTCTCCGTGCGACGCCGCGCGAGCGCCTTGCCCGACGCGTTGGGGAAGTAACCCAGCTGCCGGGCGGCCTTCAGCACCCGTTCCCTCGTCCGGGCGCTGATCTTGGCGTCCACGACGTCGTTCATGACGAACGAGACTGTCGTCCTGGACACCCGCGCGCGGCGCGCCACGTCGAAGCTCGTGGCCGCCTTCCTGCCCTTCGGCCGCATCACCCTCTCCGCCTGTCCGCCTGCACCGCTTCCTTCTTCTTCAATTTTACTAACACGTGTCAGTAACGCAAGGGGCAGAGTACCCCCTTCCCGGGCTGCTGTCAAGCAAAATCCGGGAGGCTATGCGGCTCCGTCTTCGCAGCAGCGTTCGGCCGCCGCGGAAGTCTTCCGCGGCTGGAGTGCGGGCCGGTCGAGCTTGCCCGCGGGCGGCCTCGGGAGGCTGTCGATGGACGTGATGACCGACGGAAGCATGAACGACGGCAGCCTCCCCCGCAGGTAGGCCCGCAGCGCCTCCTCATCCAGGGGACGGCGGTCGTTGGGAACGACGTACCCGACGAGGTGGTCACGGCCGGCATAGTCCCGGCGCACCGCGCACGCCGCGGCGCGCACGGACCCCGACTCGAGCATGACTTCCTCCACCTCGGCCAGCTCGATCCGGAAGCCCCTGAGCTTCACCTGGCGGTCCGCGCGGCCCAGGAACTCCATCTCCCCGTCGGAGTTGAGGCGGCCGACGTCCCCGGTGCGGTACAGCCGCCGCGGCGCGCCGTGCGGCGCCGCGGGATCGAGGATGAACCTCGAGCGGGTCTCTCCGGGAAGACCAACGTAGCCGCGCGCCACACCCGGACCTCCAATGCAGATCTCTCCCGCCGCGCCGGCGGCAACGGGATGAAGGTGGTCGTCCAGCAGCTGCGCGGTGCATCCGGGGAGCGGCCTGCCGATGGTCACCGGCTTTCCGGGAACAAGGTCGGCGAACGTGGCCGTGACCGTGGTCTCCGTGGGACCGTACGTGTTGACGATGCGCCGTCCCGGCCGGGCCCACCGCGCCACGAGCTCCGGCGGGCAGGTCTCCCCGCCCAGGATGAGAAGATGGATCGACGGAATGTCTTCCGTGAGAGTTGAGAGGATCGTGGGCACTGTCGAGAAAACCGTCACGCGGCACTCCGTGAGAAGCCGGGAAAGACCGGCTCCTTCGCCCTCCATGGCCGGCGTGGCCGCAACGAGCGCGGCGCCCCTTCGAAACGCGAGCCACATTTCCTCCACGGAAAGATCAAAGCACAGTGACGCACCCTGGAAGACCCGGTCTCCGGCTGTGACGTCGAAGACCTGCGCCTCCGCGTTCACGAGGAAAGCGGCACTGCGATGCTCGACGATCACTCCCTTGGGCCTGCCGGTGGACCCGGAGGTGTAGATGACATAGCAGGGATCGCCCCGATCCACCGCAACCTCCGAATCTGAAAGAGGCGCTGAGGTGCGGATGGCGACGGCGCTTCGCTCCTCGTCAATGCTGACCGTCACGCCGCCGAACCCGGCGAACTGCCACGCGAGCTCTGCCGTGGTGACGAGCCCTGCCGCGCGTGAGTCTTCGAGGATGAACGCGATGCGGCTTGCCGGATACCGCGGATCGATCGGGACGTACGCACAGCCGGCCTTGAGGATGCCCAGAATGGCGGCATATGCCTCGGGAGACCGCGGCAGCAGCATGGCAACCGTGGAGCGCGGCTTCAGTCCCCGGTAGCGGAGGTGCCGGGCCAGCC
>DATKLM010000153.1:0-80708 GCA_035542415.1 Spirochaetia bacterium
GTGGAGGACTTCTTCGGAAAGAAGATCGAGCGCGGCGTGGATCCCATGGAGTGCGTGGCCATGGGCGCGGCCATCCAGGCCGCCATCATCAAGGGCGAGGTGAAGGACGTCCTTCTCCTGGACGTGACCCCTCTCTCCCTCGGCATCGAGACACTCGGCGGCGTGAGCACGAAGCTCATCGAGCGCAACACCACCATCCCCACGCGTAAGAGCGAGATCTTCTCCACGGCGGCGGACAGCCAGACCGAGGTGACCATCAGGGTCCTCCAGGGTGAGCGCCCCATGGCAAACGACAACGTGGAGCTGGGCCGCTTCAACCTGGTGGGGATCCCGCCCGCGCCGCGTGGCGTGCCGCAGGTGGAGGTGTCCTTCGACATCGACGCCAACGGCATCGTCAGCGTGGCGGCCAAGGACCTCGGAACGGGCAAGCAGCAGTCCATCAAGATCACGGCGCCCAAGAAGCTCTCCAAGGAAGAGATCGAGAAGATGGTGCGCCAGGCGGAACAGTTCGCCGCTGATGACGCCAAGCGCAAGGAAGAGGTGGAGGCCATCAACCAGGCCGACACGCTGGCCTACTCCGTGGAGAAGTCCCTCAAGGACTACGGAGACAAGGTGAGCCAGGCCGAGCGCGCGGACATCGAGGCCAAGCTGAACGACCTGAAGTCTGCCATCAAGGAAAAGAACGTGGACCGGATCAAGAAGGGCATGGAGGAGCTGACCAGGGCGTCCCACAAGCTTGCGGAGGAAGTGTACAAGCAGTCCGCCGGGAAGCAGGGCGGCGGCCAGTCAGGACCGGGCCCGCAGCCGGAAAACGGCGGAGGCGCCTCGGCATCCGGTGACGGCGGCAAGAAGAACGACGACGTCATTGACGCCGAGTTCCGGGAAGAGAAGAAGGATAAATAACTGACGCGCCCCGGCTTCGGCCGGGGCGTTTTTCAATCAGCCATGTCATCGAAACGTGATTATTACGAGATCCTGGGGGTCAAGAAGGGCGCTTCCAAGGAAGAGCTGAAAAAAGCGTACCGGGAGCTCGCGCTGAAGCACCACCCCGACCGGGTCCCGGCGGACAAGAAGAAGGAAGCGGAGGTCACGTTCAAGGAGATCTCCGAAGCCTATGCCGTCCTCTCCGACCCGCAGAAGCGAGCCCTGTACGACCAGTACGGACACGCCGGCATCGACCAGAAGTACCGCCCGGAGGACCTCTACCGGGGCACCGACTTCTCCAGCATCTTCGAGGGATTCGGGGACGTGGGGTTCGGCGGAGGTTTCTTCGAGAACCTTTTCGGAGACCTGGGTTTCGACCTGTTCGGACCGCGTGGACGCCGCAGGGGACAGGGGCGGGCCGGCCGCGGCGCCCAGTCCCGGGGCCGGGACCTGGAGAGCAGCATCTCGGTGACTCTGGAAGAAGCATGGAGCGGGACAGAGAAGTCCGTGTCCGTTCAGCGGTCGGACACCTGTCCGACCTGCAAAGGCACCGGCGTACGGCTCGGCGCAGGCACGACCACCTGCCCGGAATGCGGGGGGCTGGGGAGGGTGACCAGCACGCGCACTCTCACCGTGACCATTCCCGCGGGCGTGGATACGGGCGCCCGTCTCCGCATGAAGGGCGAGGGGGAAGCCGGAGAGCGGGGACGCGGAGACCTGTACCTGGTCGTGGAAGTGCTTCCGCATGCAACGTTCAAGCGGGAGGGCCCGGACCTCGCTGCCGAGGTCACCGTGAACCTGCCCGGGGCCATCCTCGGAACAGAAACGCGCGTGCCCACGATGAACGGCAGCGTCGTCATGACCATCCCGCCCGGAACGCAGAGCGGAACCATCTTCCGGCTCAAGGGGAAGGGGATGCCCCATCTCAAGGGGAAGGGCACGGGTGACGAGCTCGTGAAAGTGAACGTGGAAATTCCGCGCCGGCTTACCGAGCGCCAGCGGCAGCTCATCGAGGAGTTCGCCAGGAGCACCTGAGCCGGTCAGGAAACTGACGGTGCGGGTGGCGCCGGGCGCGGTGGAGGGGCGCCCGGGCCGGCGGGCATCATTCCTTCGTACACCACCATTTCCTCCCCGTGCAGCGTGACCGTGAACCCGTCCTCCAGGATCATCATCGCGGCCGGGACCGAAGCGATGAACGCGGCGTCCGGCGCCTTGGACCTGATCTGCTGCTCGGTGAGGTACGACGATTCCTCCAGGACGATCCCCCGCAGGCCGGTGAGCAGCGGCAGGAAGTCCGGGGTGAGGAAGCGTGCCAGGAGGATCTCGGAGTCGTCGTGCTTCAGACGCAGCTCCGCATCCAGGGCGTCCTGCACGCGCACGATCCTTCCGGCGCGCCAGCCTCCGAAACCATGGCCGCCTTTTGCCAGGACGTTCCCGACAAAGTGGACGCGCACCGTGTTCAGCATGATGGGGGAGTGCACGGGGATGCCGGCGAGGATGACGACGCGGTCGAACGTGTGAATGAGCCCCTTGTCGATGGCCGCGGCAAGCGCGTTGTTCAGCATGGTATCCGAATCATCCGAGAGCTCGCTGAACAGCGGGACGACGCCCCAGGAGAGGAGCAGCCGGCGCTGCACCACCACCGAGGGCGTCACCGCAATGATGTCGGGCTCGGGCCGGTACCTGCTGATCAGGCGGGGGGTATTGCCGTGGAGCGTCGGGGCCAGGATCGCCGCCGCGCGGATCTCCCGCGCCACGAGGAACGCGCTTCGCGCCACGGACTGCGCAACGTCTTCACTGGACTCGTCCAGGCGGAAGAACCTGCGCACGCGGCTCTCGTACTCGGGGGACTCCTCGGCGGTGCGTGCAATGGAGTCCATGACCTGCACTGCTTCCACCGGGTGCCTGCCGCTGGCCGTCTCGCCGGAAAGCATGACCGCGTCCGAGCCGTCGAAGATGGCGTTTGCCACGTCGGTGGCCTCCGCGCGGGTCGGCCGCGGGTTGTAGATCATGGAGTCCAGCATCTGCGTGGCGGTGATGACAGTCTTGTTCTGGGTGTGGCACTTCAGGATGATCCGCTTCTGAACGAGCGGGATCTCCTCCGTGGGCAGCTGCACGCCCAGGTCTCCGCGGGCAATCATGATGCCATCCGCGGCGCGCACGATCTCGTCGATATTGTCCAGCCCCTCCTGGTCCTCGATCTTGGCGATGATCTGCAGGTGCGACGCCTCCGCCAGGAGGAGGCGCCGGATCTCGAGGATGTCATCGGGCTTCCGCACGAAGGACGCCGCCACGAAGTCCATGTCCTGCTGCACCGCGAAATGAATGTTCTCCCGGTCCTTGTCTGTGAGCGCCGGCAGCCGGCTCCTGATCCCGATGATGTTCACGTTCTTCCGCGATCCCAGTGAACCCCCGGAGCGGACCGCGCACCTCGTCAGCCGGCCTTCCACGCGGATCACTTCCAGGTCGATCAACCCGTCGGCAATCAGGATGTGCCTGCCCGGGGTGACCTGGTCGGGAAGGTCCGCGTATGTCACGCTGACGCGGTCCTTCGTGCAGGGAGAGTCGTCAGCGGCAACCAGGATCTCCGTCCCGGGAGCGAGCTCGACGGCGCCTCCATCAGCGACAATGCCCGTTCTCACCTCGGGGCCCTTGATGTCGATGAGGAGCGCGGAGGGAATGCCGGTGGAGAGGCAGGCCGCCCGGAGCTTCGAAATCATGGCCGCGTGGTAGGCGTGGTCGCCGTGCGCCATGTTGAACCGGGCCACGTTCATTCCCGCCTGCAGCAGCTTCTCCAGAACGGCGGGGTCCTCCGTGGACGGGCCGAGCGTGCAGACGATGCGCGTTTTCCGCATGGTGCCGAGTGTAGGAGCGCGCGGCCAGAGCGTCAACGGGGGCGCTTCCGCGCCAGGACCTCGGGACCAGGGAGATGATGATCAGGCTTCAGGAGCTCAAAGCGGTTCGTTCACACGGTGAAGAACCACGTCACGAGCATCTTCCGAAAGGCCGGAGTGACCGAAGGGAAACTTCACCGGTCCGCTTGTACGTCAGCCACAGGAAGAGGAACGCGGAGGGGGGGATTATATACTCACTTCCGGGAGCCCACCACGGCCCCGGCGATGATGAGCGCCATGGCAACGCCGGAAAGGACCGTGAACGGCTTTCCCCCGAGGGCAACGAGGGCGAGCGTCGACAACAGCGGGGTGAGGTAGGACAGGGACCCGATCAGCCGTGGATCTCCGCGCTTCAGAGAGGCGTCCCAGAAGAAGAACGCGGCTCCCATGGGCCCGGCCCCGAGGAGGATCAGAAACGGCCAGTCGCCGGCGCGGATGACCGTGAAGCCGGATGGCCCTGCCTGAAGGAGATACGCCCCGAGAGCCAGCACGCCGGAGCACAGGCAGAAAGCGCCGACAGCTCCGCTGGGAAACGGGGGCAGCCGCTTGGTGAGGAGCGAGTACAGCGCCCAGGTGAGAGCGGCGCCGGCCGCCGCGCAATACCCGCCGACGTGCGCGAGGTCGGGATGCAGCGACCCCCCGGTTGCAATGAGACCGGCTCCCGCCAGCCCCGCGCACGCGCCGATCACGTGGCGGACCCCCAGGGCGTATCCGGGCAGAACGACCGGGGACAAGAGGACGATCAGAAGCGGCCACAGGTAGTTGATGAGGTTCGCCTCTACCGTGGGCGCATGCCTGAATGCCGTGAAAAGGAGGAAATGGTAGCCGAAGAGCCCCCCGACGCCGACGCCCAGCGTAGAGATGGCCACCTTCCAGTCCCGCGCTCTGACCAGCCCGATGAGCCCGCCGATGGAAAGCGCCAATCCCGCCGTCAGAAGCGGAGGAAGCGCCGACAACCGGGAGCTGAGCAGGGCGAGAAATCCCCACAGGAGGATCGCGGCAAGCGCGAGAGCCATCGGAAGAAGGCGGCCCGTCCTGGCCGCGCCCGCGGTGCCGCTCACGATTTCCCGCGCTCGAGAGCGCGCATGGATTCCAGGACAAGCCTGAGGCATTCTTCGCGCGGCGGCCCGGCGGCCTCGGCGCCCCAGAGAGATTCGAGCCAGGCGCGCGGGTCCGCGGTGCTCTTCTCCTGGGCAATCGCGTGTTTCAGCGCCGCCGCGGCGCCCAGTGCCAGCCGGGCCGGCCGGATGCCGTGGTCCAGCGCCGCGCGCATGGCGCCGAAGAACCGGTCGTTCCACCCGAGCTTGCGCCGGGGGTCGCGGATGATCCTCTCCACTCTGTCGCGCAGCCAGGGATTCGTCATCCGCTCCAGGAGATCTTCCGCGTACGCTGCCCATCCCGCATCGCTGAACAGCGGGTCCCGTCCGACGCGGTGACGCGCGATGAGCGCGGCACCGGACTCGTCCAGGAACGCGCGTCGGCCGAGCTCCAGAAGCTCCGGATCCTTCCGGATGTCGCTCATCACCGTCAGGCCGCGCAGCCACGCGAGGTATCCCAGGAGGGCGTGGATTGCGTTGTGGCCGTACAGCTTGGCTTCCTCGAAAGGAAGCAGGTCGTCCTTTTCCTCGAATACCCTGATGCCGCGCACGAACCCGGGGAGCGTCACGCGGGAGACGAGGATCCGGTTGAACTCCTCCACGAGCACGCACCGGTCGAAGCCGGGCACAAGCGCAGCCAGTCCCAGCGACGTCATTTCCTCCGTGGAGCTGATCACGCCGCTCATCTTGCCGATGACCGTGTTGAGCACTTGCAGGCTGTCAGCGGCAAGCCCCGGCGCGCGGGCGCGCACCTGCTCCGTAAGCTTCTCCGCGGCGAAGTTGTCGTTTTCCGCCGCGTAGAGGATGCGCTGTTTTCCCGGAACCGCCCCCCCGGCGAGCAGGGCGGCAACGGAGGAATCGCCGCCGGCGGAGTAGATGCTCACGCTGGGGACCGCGGTGGCCATCTCCTCCGAATCCCTGATCGCGGCAACGAGTTCTGCCCGGTCCGCCGCCACCCGCGGGTTGTACACGCGGATGCCGGCCAGGCTCTTCGTGCGGATCCCGTCGCGGCCCGCGATGTTCAGGGCGACGCAGTCGCCGTTGCCGCGCACCGCGTCCACGAGCGCCTGGTCGACCTCTGCGACCGCGTACCGGTCGAAGCTTCCTGATTCCACGGCCTCGTACAGCATGAGGCCGGTCTGGATGGGACCGAAACCGAACCCGACATAGCTTCGCCCGGGAGAACGAGCCATGTCGGGCAAAATAGCACGGGAGGGTGTCTCCTACCAGTCCAGCGCGATGCCGACGGACAGCGTGACCTGGATCTGGCCGATGGGGGCGTTCTCGAAGGTCGTTGCCGGCGGCGGCGTCATGAATGGCGCATACGACACCTTGGCGCTGGCAAGAAAGCCCTCCAGGTCGACGGCCAGTCCGCCCGCCACGAACGGGAAGATGGAGAGGAACAGGTTGCTGTCCGGGCTCCCCGTCCAGTGATGGAGGAGCACGCGGCCCGCGCTTCCCAGCCCCGCCTGCACGAACGGGTCGAGAACGAACCCCCTCCTCAATGGATGGAAGGAGAGGAACAGCGGCTGCGCGTACCAGTCCAGCCACCACTGTGAATCCGGGGAGTGGAGGAAGCTCGCCATGTAGTCGCCCCCGAATCCGACCTTGCCCAGGATCACTTCCCACCCGACCCCGGCGAACCGGGGCTGTTCCGGGCCCGCGAATGTGCCTATAATTGTCTGGGCGCTGGTCCCCCGCAGATAGTCGCCCGACAGGTTGCCCGTGACGTGAACGGAACCTGCGGCGGCGCACGGGGCTGCTGCCGCTGCCATGATGACCAGAGAGATCGCCGCGGCCAGGGCCGCGACGGGGAGGGCGGAAGCCCTGGACTTCATACGAAGCCTCCTTCGAAGCTGCTGATGCTGGACCCCTGAGGGTTCCGAGGGTGGAACACCGCCGCGAGTGACCGGGTGTCACCTGGCGGCCGGTGGAGTGTTACAGATACTGATGAGCGGGAGATGCCGGTGGCGCTTGATGTCGAAGCTCTCTATAAAAAGTACGGACCGATGGTGCTTCGCAGGTGCCGCACCCTCCTCATCGATGAGGATCAGGCGATGGACGCCATGCAGGAGACCTTCGTGAAGCTCATCCGCTACCGCGAACGGCTCACCGATCGGGCGCCCTCGAGCATGCTGTACTGCATCGCCACGAACGTCTGCCTCAACATGATCCGCAGCTCGCGCCGACGTCCGCTGCCCGCCGGGGAGGACGCCCTGGAGTCCATTGCCTCCTCGGAGGACGTGGAGTCCCGGGCCCTCGACCGCACGGTGCTGGACGGGATCTTCGGCAGGGAGCGTGCCACCACGCGCACCATGGCCGTGCTGCACTACGTGGACGGCATGACGCTGGAGGAAGTGGCGCACCACGTCGGGCTCTCCGTGTCGGGAGTCAGGAAGCGGCTGCGCGTCCTCAAGCAGCGGACCCGGGAAATGGAGGAGGCCTGACGATGCCCGAACGAAGCGCGGTATCGGACCTGCTCCTCGAGCAGTTCATTCTCGGGGAGCTGCCGGCGGACCAGGCGGAGCGCATCCGCAGCGAGCTGGATCGGGACCCGGCGCTGCGGGCCCGCCGTGACGCCATTCAGAGCTCCGACCGCGAGATCCTGAACCGCTATCCTCCTTCCCAGGTGGCCGGCGCAATCCGGGAGAAGCTTCTTCGGGAGCGCCCGACGCAGGGCAGGGACAGCAGGACGCTCCCTTTCGTCATCGGGCTGCCCGCGGCAGCGGCGCTGCTCGTTTTTCTGTCCCTGTTCGTCATTCGCGAGCGTCTTCCCGTCAGTGATGCCCGCATGAAAGGTCTTTCCACGCACCTCGCCGTGTTCCGCAAGACCGCGCAGGGGGCGGAGGAGCTGCGCTCCGGAAGTCTCGCCGGCAAGGGAGAGATCATCCAGCTCAGCTACACGGCGGGGGAGGCCCGCTACGGCGTCATCCTCTCCGTCGACGGCCGGGGCGCCACCACGTGGCACCTGCCGCCCGGATATCGCGGCGGGCCCCGCTCTGCTCCTGCCCTTGACCGCCAGGCCCAGGTCATCCTTCCCGCCGCCTACGAGCTGGACGATGCCCCCGGCTTCGAAAGGTTCTTCTTCGTGTCGGCGTCCACCCCGTTCGACGTGGCCGAGGTTGCGCGCGCGGCGCACATGATTGCCTCCCGCGCGGGCTCGGCGGACGCGGCGCAGCTCTCCCTGCCGTCCGGCCTTTCGCAGGTTTCCCTGCTTCTGAAAAAGAAGGGGCCCGGCCCATGAAAGCCCGCTTCGTCGCAGCCCTGGCTTTCGCGGTCCTTGCCGCGGCGGCAGCCGGCTCGGAAGAGCTCGTTCCCATGCGCCGGTTCGCGCTCGTGGCGTGCTCCAACGACGGCGGACCGGGGAGGGCCCGGCTGAAATACTCGGAGTCCGATGCCCGCTCCTTCGCCTCGGTGATCGAGGAGCTCGGGGGCGTCCGCGCGGACGACCTCGTCATGGCGGTGAACCCGAACCTCTCACGCTTCCAGTCCGCCTTCGAGCGCGTGGAAGGGATGATGAACGCGCCGCGGCCGGACGGGGAGCGGCGCGAGCTGCTCGTGTACTACTCCGGCCATTCCGATGATGACGGGCTGATCCTGGGCAGCGAGCGCCTGTCCTGGGAGGAGCTTCGCGGCCGGATCAACGACATCCCGGCGGACGTGAAGATCGCCATTCTGGATTCCTGCTCATCGGGATCCCTCACCCGGGCCAAGGGCGGCGTGGCGCGGCCGGCGTTCCTCTTCGACGCGTCCACAGACATGAAAGGCCATGCGTACCTGACCTCCAGCTCCGCGGAGGAGGCGGCGCAGGAGTCCGACAGGATCGGCGCTTCTTTCTTCACGCACTTCCTCGTCTCCGGCCTGCGCGGCGCGGCGGACAGCGCGGGAAGCGGGGTGGTCACGTTGAACCAGGCCTATGCGTTTGCATATCAGCAGACCCTCGCATCCACGGAAAAGACGCAGTACGGCCCCCAGCATCCCGCCTACGACATCAGCCTCACCGGGTCAGGAGACCTCGTGCTCACCGACCTGAGGGCGGCCTCTGCCAAGCTGGTCGTGAGTGAGGACCTGGACGGCAGGCTGTACATCCGGGACTCCCGCGGCGTGCTGGCCGTGGAGCTGGACAAGACGGAGGGACAGTCCGTGGAGCTTGCCCTGACGCCGGGGTCCTACAAGGTCGTACTGGACGGGAAAGCGGGGCGCCTCGGCACGACCATCCGCATCTCGTCGCGCCAGACAGCAACCCTGTCCCGGTCCGCCCTGAGGCCGGTGCCCGTTGACCGCACCACGGCACGAGGCACCACCCGCACCGCGGACGGCAGGGCGGCCGGCCCGGACAACGGGCCGGACAGCCGCGCGGGGCCGAGCCGGGATAATCCGGTGGAAGCCGCTGCTGCAATCGGCGCCGCGGTCGGACGGGCCGTTGCCACGGCCATCACCACCACCGTGGACGCCGTGTCCGGAGGCCGCAGGGCTTCGGGGCCGGCCGGGTCCGATTCCTCCCCGGAGCCGGATGCTCAGTCCGCGCCCGGCAAGGCCGGCGGAGCCGAGACGCGGCAGCTCGAGCCGACCAACGACGCTTTCCATCTCACTCTGCTTCCCGATATCTCCTCGGGCTTCTTTGCGTCCCGGGAAAGCCATGCCGTCAGCATCAACCTGCTCGTCGGAACCTCCTCCTCCAACCGGGGCGTCGAGGTGGGAGGGCTGGGCAACTTCGAGTCCTCCGACATGAGGGGCTTCCAGGCCGCCGGGCTTGCGAACGTGGTGCTCGGCGATGCGTCGGGGTTCCAGGCGGCGGGCCTGGTGAACGTCGTCGGGGGCCGCGGGACCTTCTTCCAGACCGCGGGGCTTGTGAACGTCGCCGCGGGCGAGGTGCGCGGCGCCCAGGTCGCGGGCATCTTCAACTGGGCGGGAGACGAAGTGTGGGGCGCGCAGATCTCCGGGATTGCCAACCGCGGGACCGTGGTGAATGGCCCCCAGATCAGCGTCGTGAACATCGCGGGCGTCGTGTCGGGAGCCCAGGTCGGTATCGTGAACATCGCCGGACATGTCAACGGCGTGCAGGTCGGCCTGGTCAATATCTCCCGGGAAATCGATGGAGTGCCCATCGGCCTCGTTTCCATCGAGGAACGGGGAAGGCACGCCATCGACATCTGGTACGACTCCGACGGCACCGTGAACGGCGCTCTCTCATTCGGGACGAAGTGGTTCTACACGGTCCTGAGCGCCGGCTGGGTTCCGGACAGCCGGGTCTCACAGTGGACGCTGGGGCTCGGGCTGGGAACGAGAGTGCCCATGGGCAGGCTCTGGGCGGACGTGGACCTTTCCGTGCTCGCGGACCAGGGCGCATTCCGTGACGTCACCGGGCCCGCGTCATCCAGCATCCATCCCCGGCTGCGCGCGGCGCTCGGCTTCCCCGTGATCGGCGAAGCCGCCATCGAGGGAGGCATCACCGTGAAAGCGAACCTGCCCACCGGCCCCGACTGGAGCCGTCTCGACTACTCGCCGGCGCTCTTCATCGGGATGCAGATCTAACTTTTTCCGTCCTGCAGCGGACAGGCTACATCCGTCTGATCGTAATGGGACCACTCGTGGTCGTGGCCTCCAGCCGGGCGGCGCCGCTGCCGATCCTGCCCTCAAGGGAACTGCGCTTCTGGTCCGTGGCGGAGAGCGGGAAGTCGCAGCTCACCGCGCCGCTGAGAGAGTGCAGGGAGACCGAGGCATCCAGCGCCGCATACGCATCCATCTCGATGGAGCCCGACACCGAGTGAAGCCGCACGCTGCCGTCCCTGGACAGCGCGTCGATTTTCCCCTGGATCGACCCGGACACGGTGCGCGCTTCCAGGTCCTGGCCGCCGAACACGAACGTGATGGATCCGCTCGTGGAGGAGACGTCGAGGTTCCCGGCTTTCCCCGTAGAAATGGAGCCGGATACGGTCGTGAGCTTCTGGGAGATGCCGGGCTGCACGTCCTCCACCGTGACGGAGCCGCTCACCGAGTGGACCTCGATGACCTTCACTCCCCGCGGGACCGTGACGTCGAAGGCCACCGTGCCGGCACTGCGGAAGAACCCGCCGGTGTGCTTCTCTTCCATGACGAGGCGGCTGCCGTTGCGTTCATAGTTCACGCGGATGTTCTCCAGCGCCCCCGGCATCATGGCCGTCCTCACGGAATGAACGACGAGCGCGTCCGGAGAACCTCCGTGGATGTCGATGGATCCGGCGATGTTGCGGATCTCGATCTCGGAGATGTCGGCGGGGAAACGGTCTTCCTTCTCCGCCCGCGTTGCCCCGCTCTCGGTTCTTCCCTGCCAGAAGTCGCCCATGTCCATGTTCTGCCAGCGGTGCCCGAAAGGGATCTGGCGGGCGAGCCCCACGATGCTTCCGGCGACGGCGAGGATCGCAATGACCCCGAGGGTGATCCCCGCGATGTCCACCGGGCTAAGATTTCTTCGACTCATCCATCTTCTCCAGTTCGTGCTGCGTCATCCGGTCCACCAGGCTTCCCGACTGGTAGAGGAATGCGGAAAGGAAGTGCGCCACGACGCCGATTCCCCAGCCGAAGGCGGGCCACAGCCACCACTGGTATCCCCCGTTGGGGGTGAGATTGTTGATGAGAGCGAGCCCGCCCATGACGACGAGATAGATGATCGCGTGCCGGATGAACGACACCTTGCGCACCGCGATCCTTCGAGCCAGCTCCAGCTTCTCATTTCCGTCAGACATCCTGTCCTCCTCAAGCGATCGTACAGATTCCAGTATGTAACACCGAAAGGCTCCTTCACAGTCCTCCCGGGCTCAGGTATAAGTATCTAGCACAAAAGGGGGAGACGATGAAGCCGGACGGCAATCTGCTGGGGATCGACGTTGGCAGCTCTTCGATCAAAGTGGTGCTTTTGAACGGGGAGTCGGGCGCCGTGACGGCCTCGGCGACCTCGCCGAAGACGGAGCTTGCCATCGATGCACCGAAGCCGGGGTGGGCAGAGCAGGACCCGGCGCTCTGGTGGGAGCACATCGTCGCGGCAGCGGCGGAGGTGAAGGCCATCGCCGGGCGCGCCTGGGAAGCGGTTTCGGCTGTCGGCATCACGTACCAGATGCACGGGCTGGTCATCATCGACAAGGCCGGCGCGGTCCTCCGGCCGTCCATCATCTGGTGCGACAGCCGGGCCGTGGAAATAGGGGAAAAGGCGTTCAGGGGAATCGGGGAGAAGACGTGCCTCTCCCGGCTTCTCAACTCGCCGGGAAACTTCACCGCCTCGAAGCTCGCCTGGGTGAAGGAGAACGAGCCCCGGATCTTCTCCCGGATCCATAAATTCCTCCTGCCCGGGGACTGGGTGGCTTTCCGCATGACCGGAGAAGCCTGCACCTCTCCTTCGGGCCTCTCGGAGGGGATTCTCTGGGATTTCACCTCCGGCGGCCGCGCGGACATTGTCCTGGACTGGTACAAGATTCCCGCGGATGTGGTTCCGGAGACCCGGCCCACGTTCTCCGTGCAGGGACATCTCACGGCGGAAGCCGCGGCCGAGCTCGGCCTGAAAAAGGGCGTTCCGGTCTCCTACCGGGCTGGCGACCAGCCGAATAATGCATTCTCCCTGCGCGTCCTGGATCCGGGGGAAGCCGCAACGACGGCTGGCACCTCGGGCGTGGTCTACGGGGTGGCCGGCACGCCGGCGTATGACCCCCTGTCGCGCGTCAACACGTTCGTCCACGTCAGCCATGAGGAGGGAAGACCGCGGTTTGGCGTCCTGCTCTGCGTGAACGGAACGGGGATCCTCAATCGCTGGGTCCGCAAGCTCCTCGTCGGGGACAGCGGGGCGGTATCCTATGACCAGATGAACGCCGTGGCGTCCCAGGCGCCGGTGGGCGCGGATGGCCTCGTCATCCTGCCGTTCGGAAACGGAGCCGAGAGGACGCTGGAAAACCGGACCGTCGGCGGGTCTTTCCTGAACATCGACTTCAACCGGCACGGGATCCCCCACCTCCTGCGGGCGGCCCAGGAGGGCATCGTGTACTCACTCAACTACGGGGT
Source organism: Spirochaetia bacterium (assembly GCA_035542415.1). Taxonomy (GTDB): domain Bacteria; phylum Spirochaetota; class Spirochaetia; order SZUA-6; family Fen-1364; genus Fen-1364. Next base: position 12,944 of record DATKLM010000153.1, read on the forward strand.
GAAGATCATGAAGGGAGTGGGGATCGATGCCCGGACCGTGCGGGCCGGGTATGCGAACATGTTCCTCAGCCCGCTGTTCCGCGAGGCCTTCGCCACGGTGACCGGTGCGCGCGTTGAGCTCTTCAGCACGGACGGCGCCCAGGGGGCGGCGAGGGGAGCGGGGGTGGGAGCGGGAATGTACCGTGATCTGAAGGAGGCCTTCGTCGGCCTTGCCGCGGTGAAAACGGTGGAGCCGGATGTTTCGAATGCGGCCGCGTACCAGGAGGCGTACGGGACGTGGGAGCAGGCCCTTCAGAAGAGCCTTTCCTGAGACGGCCCGGCGACCGCGGAGGGTGCGGGTCCCGGCCGCCGTCGGTCCCGTTTCGCAGGATGGCGTTCACGAGCTCCTTCCTGCTGCTCACGTCCAGCTTCACGTAGATGTGCTGCACGTGGCTCTCCACCGTGCGCCGGCTGATCCCCAGCGCCTCCGCGATCTCGGGAACGCCGACCCGGCGGCAGAGCAGGGCGGCAATCTCGGCTTCCCGGCAGCTCAGCATGGATCCGGTTTCGTCGAGCTCCGCCGCGCAGAACCCGCCGGGGGCGAGCGTCTCCAGTCTCCGGTGCATGGCATAGAGGTTGACCAGGGAGGGGCGGAGCTCCCGGAGAATTGATTCCTCCTGCGCGCTCAGGTCCCCGCGGCCGGTGCGCGTGATGATGAGGCACACGCCGCCCCGGCCGTCCGGGTCCATGATCGGAATCCCGGCTGACATGTCGATCTTCATGAGTCCGTGGACGAAGTCCCGGGCGAACTCGCCCTTTCCGTACGGATCGGACCTCCAGTCCACCTGGAAGATCTCATCCTGCGGCCCCAGGCTCAGCCGGGCCGGATCGCAATAGAAGTAGTAGGTGCAGTAGGGCCCGACTGCTTCCGGCGGAACCCCGTTCCGCTCCAGGGAAACCCTCGGACGTCCCCCGGGCCCGGTGGAGTCGGCGACAACGACGGCGGCGTTGTCGCACGGCACGACGCGGGGGATCTGGCGTACGACGCAGCGCAGCATTCCTCCGAGGTCACGCTGCTCGCTGCAGTCGCTGACCAGGTCCCAGAGCCTCCGCCACGGCAGCAGACGGCTTCCCGCCATGGCCGCCAGTGTAGCACAGAAAACGCACAAATACGTAGGTTCGTACGGATGCGGTCCGGGGCAGAAAAGGAGTAAATGATCAGGAAAGAAACCCCACAGTCAGAAGGTTCATCCAAAAAGTAGCCATTCAACAAGACATAGCGGGGCCGTCGCTGGCCCCGCCTGCAGCTCCGGGAACGGATCCGTTCATTCACTTCTGATCTGAATCGTGCGCGGCTTCACCTGGTCCTTGAGATCCAGAGTGATTGAAAGAACGCCCTTGTCCAGGACTGCGTCGACCTTTCCCTGGTCGACGGTGTCGTCCAGCGTGAAGATCTGCAGGTAGTCCCCCTCGGGTCTTTCGTGCAGGATGTACGGACGGCTCGCCGGATGTTCGCGGCGCCCGATGATCCGCATCTCGTTGTTCTCCACCCGGATATCAAGATCCTCCTTGCGGACGCCGGGCATCTCGATCCGGACTCTCAGTTTCCCGTCCTTCGACTCGCTCACCGCGGACCGGGGCCTCAGGTACTTCGTCTTCCTCTCGATCGTCTTCTCTGCCATGATATGCCTCCTCTCAGCTCGCCTTGACGCTGATCTGGCGCGGCTTCAGCTCTTCGCGTTTGGGCAGGTCGATGGTGAGTACGCCGTTTTTCAGGACGGCCTCGACTTTGCCGGCATCCACTGCCAGCGGGAGCTGGATGGTCCTCTGGAACATGCCCTCGCGGGTGTCTTCGCGGAAGGAGTCGGGGTCTCCCGCCTTCTGTCCGCGGCGCTTCTCTCCCTTGAGGGTCAGAACGTTTCCTGAGATCGAGATCTCGATGTCCTGGATCTCGATCCCTGGAAGGTCGCACATCACCTGGAAGCTGTCGGGGTTTTCGACCACATCCATCGCGGGGGAGAAGCTCCGCTCGAAGATTCCGCGAGGCTCGGGAACCTTCGTCATGTCGAAGAGCCTGTTGATCTCCTCCTGCAGGTCTTCGAACTCCCGGAGCGGATCCAGCGTGCCGTTGCGGAAACCTACAAGATTCATATCGCACCTCCTCGGGCTTGATTTTCAATTTCGAATACGCAAATTCCGTGCCAAAAAAGACGGGAGAACCTACGTCTAATTTATTGTGCAGGAAAGAGATAGGACGCCTATTCGGAACGGGAGACGAATCATCAGGAAGTCAGTTCCTCTCTGGAGAATTTTGACACGATGCGCCGCTTCCGGGTGTGTATTTGTGACACAATTTCAGGCTATGTGACTGGCACGCCTGCGTTCAAAGGGCCCTCTTTCTTTCCTGCCCCGATGATCTTGCGGCCGTTGACGAAGACGTACTCGATGCCTTCCGGCGCCATGCTGTCGGTGCTGTCTCCCTCCCGGACGTTCTCCCACGTGAACACGGTGATGTCCGCGGCAAGGCCTTCCTTGAGCACGCCGCGGTCCCGGATGGCGAACCGTTCCGCCGCGGCGCCGGTGATGCGGCGAATGACGTCCTCCAGGGACAGGAGCTTGCCGTCCCGGGCGACGCGGAGGAGCCGCGGGAACGCGCCGTAGGCGGCGGGATTCTGAACGCCCGAACGCTCCACGGAGGCGTCCGTCATGAAAAGCGACGCGCGATGCCGGATCAGCTCGGCGAGCACGCGGTCGTTGCCCATGCGGTCGTAGAGCACGCGGGCCCGCCCGGAGGTCCGCCGGGCGATGTCGATGAGCACCTCGACCGCGCCGGAACGGCGCAGTCGCGCGATCTCCGACAGCGCCTTTCCGTTGTACTCCGCGAGGTCCGGATCCACGGCGTCCGCGATCCTGACATCCGCCGCGCCGAGCCCCAGGAGCCGTTCCGCCTTTCGCATCTCCTTCCTCAGCGTGCGCAGGGCAGACATGTCTTCGAACCCGGCGCGGCCCTTGGCCTGGAACCAGGGGGAGAGGGCGGCGCCGACCGGCGCCACGGTGCTGTGCGCCGCGCAGACGTCGAACCGCACGTCGACCCCGTCCGCGAGCGCGTCATCGATGAGCCGCAGCGCGGATTCCGATGTCTTCCACGTGCGCGCTCCGGCAAAAGCGAGGTGGGATATCTGCAGCCGGACGCCCGTCTGACGGGCCAGATCGATCAGCTCCCGAAGGGCGGCGATGTTGCATCCCTCGGCGAACGACCGCGCCGGCGCTCCCGGCGCAACGGCTGACACGCAGCGGGGATGCGCCGCCAGGATCCTGTCCCGGTGCCGGACGAGCAGGGCGACTTCTTTCAGCTCATCCGGCCTCGCGTACAGCCCCGGCTGGTACTGCAGGCCGACAGAGACGCCGCGCGCGCCGTGCTCCAGGGCGATCTCGAGGATCCGCAGCAGCTCCTTCGTCTCGTAGGGGTGCAGGGGGGACGGGTTCATGCCGCGGATCGATGCCCGGGCGGAGCCGTGTCCCGCGAGGAGAGCCAGGTTGTGGCTCGCTCCCGAAGCCGCAAGCCGCTCGAAAAGCTCGGCGACGGTGTCCCACTGCAACACGAGCTGCCCCGTGTTCATGGAATTGTCCGCGGCCTGGGCACGCAAGCTCGAGCCCTCGCGGAAGCCGGCGGCCGAGGCGCCGCAGTTGCCGCCGACCACCGTGGTGATCCCCTGGGCAAGGAACGGGTACTTCAGCTCGTCGTGGCCTTTCAGCGGGAGCTGCCAGTCCAGGTGAGAGTGCGTGTCGATGAATCCCGGCGCAACGACCCGGCCGGAGCAGTCGATGGTCACGCCGCGCGAGCGAATGGCGCGCGGAAGAATGCGATGGATCCGGCCGGCCCGGATGAGGAGGTTTGCGGTGTACGGACGCCCGCCTGTTCCATCAACGATGAGGCCGTTTTTCAGGACGATGTCCTGGTTCTCCCTGCCCGCATCCCTTCGCATATGGTGGCCACCCATCTATATCACACGCGGAGGTGAATTGACAGACTGGTGAATTGACAGACTCCGGAGGATTTCGCATCGTACGGGGCATGGTGTTCGTCGTTGGTGCGGTCGCCATCGACCTGGTTGCGGTCCGCGAGAGGTTTCTCGACGGCACCTCCAACCCGTCGGATATCCGGCTCGGGCTCGGCGGCGTGGGCTACCGGATCTTCAGCGGTCTCACCACCCCGAGAAAGTTCATCACCGCGCTCGCCGGGGATCCGATCTCCCGCTGGGCGCGCCAGGCCCTGGAAGCAGAGGGCGGGGCGGCCATCCAGGCGGTCAGGGACAAGGATGCGCGGCCGCCGCTGTATCTCGCGCTGATGGAGAGCGGCAGCCTGAAGGTGGGCGCTTCCGATTTCAGGATCCTCGAACAGGCGCTTTCCCTGCCGTTCGCCCTCCGGGAAGTCGGGGAGCCGGAGCCGTCGGATTTTCTCGTCCTCGATGCAAACCTCTCCGTGCCCGTCCTTGCCGGCCTGGCGGAAGAGTTCGCCTCCCGCACGCGCGTGGTCTTCGAGCCGGTATCCGTGGAAAAGGCCGCGCGTCATCTCGCGTCCCTGCGCAATCTCTTCCTTCTCACGCCGACCGTAGAGGAGCTGGACTCCCTCTGCGGCGCCTCGGTCCGGCAATTCATGAACGACCGCGGGATCAGGAACGTGATCGTCAAGAAAGGCCGGGAAGGCGTGACCCTGTTCGATGACGAAGGGCAGATGGACTTCGCGCCCTCCGTGGTCGTTGAAGCCCCTGATACCACCGGCGCGGGTGACCTGCTCGTGGCGTCTCTTGTCTCGGCCCTGCATGACGGGGAGCCCATCCGCGTCGCCGTTCGGGCCGCCATGACGGTGGTGGAACAGCGCCTCAAGGGCGGGGCTTCGTCGTGAATCCCTGCCTGCTGCCCGCTCCAGAGGTCGCGGAGGCGCTTGCCGCGGCCCGGCCCGTTCTGGCATTCGAGTCCACCATCATCAGTCACGGCATGCCGTATCCGCGAAACCTGGAGACAGCGCTGGCCGCGGAGCAGATTGCCCGCGGCATCGGAGCGGTGCCGGCAACGATCGCTGTCATGGATGGACGCATCGCCATCGGGCTTTCGAAGCAGCAGCTTGAACGGCTTGCCCGAGAGAAGGATGTCCTGAAGATTTCCCGCCGAGACGTGGCGTGGGCCCTTTCCCGCAGGAGGATCGGGGCAACGACGGTTTCAGCCACCATGCTCGCCGCCCGCTTGGCCGGCATCAGCGTGTTTTCCACCGGCGGCCTGGGCGGCGTGCACCGAGGCGCGCTGGACACGTTCGACATTTCAGCCGACCTCTCCGAGCTGGCCTCCACGTCGGTCCTGGTCGTGTCCGCAGGCGCGAAGGCCATCCTCGATCTGCCGCGCACCCTGGAAGTGCTCGAGACGCTCGGGGTTCCGGTGCTGGCGTATCGAACAGACGAGTTCCCAGCGTTCTACTCCCGCTCCAGCGGGCTCCCTCTTTCACTCCGCATCGACTCCCCGGCGGAAGCGGCCGCCGCCTTCGTTGCCCAGCGCAGGCTGGGCCTCCCGCAGGGCATGCTGGTGGCCAACCCGGTTCCGCCGGAGTGGGAGATCCCCCGGGACACCATGGACCGCTGGATCCAGTCGGCCATGGACGACCTTGCGCGGAGGCAGATCTCCGGCAAGGCCGTCACGCCGTTCCTCCTGTCCCGCATCGTGGAGCTGTCCGACGGCAAGTCCCTGGAAACGAATATCCAGCTCTTTCACTCCAACGTGCGGCTGGGAGCGCAGATCGCCGTGGAGCTCGGGAGGCAGGCCGCCGGGTAGGGAAGGGGCCTTGTGGGGCCCGGCAGGGAGGCGCCGTGCAGCAGCGCATCGAAGCCATCGACCAGTACCGCGGGATCGCCGTGATCCTCATGGTGATCGCGAACTACCTTGCGGACGTCACTACGATTCCCGGCTGGCTCAAGCACGCCCCCGACATCGGCTTGACCGTGATCGACCTGATTGCTCCTTTTTTCATCTTCGCCATCGGGCTCACCTACGGCGACTCGTATCGCGCGCGGGCGGAACGCGACGGAATGGGGAAGGCCGGGGGGCACTTCCTGCGCCGCTTCCTCGCGCTCATCGGGATCGGGGCGATCATTTCCGCCGGCGAAGTGCTCGTGGGAAAGAGCGCAAGCCCGATCAGCTGGGGCGTCCTGCAGGCCATCGGCGTGGCGGGATTGGCCACGCTGCTCGTCATCGGCCTCCCGCCGCTCTGGCGGGCGCTCGTCGGCGTGGCAATCCTCGGCGCCTATCAGCTTCTCCTGGACGTCTCCTGGCTTTCCACGGTGCTGCACTCCGAGCACGGAGGCCTGGAAGGCGCTCTTTCCTGGTCGGGCATGCTCATCCTCTCGACGGTCATTGCGGACGTCTGGCGCCGAAACCGGGTGGGGGAGATAGGGGCGGCATGGCCCAGCGCGGTCTCCCTGGCAGGCGGCCTGCTCCTGTCCCTCGTTGCTCCGATCAGCAAGAACAGGGTGTCAGCCAGCTACGTTCTTGTGAGCCTGGGAGCGAGCGGGCTCCTGTTCTCCCTGGTGCTCCTGGCGGTGAACAGGCTGGGACTCCGGCCGGCGTATCTGCGCTGGTGGGGCGTGAATCCGCTTCTCCTGTACATCATGCACTACCTGCTGCTGGCGCTCGTCGTGCTGCCCGATGCGCCCTGGTGGCATGTGCAGGCATCCATCCCGCTCGTGGCTGCGCAGGCCGCGGCCGTCATCGCCGTTCTCAGCGTGGCCGCGCGGCTCCTCTCGCGCCGGGAGAAACCGATTTCCCTATAGGTGCTTTGTCAGCCACGCTATGGCGAAATCCACCACCTTGTCTTTTTCGATGTCGTTGTGCAGCTCGTGCCGCCCGTCTTCCCAGACCTTCAGCGTCACATCGCCGGAAAGCTGTTTCGCCCACTCGATGGTCGCCGGGGGCGATACGTGCCTGTCTCCGGTGCCCTGCATGAGAAGAAGCGGCAGGGGGAACTTCTTCTGTGACGTAACCCACTGCCCGGCGGCGAGAAACTCCACACCCAACCGCGCGCTCGTCCCTTCCTTGTACAACGGATCCTTCCTGGTGGCTTCGACGAAAGCCGAGTCACGCGAAAGGCTGTCCCACGGCACATCGGTGCTGAGGATCATCTTCGGAGCGATCCGCGAGAGGAGCTTGCCGGCGTTGATCTTGAGCTGAGGCACCTTGATCCCCGGGGCAAGGAGCGGGCTGGATGCGACTACCCCGGCCAGGGACGGATTGCGCTTGAGCGCATAAGCCAGGACCTGGGCCCCGCCCAGGCTGTGCCCGTAGAGGAAGACCGGCAGACCGGGGAAGCGCCGGCGAGTCTGCGCGAGGTGCTCGTCGATGTCGCGCATGAGCGCTTCATAGCCCGGCGCGAAGAGCCGCGGTCCGCCGGACCTGCCGTGCCCGCGCAGGTCGTACGCGTTGAGAGAGAACCCCGCGGCCGGGAGCTTCTCCGCCACCTTCTGGTAACGGCCCGAGTGCTCGCCCAGACCGTGAACGAGCGCCACTGCCGCGCGCGCTTTCCCGTCCGCGGACCACGCCTGGGCGAATATGTCCACGCCGTCGAACGTCTTCCAGGAGTACTGCTCGTTTTTCATGCCGGCCCCCTTTCTCGTCTTATGCAGATTCTATTATGATGCGTCGGGTTCAACAATGACAGAGATTCTTCGCATTGCCACGGAAGCCGCCGGAGAGGCCGGAGCGCTCCTGCGGTCCAGCCGCCGCACGGCCCTCACCGTCGAGGAGAAGGCGGACTCGAGCCTCGTGACGAACGTCGACCGGGAGGCGGAACGGCTCATCGTGTCGCGCATCGAAGCGGCGTTCCCGGGCCATGACATCATCGGAGAAGAGAGGGGCCGCACGTCCCGCGGGTCCGAATATGCATGGATCATCGACCCGCTGGACGGGACGCACAACTTCGTCCGCGGCATGGAGACGTACGGCGTCTCCGTCGGCGTCCGCCGCGCCGGCGCATTTGACGCCGGAGTCATCTTCATGCCGGAGACGGCGGAGATGTACTGGGCGGAGAGAGGGTCGGGCGCCTGGAGAAACGGCGCGCGCATCCACGTGTCCGCGCGCTCGGACCTTTCCGCCTGCGGCATCTCGTTCGACTCCGAGCTGCGCGTGGAGACCGAGCGCAAGCTCCGCGTGCTGGGCGCGCTCTGCCCGCGCGTGTTCAACGTTCGGATGTTCGGCTCATCCGCGCGCACTCTCTCCTGGATCGCTGAAGGAGCGCTTGACGGCGTGATCGAGTTCTCTGATCACCTGTGGGACTTTGCTGCCGGCCTGGTCATCGTGGAGGAAGCCGGAGGCAGCATGACGGGTTTCAGCGGCGCCGCGCTCACGGATGCGGACACCGCATACATCGCATCCAACGGCCGCGTGCACCGGGAGCTGATGGATCTGGCCGGAACCTGAGAGCCGGCTCCCCGCTGCATTTCTATGCACGGGATTTTCCTTGCAAGGGGAGTTTCCCGGGTTTATAGTGACTGTTGCCTCCACGGCATTTCTTCTTTCATCGTCCGACAGCAAAGGAGATGTCACCATGCCAGAGCTCAACCCGTTCAAGATCGCCCAGAAACAGCTCGATACGGCCGCGCAGACGCTCGGTCTCGAGCCGGCCATGCACGAGCTGCTGCGCTGGCCCCAGCGGGAGCTGCACGTGACCTTCCCCGTCCGCATGGACGACGGAAGCACGAAGGTCTTCCACGGGTTCCGGGTCCAGTACAACGGCGCGCGCGGCCCGACCAAGGGAGGCATCCGCTGGCATCCTGATGAAACCATCGACACGGTGCGCGCCCTTTCGGCGTGGATGACCTGGAAGACGGCGGTGGTGGACCTGCCGCTCGGGGGCGGCAAGGGCGGAATCATCTGCAATCCCAAGGAGATGTCGGCCGGGGAAAAGGAGCGCCTGGCTCGCGCGTACATCCGCGCCATCGGCCGGTTCCTCTCGGAAACGCAGGACGTTCCCGCGCCGGACGTCTACACGACCCCCGAGATCATGGGCTGGATGATGGATGAATACGAGACGATCATCGGTCAGCACACTCCGGGCGTCATCACCGGCAAACCGCTTCCCATCGGCGGCTCCGCGGGCCGCGGGGACGCCACCGCCCGCGGCGGCATCTATGTCACGCGGGAAGCAGGCAAGGCGCTGGGCATTGACCTGAAGGGAAAGTCCATGGCCGTCCAGGGATTCGGGAACGCCGGGCAGTTCGCGGCCACCCTGGGATCAGAGATCCTGGGCATGAAGCTCGTGGCCGCCTCCGACTCCAAGGGCGGCGTGTACTCCGAGAAGGGAATCGACCCGAAGGCGCTTGTCGCCCACAAGCAGAAGACGGGAAGCCTCGACGGCTTCCCCGGCGTGGAGCCCATCTCCAACGAGAAGCTGCTGGAGCTCGATGCCACGGTGCTGTTTCCCGCGGCTCTGGAGAATGCCATCACGGACAAGAACGCGGCCCGCATCAAGGCAAAGATCGTCTGCGAGCTTGCCAACGGACCCACGACGCCGGAGGCTGACGCCGTCCTGTACAGGAACAAGGTGTTCGTCATTCCGGACTTCCTGGCGAACGCCGGCGGCGTCACCGTGTCCTATTTCGAGCAGGTGCAGAACGCGTACAACTACTACTGGAGCCTCGACCTCGTCTACAGCAGGCTGGATGAGAAGATGACCAAGGCGTTCCACGACGTGTACGCCATGCACCAGCGGCACAAGGTGAACATGCGGGAGGCGGCGTACCTGGTCTCCGTCAACAGGGTTGCGGAGGCCTGCAAGCTCCGCGGGTGGGTGTGAGCGAGACCCCGCTTCCCCCTGGTCTGAGCCCGGTCAAGGGCTACAACCTCTACCGCAAGATCTCGCGGTTTCCAGAGCTTCTCCCGCGCATGAGGAGCGCCTTTCTCGAGGTGCTCCTCGAGCGGGGGGTGATCACCCGCGAATCACTTGCGTCCATGGTGGCCGCCCAGATCGCGACCGACGGCGTCCCGGATACGGAGGCCACCCGGGCGGAATACCGGGACGCCCTCATCGACCTTTTTTTCGCGAATTCACTTGCGCCTGATGAAGCGGAAAACCACATCAACCTCGTGCGCAAGAGGGACAAGTGCCAGGAGCTGGGCCGCGTGGTGGCCAGCGACCTTTCCACGTCGGAGGCGATCTGGCGCGCGCTGCGGGAGTTCTGCGACATCCCCAAGGGAGAGCTGTACATCTCTCCGGAGGAAGCGGAGGGCATTCGCGTCTCCCTGCTCTCCTACTACATCTCCGGCCAGCTCCCCTTCATCGGCATTGCCAAGAATCACGTCACCATCAGGGACGTGGACACGATCCTGAGAAACACCATCGGCCACGTGCGGTACCCCGGCAAGCTCGGAGGAAAGGCCGCGGGCATGATCGTGGCGCAGAAGATCCTCCTCCCCATCCTCCTCGAGCGCGACCCGGAGTTCGAGAAGCGCATCTCCGTGCCGGACACCTGGTACATCACCTCCGGAGTCTTCTCGGACTTCATCGACCGCAACCACTTCTACGATTTCCACACGCACAAGTATCGCGACCGCGATGCCATCGACGAGGAATACCAGCGCGTCGGGGGCCTGTTCGAGAAGGCATCGTTCCCGGCGGACGTGGTGGAGGAGTTCCGCAAGCTCATCCGAACCATCGGCGAGCATCCCATCATCGTTCGCTCCTCCAGCTACCTTGAGGACAGTTTTGGACTGGCTTTCTCGGGGAAGTACCAGTCCATTTTCCTTGCGAACCGGGGAGACGAGGACACGCGCCTTGCGGCGTTCATCACCGGCGTCAAGACGGTCCTTGCCAGCATGTACGGCCCGGATCCCATCATCTACCGAAGAGACCACGGCCTGCTGGACTTCAACGAGCGAATGGCCATGATCGTCCAGAAGGTCGTGGGGCGGAGGTTCGGGAACTGGTTCTTCCCCTTTGCCGCCGGGGTCATGTACTCCTACAACTCGTGGGCGTGGAACCCGCGGATCAGGAAGCGCGACGGGCTGGTGCGCCTGGTATTCGGCCTCGGCACGCGCGCGGTGGACCGGGTCGGGGGGGACTACCCGCGGATGATTCCCCTGAGCCACCCGCAGATGAGACCCGAAATCACCGCGGAGCAGATCCTGCGCTATTCCCAGAAGATGGTGGATGCCATCAACCTGTCCACGGGCGCCTTCGAAACCGTGGATTTCCGGACCCTCGCGGCGGAGACGCACCATCCCGACCTTTTCGACGCGGTCTCGGTGACCGCGGACGGAGAGATGCGCGCTCCGCTTTCGCGCCTGCAGGACCTTGCCCCGTCGTCGCTGTGCCTGACGTTCGAGAACTTCATCGCGAAGTCCCCGTTTGTGCCGCTGGTCAAAAAAGTGCTCGCGACGGTCCAGGCAGCCTTCGGGAGACAGGTCGATATGGAGTTCGCCTGGGACGGAGATAAGCTGTACATCCTGCAGTGCAGGTCCCTCTCCATCCGCCGGGAGACCACCCGGGTCACCATTCCCACGGACACTCCGAAGGAAGACGTCATCTTCATCACGCGCTCCGGAGTCTCCAACGCGATGGTACCGAATCTGGAGTACATCGTGTACGTGGATCCGCGCGCGTACGACAGGCTGGAAACGGTGGAGAAGAAGCAGCGCATCGGCCGGGCGGTCGGGCTTCTGAACCAGCGCCTTGCCGGGAAGCGCTACGGGCTGCTCGGCCCGGGCCGGTGGGGAAGCAACGACATCAACCTCGGGGTCCGCGTCAGTTATTCCGACATCAACAACACGCGCCTGCTCGTGGAGATTGCTTTTGCCCGGGAAGGCTACACGCCCGAGGTGTCGTACGGGACGCACTTCTTCCAGGATCTCGTGGAGGCCGACATCGCCATTCTCCCTCTTTACCCGGATGCAGAAGGAAACGCCCTGCAGGAGCAGTTTCTCACGGGCTCACCGAACTCCCTTGCGTCCGTGGAGCGGTCCCTGGCCGACGTGCAGGACGTGATCCATCTCATCCATGTTCCGTCCGTTCGGGACGGACGCATGCTGCAGGTGTACCTGGACGAGGAGAAGCAGGAAGGGGCGGCGATCCTCGCTGCGGCAATCGAGCCCAGCTGACGAGTTGGCTGAGTTGACTATCCGACCGTCCGGACGGCTTTCTTCCTGGTGTAAACGGCGACTTGCCAGAAGCCGCGCCTCGTACGAGCAGTCTCCTCAAGCCCGGCGGACCGGATGATCGAATCGATCTGGCCCTGCGGATGGACGAACGTTCGGAAGTCGTTTCCCTGGATCTTCTTGCCGAAGTTGAAGGCGCGGTTGATGAGCCGCGAAAGCCGCGTGTCTGACGGATACACGAGCCCAAGAACGCCCCGGGCCTTCTGCGCGGACGCCTTCAGGAGTTTCCGCGCGTCATCGTAGCAGCAAATCACCTTGTCCAGGGTTACGATGTCCGCCGCCGGGATTTCTCGCGCGAGGTCGACGAAGTTGCCGTGCACATGAGAAACACGGTTGGCATATCCGCGCCTTCGAGCTTCGCGTTTTGCCGTCTTGATGTACGCGGCGGAGGCATCCACGTCGACCGCGGAGACGGCCCCGGCCGCAAGGAGGGAGAGGTGAGCCGCGCCCACGCCGCCTCCGATGTCGAGGACCGTCCGCCCGGCCACTCCCGTGGCCGTGATCTTTTCCAGGAGCGCCCGCGTGGTGATTCGGGGTCCGCGTCTCTGGAAGCGGCGCAGCTCGGACGCCGAGAGATCCTTGTCGAACGTCTCTTCGATTGCGACGCACTGAGAACAGCTCACCGAAGGCCTCCTCTTCTCAAGAGGATAAAAAAAGCATTTGCCTTTGGCTACAAGTTCCTGTAGGATTCCTCCTCACGACGCTTCCGGGGAGGCTCCTATCACTACTCAACAGTGGATTGCCCTGGGGATTTTCGTCCTCTCCTACGGCCTCATCATCTCGGAAAAGGTGAACCGCTCCATCGTCGCCATCCTCGGCGGCGTCCTTGCGTTCATCTTCGTCCTGCCCCCGGGGGACCTTCTGCGGTACGAGAACTGGGAAACGATCATCTTCATCTTCGGCATGATGATGATTATTGAAACGATGAGCCTCTCGGGGTTCTTCCGGTGGCTCGGCCTTCACAGCGCCCGCTGGGTGAAGCTGGATCCCCTGGCCCTCTTCATCCTTTTCCCTCTGCTCGCCGGGTTCTTGTCAGCCTTCGTGGACAGCATCACGGTGATGCTTTTCATGTCCACTCTGACCCTTGAAGTCGGCGCCATTATCGGGATCAATCCCCTTCCTCTCATTATCGCGGAGATCTGCGCCGCGAACATTGGCGGCGCCTCCACGATGGTCGGAGATCCTCCGAACGTCATCCTGGGGACATATTTCGGGCTCTCATTCATGGACTTCGTGAAGAACACGGGTCTCATTGCATGGATTGGTTTCGTCGTGAACACCGCATTTTTCATCCTGTTCTACCGGCGCGACATCTTCCCTGCCCGGCAGAAGCTCCGTGAGAATCCGGAGAGACTGGAGCAGCAGGCTGCCTCTCTTGATCCTGCACGGGCAATCCAGGACAAGCGCCTCTTTGCCGTCGGGCTCATTGCCATATCCTACGTGGTGGTGGCCCTCGTCACGCACAGCATCACGCACCTGTCGGTGGCCACGGTTGCCATTACCGGGGCGCTCCTGGCGCTGTTGCTCGGCGGCAAGCACATGGGAAAAGTCATCCAGAAGATCGACTATCCCACGATCGTCTTTTTCGCAGGCCTGTTTCTCATCGTCGGTGCCATGGAGCACACGGGACTGCTCGCGGTCGTTGCCACGAAGGTGAAAGAACTGTCCGGCGGGAACTTCCTTACCGCGCTTTCCATCATCCTCTGGGTGAGCGCATTCGGCTCTTCGATCGTGGACAACGTTCCTTTTGCCGCGACCATGGCACCGATCCTCCGGCACATGAGCGGAATCCCCGGCTTCTCCCTGCTCCCCATGGTGTGGTCGGCCTCGCTGGGAACCGACATCGGGGGGAACGGGACCCCCATTGGAGCCTCAGCAAACGTCGTGGCCGTTGCCACGTACGAGCGCATGACGGAGAAGAAGATCAGCTGGGGCTCCTACTGCCGTGCGGCATACCCGGCCATGATGGTCGTGGTGCTCGTCTGCAATCTCCTGCTCTGGCTCTTGTACAGCCCGTAGTCCGAAAAAAAAACGCCCGGCATATCGCCGGGCATCTCTTCATTGAATCTGTCTACTTCTTGTCCGGCATGGACATCATGCCGTCCCAGGTGTTCAGGACCTTTCCTGAGCGCGCTTCTTCCGCGGACCACCAGTGAGACGTGACGCTCTTCAGTTCCGTGTAGAAACGCACCGCGTCCGTGCCCATGGCGTGCAAGTCCCCGAAGAACGAGTTCTTGTGGCCCGTGAACCCGATCATGCCCAGCGGCACCGGGATGCCGACGTTGATTCCCACCATGCCGCCATGGCTCCGGCGGGAGAACTCCCGTGCGTAGTAGCCGTTCTGCGTGTAGATGACAGAGCCGTTGGCGAACTCGCTTGCGTTCATGATCGCGAGCCCTTCCTCGAAGTCCTTCACGCGCTTGATGCAGAGGACCGGACCGAAGATCTCGCGGTCTCCGATTGTCATCCCCGGCTTCACGTGGTCGAAGAGTGTGGGACCGAGGTAGAAGCCCTTCTCGTATCCTTTCACGCAGACCTTGCGGCCGTCCATGACGAGCGTCGCTCCCTCCTCGACTCCTTTCTGGATCCAGTTGACCACCGACTGCCGGTGCTCCGCGTTGACCAGGGGGCCGAGCTGGCTGCCCTTTTCATAGGCGGGGCCGACCTTCAGCTCTTTCATGGCAGCGACGAGCGCGTCCACGAGCTGGTCCGCGATGGCCTCTTCCACGACCGCCACAGGCAGGGCCATGCACCTCTCCCCGGCGCACCCGCAGGCGGAGTTCACGATGCCCCGCGCCGTTCTTTCCAGGGGCGCGTCCCGAAGCACGAGGGCGTGGTTCTTCGCCTCGGTCAGGGCCTGGACGCGCTTTCCGTTGGCCGCCGCCGTGGCGTAGATGTGCCGCCCGATGGAGGTCGAGCCGACAAAGGTGATGCCCTTGATGTCGGGATGACGGAGAAGGATTTCCGCCTCGTTCCGCGAGCACGTCACGAGGTTGATGACACCCTTGGGAAGTCCAGCCTCGTCCCACAACTCCATGATGCGGATGGCGGACTGGGGAACGAAGCTGGCGAGCTTCAGCACGACCGTATTGCCGGTGGCAATGCACAGCGGGGCGACCCATCCCATGGGAAGCATGGCCGGGAAGTTCCACGGAACGATGCCGGCAAAGACGCCCAGGGGCTCCATGTACTGCACCGTGTCGTGGCCGGCGGTGATGTTCATGACCGCCGGACCCTTCATGAGGTGCGGAATCCCGCAGGCGAACTCGACGAGCTCCGTCACCTTGGCAGCGTCACCGAGAGCTTCGTCGAGGACTTTCCCGTGCTCCATGGCAACGAGGTGAACGAGCTCATCGAGATGCTTGTCCAGGAGCGTCTTCATCCTGAAAAGGACCTGGACACGCTTGACCGCCGGCATGTCCGACCACGCGGGGAATGCAGCGGCGGCGGCCGCAATGGCATCCTCCACCTCCGACGGCGTGCACTGCGGCGCGTGGGCGATCACTTCGCCGGTGGAAGGGTCGAAGCAGTCCATATATTTCGAGGTCCTGGACTCCTTCCAGCCTCCCGCGTAGTAGCGTAATTTCTTCACTGCCTGGGGCATATCAGTCTCCTTGTGTGGTGTGGTGAAAAAGCGGACCTTCATGATAGCATCCCGGAGACAGGCCGTCAACGAAAACGTTGTTCGACGATTTCATGAATATTCTTCAAAATTGTGCAAAAAAAATGTTGCATTCCGGCACCTCCGGTTCTATCATGGGAAATCTTTATATCCTGGATAAGGGAGGAGTCTTATGGCGGATGTTTCGATCTCGTCAAAGGGTTACACCGAAAACCCTGATCTGCTCCCTATTGCGAAAAGCCAGCAGAGATACGGTGGATGGACATGGACGCTGATGATGTTCTCCATGAACACCTGCATCCCCATGTTCTTCCTCGGCCCCATCGGCCTGAGCCTGGGGTTGAACTTCTGGCAGGCACTCTGGGGGGCGCTCATCGGCAACCTGGCGGCGGTCATCGTCATGTGGCTGAACGGGGTCTTCGGCGTACGGCACCGCATCGGGTACGCGGTCCAGCTCCGTGAGTCGTTCGGCTTCCGCGGGGCCCACGTGCCCGTGGTCCTGAGGGGGCTCTCCGGCCTGATGTGGTTCGGCATCGAGGCCTGGGCCGGATCGCTGGCCATCACGATGATCATCGTCGCCATCACCGGCGTACCCAAGGACATGGTGACCGCGGTGGCCATCAAGTACCTCGTCATCTCGCTGATCTTCTACCTCGCCTCGTTCGTCGTCGTCATGCTGTTCGGTCTCCAGGGGATCGGCGCCATGGCCAACTGGGCCGGTCCGATCATGCTGATCTATTTCATCTGGCTCATCATCTGGCTCGCCACGCAGCCCCAGTTCGCCGGAAACGCTCCCAAGCTGTGGGTGAGCAAAGCGGGCTATTTCAGCCTCCCCTTCGCGGCCTACCTGGCCGTCCAGACAAACTGGTGGGCTACCGTCGCGCTCAACATCTCTGACATCTCAAAGGGCATCAACCCGGAGAAGAAAGGCGCATTCGGGATCGGCCTCTTTGTCGGAATCGTTCTCTGCCAGATCCTGGCCACTGGTCTGGGATTTGCCGCGGTGACATTAACAGGTCAGATTTTGCCCCAGCAAATCATCGTTCAGTACGCCCCCGGGATCGTCCCCGCGTTGATCGGTCTTCTGTTCGCTTTCCTGGCCCCGTGGTCAACGGACATGACGGCGAACTCGATTCCGCTGTTCAACATCCTGATGTCCACGTTCAAGATGCGCTGGAGGGTTGCGGTCATCGTCGGGTCGGTCATCGCGTTCTTTGCTGCTCCCTGGTGGGCCGTTGGAAACGGCGGACAGTATGTCGACTACATCACCGCCTGGGCCAGCAATTACGGGATCCTTCTGGGACCCATCGCCGGCATCATGATCGCCAACTACTGGATCGTCCGGAAGCAGCAGGTGAACGTCCAGCGGCTTTATACGAAGGGCGAGGGCGGGGCCTGGTACAGCAACGGGTGGAGTCTCGCGGGTTTCGTCTCCCTCGTCCTGTGCTGGGTCGTCTGCTATGTGATCGCGGCGCTCATCAACCAGATGGCGTACATCAACATCGGGAGCTTCAAGCTTCCGTTCCCCGGCGGCGTGATCTGGTACTTCGCCGTCGTGGTGGCCCTCCTCCTGGAGTGGCTCTTCGCGGGCGTGTTCCAGGAGACCAAGAAGTAAGGTTCTTCGAGGCATGAAAAAAGCGCCGGGTCACCCCGGCGCTTTTTCGTAGGCAGGGATGCCGAGGGGCGCCGAGCACAGGGATGTGGGGAAGGCGCCCTGGCGCGGCCACTTCAGGGAAGTTGCTGCCCTATCTCCGTATACAGCTCCGGCCTGCGGTCGCGGAAAAACTGCCAGCCGTCGCGGACTTCCCGAATCTGCTCCAGGTCCAGGTCGGCCACAACGACCTCGTCCTTGTCCTCCGAGCCCTTGACGACGATCTTCCCGCGCGGGTCTACGAAGTAGCTTGATCCGTAGAACTTCCCGAACTCCCACGGCTTTTCGACGCCCACGCGGTTGTTCGCGCCGATGAACACCCCGTTCGCCACCGCCTGGGCCGGCTGCTCGAGCTCCCAGAGGTACTTCGACTTTCCCTCGGTCGTGGCCGACGGGTTGAAAAGGATCTCCGCGCCCTTCAACGCGAGGATCCTGGCGCACTCGGGGAAGTGACGGTCGTAGCAGATGTAGATTCCGATCTTCGCGTACGCGGTCTGGAACACGGGGAAGGGGAGGGTGCCGGGCTTGAAGTAGAACTTTTCCCAGAACGCCGGGTAGGTGTGCGGGATGTGCACCTTGCGCATCTTTCCCAGGTAGGTTCCGTCCGAGTCCAGAACGGCGGCGCAGTTGTAATAGACCCCCTCCTGCTCCATCTCGTAGATGGGGAGCACGAGAACCATGCGGAACTTCTTTGCTAGGGGCGCCAACCTCTCCGTGATGGGCCCGGGCACGGGCTCCGCGGTGCGGTACCACTTGATATCCTGTTCTGCGGCGAAGTACGGGCCGTGGAAAAGCTCCTGGAGGCAGAGGATCTGCACTCCCTTCTTGCCCGCCTCCTCGACGAGGCCGATGTGTTTCTGGATCATCGCCTCCTTGATCTCCAGGATAGGACCGTCATGACGGGGGTTGGAGGCCTGGATGAGCCCGCAGCGGATGACTCGTGGCATGGCTTTTATTCTCCTTTTCGCCGCCGATTATAGGGCGCGGGAGAAAGCCGCGTCAAACGGAAAAAAACATCGTTTACAAATCCGGGATCGGGCCTTATAATCAAAGTTTCCCGGCGGGAGAAAAGCCGCAAGTCAGGCCTCGTGCGGCGTGCGCAGCAGGGGGCTTCGAAATCCCGCCACGCAAGGTTCAATCCTTACGGAAGCGCATTTCATCACAGCATGCCTTGGGCGGCAGCTCCGTTTCCGAGGCAGGCGACAGTACTTCTCAAGGAGGCTCCGCCGTGAACCAGCTCGAGCACTTCAAGGGAATGGAGAAAGGCTTCGATCTGCCCCAGGCCATGGCCGAGGCTGACCGCTGCCTCCTCTGTTACGACCCCCCCTGTTCCAAGGGATGCCCCGCGGAGACGGACCCCGGCACGTTCATCCGCAAGCTTCGCCTGCGGAACGTCACGGGCGCCATCCGGACGGTAAAAACCAACAACGCCCTCGGCGGCGCGTGCGGCGTTCTCTGCCCGACGCCGCGCTTGTGTGAAAAGGAGTGCAGCGCCACCGGCATCTCCCGCCCCATCGAGATCGGGAAGATCCAGCGCGCGCTTGTCGAGCACTCGTGGAAGACGGGCGCCCCCGCCCTGGAGAAGGCGGCGCCGAGGAAGGAGAAGATCGCCATTGTCGGCTCGGGTCCCGCCGGTCTCTCCTGTGCCGCGGAGCTGGCCCGGCAGGGACTCGAGGTGACGGTGTTCGAGGAGCGCTCGGAGCCGGGTGGAATCATTCGCTACGGCGTCCCGGCGTATCGTTTCGACGAGGCATTTCTGGCGCACGAGCTTGCGGATCTGGAAGCGCTCGGGGTGAAGTTCGTCTGCAAGACTCGCATCGAAGGCGCCAAGGGCGCCGAGAAGCTCCTCAAGGAAGGGTTTGCCGCCGTCTTTGTTGCTCCGGGACTCTGGGGCGCGGAGCGCATCCCCGGCGGTGAGAAGGTCAAGGGAGTGTTCACGTCCGTGGAGTTCCTCGCGGCGCTCCGGGAGGGCCGCTTCAACGAGCTGGGTCCGCAGATAGAAGGGAAGGTCGTGGCGGTGATCGGCGGCGGCAGCGTTGCCATGGACTGCATCGAGTCAGCCGTCAAGCTCGGGGCACGGGACGCGTACCTGGTGTACCGGCGTTCCTTCGCCCAGATGCCTGCTGAAGAGGACGAGCGCCTTGCCGCCCTGCGGCTCGGGGCGCACTTCCTGCCGCTGAACCAGCCCGTGCAGTACGTGGCGGACGCGCAGGGCAGGCTCCAGGGAATCAACCTGGTCCGCACTGTCCTCGGCAAAGAAGACGCCTCCGGCCGCCGCGCCCCGTCGGAGATCAAGGGTTCGGAGTGGACGCTGGACGCGAACGTGGCCATCGAAGCAATCGGCAACCGCCCGGACGCCGTGGACTGGTCTGCCGCGGTGAAGGTGGACCGCAAGGGTCTCATCCTGGCGGACGCCAAGACGGGAAAGACCTCGGCCCGGGGCGTCTACTCCGGCGGAGACATCGTTCGGGGCCCGGCGCTCGTCGTGAACGCCGTGCAGGACGGCAAGCTCGCCGCGCGGGCAATCCGCGAAGCGCTGAGCTGAAGGAGCACGCCATGAACAACAAGCGCAAGATCGACCTGTCTGTGAGCTTCTGCGGGGTGACGTTCAGGAACCCCTTCCTTCTTTCGTCGTCTCCCGTCTCCAACAGCGCGGAGATGGTGGAGCGCGCCTACGAGGCCGGCTGGGGCGGGGTATGCTACAAAACCCTGAACTCCGACCGCATCCCCATCATCCATCCCTCGCCGCGCATGGCCCCGTACCACTATGAAGACAAGCACCTCGTGGGCCTGCAGAACGTGGAGCAGATCTCGGACCGGCCGCTCAAGGACAATCTCGCGGACTTCCTGTACCTGAAAAAGAAGTGGCCGGACCGGCCCATCATCGCCAGCATCATGGGATTTTCCAACGAGGAGTGGGGATGGCTGGCGAAGGCGGCTGAGGACAACGGCGCGGACATCCTGGAGCTGAACTTCTCCTGCCCTCACATGACGGTGGAGGGATCCGGCCACAAGGTCGGCCAGGCGTTCCACCTGCTGGAGAAGTTCACGGCCACGGTGAAGAGCGCGGTGAAAATCCCCGTGCTCGCCAAGATGACGCCGAACATCACGGACATGACGGAGCCTGCCATCTTCGCCAAGAAAGGCGGGGCGGACGGAATCTCCGCGGTCAACACGTTCCGCGCGATCTCCGGCATCGGCCAGGACGACCTGGTGCCGAGGCCGAACGTATTCGGGGTGGGCGCCATGAGCGGCTACTCCGGCTCGGCCATCAAGCCCATCGCCCTGCACTTCATTGCGGAGATGGCGCAGTGTCCGGAGCTCGATCTGCCCCTGTCTGCAATGGGCGGGATCGAGACGTGGGTGGATGCGCTGGAGTACCTGCTGGTGGGCGCCACCACCCTGCAGGTGACCACGGGCATCATCCACTACGGCTACCGCATCGTGGAGGATATGATCGAAGGCCTCACGGACTACATGGCGGCGCGCGGGATCACGAGCCTCGCGGACCTGATCGGCAAGAGCCTTCCTCACCTGAAGAGCACCGACCATTTCGACCTCAAGCGCCAGGGAACGGCGCAGTACGACCTGGAACGCTGCGTGGGCTGCGGCCAGTGCTACATCGTGTGCCGTGACGCAGGCGGCCAGGCGCTCACGTGGGACGCGGAGAAGAGGCGGCCGAAGCTCGATGAAGACGGGTGCCTCAGCTGCATGATCTGCAACTTCATCTGCCCGGTGGAGGATCTCATCACCTACAAGGAGAAGCCGAAGGGCTGGGCCCGCAACCACACGCCCGTGAAGGATCCGGCGCTCATGAAACAGGTGAAGGTCGCCCCGGCTGCGAAGACAGAGAGGAAGTAAGGAGGAAAGCGTATGAGCGTGCTCCTGAAAAACGGTCTCGTCGTCACGTCCACCGGTTCGTACATCGCGGACGTGTACATCGAGGGAGAGAAGATCACGTCCATCGGCTCCGGCCTGGGCGTCAAGGCGGATGAAACCGTTGACGCATCCGGAAAGTACATCCTGCCCGGGGCCATCGACCCGCACACGCACATCGACATGCCGTTCATGGGGACGACGTCGTCTGATGACTGGAGGACGGGCTCCATTGCGGCCGCCTGCGGCGGAACCACCACCATCATCGACTTCAGCCTCCAGGGGAAAGGGGAGATGCTGAAGGACGCCGTGGACAGGCAGAAGGGCAAGGCGGACGGGAAGACTGTCGTGGACTACAGCATCCACCCGGGGGTCACGGATGCGCGGCCGGAAGTCATCGACGAAGTGAAGAAGGCCATCCACGACTACGGAACGCCGAGCTTCAAGATCTTCCTGTTCTACGACTTCCGCGTGGATGACTACACGATGATCCGGCTCCTGGAAGAGACAAAAAAGCACGGCGGCCTCGTCCAGGTCCACGCGGAGAGCTTCGACATGATCAGGCGCCTGAACGAACAGTTCGCGGAGGAGGGCAAGCTGGCTCCCCCCATCAGCCACGCGCGGGCGCACTGCGTCCTGGCGGAGGAGGAGGCGGTGGACCGGGCAGCCAAGGCCGTGGAGTTCACCGGCAGCCGGATCTACGTCGTGCATCTCTCCTCGGGCCGCGGCCTGTGGAAGATCAAGCGGGCGCGGGACAAGGGCGTCCGCGTTCACGCGGAGACCTGCCCGCAGTACCTCACGCTCACGGAGGACCGCTACAACGAGCCCGACTGGAACGGCGCCAAGTACGTCATGTCGCCGCCGCTGCGCCAGCAGGACAGCTGCGACGAACTGTGGCAGGGGCTGCGGGACGGGGACGTTCAGACCATTGGCACGGATCACTGCCCGTTCAACTTCAAGGGACAGAAGGACATGAACGGCAAGGACGACTACAAGAAGATCCCCAACGGCGCGCCCGGCATCGAGACGATGCTGATGCTCATGCACTCCGAGGGAGTCGTGAAGGGACGGATCACGCTGGAGAAGATGGTGGATGTCCTTTCCACGAGCACGGCGCGCATGTTCGGCCTGGCGGACAAGGGGGCCGTCGCGGCCGGCAAGGACGCGGACGTCGTGGTTTTCGATCCAAAGCGCACGTTCACCATCACGCAGAAGAAGCTTCACCAGAACGTGGACTACACGCCCTGGGAAGGCCTCACCGTGACGGGCATGCCGCAGGTCGTCTACTCCCGCGGAAAGCGTGTCGCGGAATGGTCCGGTGACCAGATGAAGTTCGTGGGAGAGGTCGGCAAGGGAAAGTTCGTGAAGAGGCAGCCGCTCGCCGCGTTCTGAACCGTACTTTCCGGGAGGAAGACATGGATATCTCGAAACTCAGGGTCAACGGCGCCCGACTGCGGGCGAGCCTGGAGGAAATGGCGAAGATCGGCGCCACTCCGGCCGGCGGAGTCCAGCGCCTGGCGCTCTCTGATGAGGACCGGCGCGCCCGCGACCTGTTCGTGAAATGGCTCAAGGAGATCGACTTCACGGTGACCATCGACGAGATGGGAAACATTTTCGGCAGGCGCGCGGGGAAGAATGACGGCCTTGCGCCGGTGATGAGCGGCTCCCACATCGACTCCCAGCCCCGCGGCGGACGTTTTGACGGCATCCTGGGCGTCATGGGAACCCTGGAGGTCATGCGGACGATCCACGAGAACAAGGTGGAGACCGAGCGGCCTCTCATCATCGTGGACTGGACGAACGAGGAAGGCTCGCGGTTCGCCCCGGCCATGGTCTCCTCCGGCGTATGGTCCGGCGCACTGGAGCGGGACTATGCGTACGGCCGAACGGACATCAATGGAAAGAAGCAGGGTGAGGAGCTGGCCCGGATCGGGTACAAGGGCGCCGCGCCGGCAAAGAAGTGGCCCACGCACGCGTACTACGAGTACCACATCGAGCAGGGACCGATGCTCGAGCGCCAGGGAAAGACCATCGGCGCTCCGAAAGGGATCCTGTGCCTGCACTGGTACGACGTGTACCTCGAAGGGGAGGCAAACCAGGTCGGACCTACTCCCATGGAGGGACGACATGATGCCCTGGTCGCGGCAGCGGAAATGATCCTCGCCGTACGGGCGCTGCCGGACCGGATGAAGGGCAACATGGTTGCCACGGTCGGAGAGATCCAGAACGGCCCCAATTCCCGGAACATCATTCCGGACAAGGTCCACTTCACCGTGGACATCCGCTCCTGGGACGACGCCCACGCGGTGCGCGCCTGGGAGCTCCTCAAGAAGGACTTCCACGACATCGCTGGCCGGCATGGAACGCCCATCAGGATCGATGAAACATGGCGCTGCCCTCACGCGCCGTTCAACGAGAGGCTCGTGCAGAGGGTGCTGGACACGGCCGGCGAATTGGGGTACTCCACCCTCCATATGGTGAGCGGGGCGGGACACGACGCGAGCTACATGAACCAGGTGTGCCCCACGGCCATGATCTTTGTACCGAGCATCGGCGGCCGCAGCCACGTCGAGGTGGAGAACACGAAATGGGAGGATTGCGAATCCGGGGCGAACGTGCTCCTGCATTGCCTTTTGAAGACGGCCGACGAGCGTTGAGGTTCGAGAGAGAGGAGCTTTCATGAAGACAGCGGAGCTGCAGAAACTGGACCGCGAGCACGTCATCTACAGCTGGAAGGCGCAGGGAGGCTGGCTGCCCACGGTGATCGATCACGCCGAGGGCATCTACATGTACGACACGGACGGCCGGAAGATCATGGATGGCTGCGCCGGTCTCCTGAACATCAACCTGGGCCACGGCAACAAGCACGTCCTGGACGCCATGAAGGCGCAGATGGACAAGCTGTGCTTCGTGTCTCCGGGATTCAGCACGGAGGCAAAGTCGAAGCTTGCCGCAATGGTCGCGGAGGTCACCCCCGGTGACCTGGACTACGTGCTCTTCACCAACGGCGGCGCGGAGGCGAATGAGAACGCCATCAAGTCCGCGCGCTGGTTCACCGGCCGGCACAAGATCTACGCCGCGTGGAAGAGCTACCACGGAGCGACAGCCGGCGCCATCACGGCCACCGGTGATCCGCGGCGCTGGCCCGCGGAGCCCGGCATTCCGGGGGTCGTCCATTTCTTCGGTCCGTATCCCTACCGCTGCCCGTTCGGGTCCACGACGCCCGAGGAGTGCGGAGAGAAGACCCTCTCTGTTCTCAAAGAGCAGCTCATGTATGACAACCCCAAGTCGGTTGCCGCCATCATCATCGAGCCCATCGTGGGGACCAACGGGATCATCCCGCCGCCCATGAACTACATGAAGGGCCTGCGGCAGCTCTGTGATGAGAACGGCATCCTCCTCATCGTGGACGAGGTCATGGCCGCCTGGGGACGGGCGGGGAAGTGGTTCGGGATCGAGCACTACGACATTGTCCCGGACATCATCACCACCGCCAAGGGGATCACCTCGGGCTACATCCAGCTTGGAGCGACGATCTGGACGAAGAAGATCTGGGACTACTTCCAGGAGCGCAAGTTCGTGAGCGGCCTCACGTACACCGGCCATGCGCTGGCCTGCGCCTGCGGAATCGCGAACATCGAGGTCTACAAGAAGGAAAACCTCATCCAGCAGTCCGCGGAGAACGGGGAGTACCTGGCGAAGAAGCTCAAGGAGCTGGAGAAGAAGCACGGCTCCGTCGGCGACACGCGGTGCGTGGGATTGTGGGCGTGCATCGAGCTCGTGTCCGACAAGAAGACCAAGAAGCCGCTCGCCGGGTTTAATGACTCCATCAGGAACGTCTCCGGGCAGCTGGGCAAGATCTTCATGGAGAACGGCCTGTACCTGTACTGCAACTGGGACTACATCTTCATCTCGCCCCCCATCACCATCACGAAGCCGCAGATCGACGAGATGGTGGCGGCCATTGAGAAGGGCCTCGCCTGGGCGGACACGCAGGCAAAGGGCTGAGAGACAGTGAACGCCGGCCGGCGCGCCCCCGCTTGCCGGCGTCAGTATATTTGAGGGGCGATGTCAATACGACCTGTCAAGAATCTCATCACGGCGCAGCCGACCATCGAAGGTGCCGGCGTGCGCCTTCGCCGCGCGTTCGGCTTCGGCGACACGGAGGAGTTCGACCCGTTCCTGCTCCTG
Source organism: Spirochaetia bacterium (assembly GCA_035542415.1). Lineage (GTDB taxonomy): Bacteria > Spirochaetota > Spirochaetia > SZUA-6 > Fen-1364 > Fen-1364. The sequence continues at coordinate 38,455 of DATKLM010000153.1, forward strand.
GACGATTTCAGGAACGACCGGCCCCAGGACTACCTGGCCGGCTTCCCCTGGCATCCCCACCGGGGGATCGAAACGATCACCTATGTCCTGTCGGGAACGGTTGATCACGGGGACAGCCTGGGCAACCGGGGAACGATCGCCCCGGGGGACGTGCAGTGGATGACCGCCGGTCGCGGAATCATCCACCAGGAAATGCCGCACGGCGACAACGCCGGACGGATGCACGGGTTCCAGCTCTGGGCGAATCTTCCGTCGTCGCTGAAGATGACGGCGCCGCACTACCAGGAGATCCATGCCGGGGACATCCCGGAGGTCACGGATGATGACGGGACGAAGGTGCGCGTGGTCTGCGGCGAGATCTGGGGAGCCCGGGGCCCCGTGGTGGGGGTTGCGGCTGAGCCGCACTACATCGACGTCTCGGTTCCGCCTGACCGCAGGAAGTCGATCCCCGTGGAGACATCACGGCACGCATTCGCCTACGTGTTCGCCGGGTCCGGCCGGTTCCTCAGGGCCTCGGAGCCCCGTCCCATTGCCACCGAGCTCGTCGGAACGCAGGGCGGCGCTCCTTCGGACATGTTCGAAGGCACTTCGTCGATCGTGGCCGGCAACCGCTCTCTCATCCTCTTCGACTCGGGAGACGAAGTCACGGTCCAGGCCGGGGAGGAAGGGATCCGCTTCCTCCTTGTCTCGGGAAAGCCGATCGGGGAGCCGGTGGCGTGGCAGGGGCCCATCGTGATGAACACGCAGGAAGAACTCCGCCGGGCCTATTCAGAGCTGCGGAACGGAACGTTCCTCAAGTAGGAGCAGCTTCCGCGCCACGAACTTTCTTTCCGTTTCGTTCTTCATCATTGCGAGCGCCTCGCGGTAGGAGGCGAGCGCCTTCTCCCTGCTTCCCGCGCGCTCGTACAGCTCGCCGTACGTGGCCGGCAGGAGGTGGTACCCGCGCAGGCCGGAGGACGCGGAGATGCGGTCCAGTTCCCTGACGCCGGCAAGAGGGCCGTCGATCATGGCGACTGCCACGGCCCGGTTGAGCGCTGCCACCGGCGACGGGTGCAGGTCCATGAGCGTGTCGTAATAGAAGAGAATCCGCTGCCAGTCGGTTTCCGCGTACGAGGGGGCCACGGCGTGGCATGCGCTGATTCCCGCAAGGAGGTGATATTCGCTCAACTGGGAGCCCGAGCCGGCCCGTGAAAGGTGGGCCAGGCCCTCCTCGATAAATGCCGTATTCCACAGGGATCTGTTCTGCTCCGCCATGGCAAGCAGGTTCCCATCCGCGTCGGTCCGGGTTTCGAAGCGCGAGGCCTGGAACAGCATGAGGGCCAGAAGGGCGTGACACTGGGGACGGTCTCCGACGCGGTGCTCGGCCAGCAGGGAGCACAGCCGTGCCGCTTCTCCACAGAGGTCCTCACGGACAAGGTTCTCTCCCTCGCTCACCGTGTAGCCTTCGTTGAAAAGGAGATACAGGATCCGCAGCACGGATTCCAGGCGATCCGTGAACTCCTTCGCCGCGGGAAGCTCGAAGCGGATCTGTTCGGCGCGCAGTCTTCGCTTGGCGCGGACCAGGCGCTGCGCGATGGTATCCGGCGTCACCAGGAAGGCGCGCGCAATCTCCGAGACCCCGAAACCGCCGACCGTCTTCAGCGTCAGGGCAATCTGCGACTCGCGGGAGAGCACGGGGTGACAGCAGAGGAAGATCATGGTGAGCTGGTCGTCGCCGAACGGATCGTCCAGCGAGCGCTCCACCGCGCCGGCCTGCGGGACCAGCGCCGAGTCGGCAGCCTTTCTCAGCTTTCCGCCCAGTACTTTCTCCCGACGGAGGATGTCCAGCGCCCGGTTGCGGGCGACTGTCACCAGCCAGCCGCCGGGGTTCTCCGGCACGCCGCGATACGGCCACTGCTGGAGCGCCGTGATGAGCGCCTCCTGCACCACGTCCTCTGCAAGCTCCAGGCGTTCCACGCCGAAGAGGCGCGTCAGCATGGACACGAGCTCTCCCGACTTGTGCCGGAAGAGGTTGTCCACAAGGGTCTGGACCTGGAGTCCGGTCACGGCGCCATGCTGGGAATCGGATCCACCTGCCGCACCTCGACCGTGCCCCCGGAGGCGTACACAGGACAGCTCCGCGCGAGATCGGCCGCCTCGTCGTAGTCTGCCGCCTCGACGATGAAGTACCCGCCGATCGTTTCCTTGGTCTCGGGAAACGGACCGTCCATCACCACTTTCCCGTTGTCCAGCCGGATCGTCCGCACGCCGTCATCCTTGAGCTTTTCACCGCCGCGAAGCTTCCCCCGGGAGGCCAGGGACTTGGCCCAATCGTCATACTTCTGGATGGTCCGCTGAATTTCGTCCGGCGACATCTTTCGGAACTCTGCCGAGCTTCCTCGAAGGAAAAAGATGAACTGCGCCATGAGGTCTCCTCCTTCCTGCCGGAAAGACGAACGCCGGCAGCGAGAATCGACAGTGGAAAAGATACGGACGTTCAGGGGCGGGGGAAAGCGCAGGCGGCCCCGCGGCGCTGCGCCCGCCGGCGGTACCCGGCAGGCCGTGTCAGGTCACCTCGATGGCGCCCATTCCTGTGTCAATGGAGATGTCCACCTTGTTGGCCGCCCGGTCGTAGTCCGGGGAGCGGAAGCCGCCCGCCGTTTCCGGGAACCTCTGGCGGTTCACGTGGATGCCGGCGAGCGCGCTTCTGACCTGGATGGAGGCCGCAACTCCGGACGGCACCCGCAGCCGCACCGCGGCCGCGCCGGACTCCACGATCACGCGCGTGAATCCCCCGGCCGCGGGCAGCTCCACGGTAGTCGAGCTGGCGCCTGTCTTGAGGTGCAGCTCGCGAAGCTGGAGGTTCGCGAGGCTCAGGCGGCTGTCGCTGGCCCCGGTCTCCAGGTTCAGGAACAGCGGAACTGCCGTGCTCAGCGTGAAGTCCCAGTCCAGGAGCCCGCTGCGGCCGCGCGCCCATGGGAAGATGTAATGGAAGACGTCACGATCGCGGACGCGCATGTCCACGACAAGTCGGTTTCCCTCACGCCGCCTCTGGGTGTCCAGTCCGCCTCCGAAGGTGCCGGCCAGGAGCAGGTTGGCGGCCCCTGCCAGCCCTCCCCCGATGAACAGCCGCCCCGCGCCGTGGTGGACCGCGACGGCAGCTTCCGTGGCGCCTTCCAGCGGAATGGAGGTCTCCTCACGGCCCGCCGAGGGAAGACTCCGCCGAAAGAAGCCGCTGATCAGCCACAGCCCCGCCGCGATCAGCACGATGGGCCAGAAGATCCACCAGATGCGGAAGGCGATCCCCAGGGCATTCAAGGCGACCTGGAGGACGGCGAAGGCGCCGATCACGATGAGAACGACGCCGACGACGACGTTCCAGCGTCTCATTGCTTCTCACCCCGGCTGCGGCGCACGAGCGGGCGCAGGAGAACGAGGAGGCCGATGGCGATAAGGACGACCGCCCACCACGGACCGAGCCAGGGCAGGCCGCCGAAGATCGAACCGAACAGGAAGAACAGGAGAAGGCCGATGAGAACGGGCCAGCCGCCGTCCACGAGCCCCTTGATGGGCCGGCCCTCCATGGTCTCATTGAGGAAGACCCCGACGCCGCTGAACGCCGGTATCAGGGCCCAGGCGTACGCCCACGTGCCCCACAGACCGGTGAGGTTCTGCCAGTACAGGATGCCACCGATTCCGCCGATCACGCACGCCGGAACCATGAGCCCTGGAGTCCATGTGGCCAGCGACACGACCAGGAACACGGCTCCAACCGCGATGATGATCCAGGGCCAGGAAAACGTGGAGAAGAAGAAAGGAACGAACCGTGTCACGAGGAAGAAAACGCCGAGCGCGATGAGGATTGCGCCCACCACGATGGCGGACCGCGACCTGCCGTCCATGTCAGCCTCCTTGGTTCCGTGCAACCGGGGCTAGTATAGAGGAGCCTCCCGGCGCTGTCGAGTGATGAAACACCGGGCGCATGCCGTTTTGCACCGGCCGTCGGTGCCGGCACCCTCTCTTGACACTCCCCGGTCTTTCCCTTTAGTGTACGTTGGGTCTTCTGCGGACCCTATTCAAATCTCACCTGCATTCTGCCGCTATTCGGCGACCTGTATGGAGGAAAGCTCATGTCTCACCTGGCCAACGCAACACAGTTTGAAAGCGTGTCCCTCTGGGTGGTTCTCGGCATTGCCGTCCTGGGGCTGCTGTACGCCCTGTATCTGCGCCGGCAGGTCATGCGCGCCGACAAGGGCAGCCCCCAGATGCAGGTGATCTGGAACGCCATCCGCGAAGGGGCGGACGCGTACCTGGGCCGGCAGCTCAGGACCATCCTCCCGCTGATCGTCATCCTGACGGTGGTGCTGTTCCTTTCCGTCTACGTTGTGGCGCCCAGCGAGGCGGCAGCGACCCGCTTTGCGGGCTACTCGGAGGGCCAGATCAGGCTCTTCGTCGGAATCGCCCGGGCGGTTTCCTTCATCATGGGAGCCATCTTCTCCCTCCTCGTCGGGCAGTTCGGCATGAGAATGGCGGTCCAGGGGAACGTCCGCGTGGCGGCCGCGGCCCGCAGCAGCTTTTCCGAGGCCCTGAAGATCGCGTACCGCTCGGGAACGATCACCGGGATGCTGACGGACGGTCTGGGCCTCCTCGGCGGAACGGCCATTTTCCTCTACATGGGAATGGACGCCCCTGACGCGCTGCTCGGCTTCGGGTTCGGCGGCACGCTGCTCGCCCTGTTCATGAGGGTGGGCGGCGGCATCTACACGAAGGCCGCCGACGTCGGCGCGGACCTTGTCGGAAAGGTGGAGGCGGGAATGCCGGAAGACGACCCCCGCAACGCGGCGGTCATCGCCGACCTCGTCGGCGACAACGTCGGCGACTGCGCCGGAATGGCCGCGGACATCTTCGAGTCGTACGAGGTCACGATCGTCTCGGGATTGATTCTCGGCGTGGCCCTCGTGTTCGTCACGGGGGACCTGAAGTGGATCATCTTCCCGTTGCTCGTGCGCGGCATCGGAGTGCTTTCCTCCATCATCGGAACCTACCTCGTGCGCGGAAAGAAAGGCGGCGGGAACGAGAACGCCCTCTCCTCCATCAACCGGGGCTTCTACTCCTCCGCGGCCATCTCGCTCGTCGCGTTCTTCTTCCTGGCGATGTTCTATATGCACGAGTGGCGCGCGTTCCTCTCCGTGGGCGTCGGCATTGCGCTCGCCATCGCGCTGGATGAGCTGACCAAGTACTTCACGGACACGCACCACAAGCCGGTGAAGGATATCGCGGCCGCCACGCGGACCGGGCCGGCAACGGTCATTCTCCGCGGCCTGGTGGTCGGGTTCGAGGCCACGGTCTGGCAGGCAATCGTCATCGGCCTGACCATCCTCGCGGCCGTGCTCATCTACTGGGGCCAGGACGTGGTCTACGTTCTCTACGGAGTAGCCATGACCGGTATCGGCATGCTCACGCTGACGGGCAACAACGTGGCCATGGACTCCTTCGGGCCCATCTCGGACAACGCGAACGGCATCGGCGAGATGGCCGGGCTGGACCAGAAGGCGCGCCAGATCATGGCGGACCTCGACGCCGTGGGAAACACCACCAAGGCTATCACCAAGGGCGTGGCAATCGGCTCAGCCGTCATTGCGGCCGTGTCCCTGTTCGGGTCCTTCCTCACGGACGTCTCCCTCGTTCAGAAGACGCTCGGTTTCGCCAAGGAGGCGTGGCTCTCCGTGACGGGCATCCGCGTCTCGATGCCCACCGTGTTCATCGGGATGCTGATCGGCGGCACCATTCCGTGGCTGTTCTCCAGCCTCACCGTCAACTCCGTGGCTCGCGCCGCGGGCCTCATCGTGGAAGAGGTGCGGCGCCAGTTCCGCATCCCCGGCCTGCTGGAAGGCAAGGTGAAGCCAGACTACGGTCAGACCGTGTCCTTGTGCACAAAAGCGGCACAGCGCGAGCTCATTCCGCTCGCCCTGATCGCCGTTCTCTCCCCCATCGCGGTCGGCCTCCTGCTCCACGTGGAAGCTCTCGGCGGGTTCCTTGCCGGGGTCATTCTCTCCGGCCAGCTCCTGGCGGTCTTCATGGCGACTTCGGGCGGGGCGTGGGACAACGCGAAGAAGACCATCGAGGACGGCCTGTACGGAGGCAAGGGATCGGAGGCGCACAAGGCCTCGGTCATTGGCGACACGGTCGGAGACCCCCTGAAGGACACCTCGGGTCCCGCCCTCAACCCCATGATCAAGGTCATCAACCTCGTGTCGCTGATCGCGGCCCCCTTGCTGATCACCCTCCCCATGAGCGTCGGCGTGGCCATTGCGGGAGCGGCGTGCGTGGTGGTGATCCTGCTCTCCTTCTGGTTCTCAAAGCGCGGCGGGTTCGGCCGCAGCCAGAGGGCCACGGCGAACTTCTGAAGCCAGGGATGGCGAAGGAGGCCGGGGCCAGGGATGGCCGGAAGGCCGACTAGGCGAAGGACGCTGTGGGCATCACGGAGGCAATCGCCGGCTTCGGCACGACAGTCATCGGGAGCATCGGCTACGCGGGAGTGTTTCTCCTCATGGTCGCGGAGAGCATGGTCCTGCCGGTGCCCAGCGAGGCTGTCATGCCGTTTGCCGGCTTTCTTGTCGCTGACGGGAGACTGTCAGCGGCCGGGGTGATCCTCTTCGCCACCCTGGGGAGCATCGTTGGTTCCCTCGTCGGCTACGCAATCGGCAGGTTCGGCGGCCGTCCTTTCGTGACCGGCTGGGGACGCTATCTCCTTCTCGACCGTGAAGACCTCGAGCTCACGGACCGTTTCTTCCGCAGACGCGGGAGCATCACGATCCTCGTGAGCAGGTTCATTCCGATCGTGCGGCACCTCATCTCCATTCCCGCCGGCACGGGAGGCATGAAGCTCTTCCCGTTCATTCTGTTTACCTTGGTCGGGGCGGGCGCCTGGAACGCGTTTCTGACGTGGTGCGGGTGGGTGCTGAAGAAGAACTGGGCCGTGGTCCTGCGCTACAGCCACGGCATCGATATCGTGGTGCTCACGCTCCTCGCGGCCCTGGTGGTCCTGTACGTGCTTCGCCACGTTCGACGCCGTCTCAGGCGCCGCTCCCGGCAGTAGCCCGTCTACGCGCCTGCCTTCATCATCGAAACAACCTGGCGCGGCGTCATGCCGCCGGCTGCCGTGGGCAGGTAGAGCAGGGATGATCCCCGGCTGCCTGTGCGGCGGACCAGCGGGAAGCTCTTCAGGGAGCGAAGCTCCTCCGCCGTCGCGGCACCCTCGGACATGAGCAGCCTGCCCAGCGGCGTGTCCGCCACGTCCAGCCGCCGGTCGCTGTTCAGGTAGACGAAATCCGCCATGTCCAGCATCGTCATGAGGTGGTTGATGGAGAAGTGGAACGTCCGCCGGATGCGCTCCGACCAGTCCAGCGAATCGAGCTTCTCTCCGTCCACCAGCGGCGTTTCAGATCGGGCTGTGATCGCCGTGAAGATCGTGCGGTTCACTTCGTCGAAGCAGCCCGGCGAGGCGTCGAGAAACCTCGCGACAACGGCGAACACGTTTGCCGGCAAGGCGTGACGCTTGATGATGGCCGGCAGGTTCGGGTTCACGACGATGGATGACCCGATCCTCTTGAACGACTGCCCCCAGCAGCCCAGGTAGTCGCTTGACGGCACGATGGTCTCCAGGAGGTCCTCTTCACTCATCCCGAGGGTTGCAACGGCGTTGAATGAGCCTACGAGGTTCATCTCCTCCACGGACCGATGGAAATGCCCCTGGACCCGGTCCGTAATCTCCGGGAAGCGTCCGAGCTCTCCCCGCGGGTCGCGGGCAAATCGGAACTGGGTTGGGTAGTGGCCCTCGAGGATCCGGTCCCTCTGGAAGATGCTTCCGCCGATGTTCGCGCAGTAGATGATGGTGCCGCGCGCCCGCAGCCCCGAAAGAATGGCCCGCTCGTACAGCACGTTGTTCGTCTCCGGACGGACGTAGGCCACCGCGTAGGCGGCCGTGTCTCCGTGCTGGAGGAATCCGTTTTCTTCCCGAGGCCACGGAATGAGGATGCTGGGGCCGGCCACCTCATGAACATGGTTGCCGGGCGGCGGGTTGTCAAGTCCGGGGATTCATTCAGGAAGCGCCGACGGCTTCAACGATCGCCTGCACGGTCTTCTCCAGCGCCGCGCGGACCGCGGAGGAAAGCTGTTCTCCGAACTCGATGGACTCCGGCTGAATCCCGATGACGATCACCCGGCATCCCGTTTCCTTCACCAGGAACCCGGCGAGCACGCCGAGGGGAAGAGCGTGCGTGCCGAAGGAGATCCCGCCAATGTCCGCGGGATCGAGAAGACGGATCGCGCCGGCAGGCTCGCCCATGTCGGCACTGTCGACGATGAGAACGTGGGTCGGCGAGATCTGCCGCACGTCCGCGGTGAAGTTCTCCGGCGCGGTCCCCCCGGACAAGGACCAGACGCCCTTCAGGTTCTTTTCCGCGATTCGCCGGGCAACGAGGACTCCCACGGCGTCGTCCGAGCGGAGTTCGGAGCCCACACCGAGGATGACGACCTTCCGGGGACCAGGAGCGCGGCTATGCTCCTGAAGCTTCCGGATCAGGGCAGGCGCCGGATCCGGATTCGGGCTGGGCATGGAAGACGACCTTCAGCTTTCCCCGCTCCGTCTGGGCGAGCTCGAAATCCGTGGTGATCTCGATCACCTTGCGGGGGCAGGTTTCCTCACACTGGGCGCAGTACACGCACTTTCCCAGGTCGATGGACGCCTCAAATTTGCGGTCCCCGACCTTCGTGATGGTGATGGCCTGTGACGGGCAGTCGCGGATGCACAGCCGGCATCCCGTGCACCGCGAGGAATCGAACTTGGGCTGGCCGCGGAAATGGGACGGCATGGAGAATTTGCCGCGCGGATACGAGATCGTTGCGGGTTTCTTGAACAGCGATCCCAGGACGGAGAAGATCATCCTCCCCGGGCGCCAATGCTGGGTGTCTTTCATGGCAACAAGAGCTCCTTCACGACGAGATCCAGGAGGACCTGGAAGAAAGCGACGGGGGCGACGATCCGCCAGCAGAAGTTGATCATCTGGTCCAGGCGCAGCCGCGCGAACACGGTGCGCAGGAGCGCCAGGACGGCGAGGATGGCGAAGATCTTGGCGAGGAAAACAATGAATGCGAGCCACGGGGCAAGCGCGAGGCCGAACGGAAGGAAGACGGCCGCCAGGAGGGACGCGGAGACGATGGCCTCCGTGTCGATGGCGAGCCGGAAAAACGCGAGGAATCGGCCGCTGTACTCGGTGAAGCTGCCGGCAACAATTTCCGTTTCCGCCTCGGGAATATCAAAGGGGACCTTCTCCAGCTTGCCCAGGAGCGTGACCATGGCAACGGCAAACCCGATGAGGTTGAACAGCCACCGGCCCGGGTGGGACGCGTAGTACTCGGTCATCCCCGAAATGGACCACGTGTTGGCCAGAAGGGCGGGGGAGAGCACCGCGATGAGGAGCGGGATCTCGTAGGCGAACAGCTGCGTGATGGACCGAACCGCGCCGAGGGTTGAGAAAACCGAGCGTGAGTACCAGCCCCCGAGAAAGAACGTGAGCGTGGGAATGAGGAGAAGGTACAGGACGACGATCAGGTCTCCCTCGAATGCGAACAGGGGCTTCGTGCTCCACAGGGGGATATAGAACGAGGAGGCGATCACCGAGGCCAGCGCGAACACCGGCGCCAGGGTGAACATGCGCCGGTCCGCCTCTTCGGGGATCACGGATTCCTTGCCCAGCAGCTTGAAGAAGTCAGCCGTCGGCTGATACCACGGGGGCCCGACCCTGTTCTGGAGCCGCGCGTACAGCTTGCGATCCACGAACTGGCCGGTGAGGCCCAGGAGGACCAGGAAGAGGAAGCCGGGGAATATCAGCATCTGGAACAGGGCGATCACGGCGCTCATGCGGCCGGGCCCTCCCGCAGCCTGACCCGGGAGAAGTCGATGCCGCGGGCCTTGTAGAACTGCACGCCGTAGCGCGAGACCTCGTCCCAGGTCATGGCGCGGCTTTCCCCGTTGCCTTTCACCGCGATCATGCGGTCCGTGCAGGAGAAGCACGGGTCGATGGCTGCGATCACGATGGGGAGGTCGGCGAGGTATCCGTCTTCCAGCATCTTCGCAACCGCCTGGCTGTTCGCGAGCGTCGGCGCCCGCACCTTGACCCTCTCGGGCTTTTCCGTGCCGTTGCCGCGCACGTAATGGACATCCTCGCCCCGCGGCGCCTCGTAGCGGCTGACCGCTTCTCCAGCCGGGATCCTCCGCGGCGCTTTTACGAGGACGGGGCCGTCCGGGATGTTCTTCACGAGCTGCCGGATGATCGCGTAGGCCTCCAGCAGCTCGCCAAGGCGCACGACCGTCCGTCCGAATACGTCGCAGCTCTGCGCCGTGACGACCTTGAACGAGACCTCGCCGTACGCCCCGTAGGGATCGTCACGCCTCGTGTCGCGGTCCACTCCCGAGGCGCGCGCCGTGGGGCCCACGGCTCCCAGAGACAGCGCGTCCTCACGGGTCAGGACGCCGACGTTCGCGAGGCGCTGGCGCAGCGTCTCTTCCGTCTGGGCCAGCTCGATGTAGTACTTCGTGCGCTCTTCCAGCAGGTCCACGACCTTGAGAATGCTGGGAATCTGCTCCGCGGTGATGTCGCGGCGCACGCCGCCGATGGTGTTCAGTCCGTAGTTCACGCGGTTTCCGGTGAGCTGGGCAAGGAGGATCATCACCTGCTCGCGGTCACGCCACGTGTACATGAGCAGCGTGTCGAATCCGATCTCGTGGCCGGCGACGCCGAGCCACAGGAGGTGGCTGTGGATGCGCTCGAGCTCCGCCACGATGGTGCGTATGTAGAGCGCGCGCCGGGGGATCTCCAGGCCCGCGATCTCCTCCACCGCCTGCACGAACGCAGTGGAGTGGGCGTACGAGCAGATCCCGCAGATGCGTTCCACGAGGTACAGGTCCTGCGTGAAGGAGCGCTGCTCGCATCCCTTCTCGATCCCGCGGTGGTTGTAGCCGAAGCGCATGCGAACGGCGTCGATCTTCTCGCCCCTCAGGTCGACCATGAAGCTCTCGGGCTCTTTGAGCGCCGGGTGCTGGGGTCCCACGGGGACTTGCATGATTTTTTCGTGATCACTCACGGGGGGTGTCTCCTTTGGCAGCCGCCGTCTCATCGGCCGGCTTCTTCTGCTTCCAGTCCTTGAGCAGAGGATGCTCTCCCTGCGGCCAGTCATCCGGGAGCGGGTAGCGGGGCCCGGGGCCCAGCCCGTCCACCTGCGCGCCCAGGAGGTCCTCCACCTCACGCTCGTAGATGGCCGCGCCGGGGAAGAGCTCCGTGACCGTCCTGATGGATTGTCCCTTCGGGCAGCGCACCTTCACGTTGGCCATGACGCCGTTGTCCGCGGCGAGGTGATAGATGAATCCCAGGTCCGCGCCCTCATCCAGTCCCGTGATGGTGCACAGGTTGGTGAACCCGAGGTCCTTCACGAGGTGGCGGAACACGTCTGCAAAGATTTCCCGGCTCGTCTCGATCCAGAGCCGGCGCTCCCGCGAGGCGCGGATGGCGCCTCCGGCAAGAGCCGGAAACCGCGCTTCCAGGTCCGCCTTCACCGTTTCGGTGGCGCTCATTCTAATCCTCCACCTTCTGGCGTTCCACCGCGCGCTCCTGCAGGCCCTGCTCCTCCAGCATTTTGACCACCTTCACGAAGCCGTCGATGATGGCCTGCGGGCTCGCCGGGCAGCCGGGGATGTAGGCGGTCACGGGGATGGCCTTGTCGATGCCGCCTTCCACGTTGTACAGGCCGTCGAAGACGCCGCCGCTGGTGGCGCAGCTGCCCACCGCCACGACGATCTTCGGTTCCGGAGTCTGCTCGTAGATGCGCTTCAGACGCTCCCGGACCTGGCGGGTCACCGGCCCCGAGCAGGCAAGGACGTCGCAGTGGCGCGGCGTGCCCTTGAGCTGCACCCCGAGGCGCTCCAGGTCGAAGCGCGGCGTGAGCGCCGCGATGATCTCGATGTCACAGGCGTTGCAGGCGCCCGTGTTGAAGTGAAGGATCCAGGGAGATTTCCGCTGAGCCCAGCGGACGATTCTATGGAAAACGCCCATGACAAGCGTTACCTCCGAAACAGCATGATGAGCCCCAGGAGGGCTCCCAGGACATAGATCACGGCGATGGACAGGTTCTCGATCGTCCGCGCGGGAGCGGTGGCGACAATCAGGGTGACCACGTGCATGATGGTGAAAAAGAAGGCGAACGGAAAGAACTCGCCGTAGTCGATCTGGAACCTGTGCTTCGAGACATCCTCTCCGCCCGCATAGGGCTTGTCAAGCGCTCCGCGCGGCCCCTTGCGCTTGAACCCGAGGGTCCCGGAGGCCGTGGACAGCGCCCAGACCACGATGAGGATGAGCGTGAAGGCGACGGGGGGAACGAGCAGGTACATCGACATCGACCTACCCTTTCAGCCCGCGCGTATTGCGCACGTTCAGCGAATCGTGGGCGCGGAAGAATCCCAGGACGACACCCGCCGCGATGACCACGATGACGACCTCGATGACGATCACGGTGATCACCATGGCCTGGGCGAGCGGCATACGGTGGCTGAGATACCCCGCCACGACGAGGAAGAACGTCACGGATTTCATCATGATTTCCAGGCCGATGAGGATCCGCAGCAGGTTGTAGGTGGCCAGCATGCACCAGATCCCGTCCACGAGGAGCAGGATGAAGAACGTGAAGTACAGCCAGAACGACTGGGGGATGTCAATCGCCATCTTTGTCTTCCCTCTTGAATAATACCAGCACGCCGATGACGCCGGTCAACAGGATGAGGATCTGCCCGAAAAGGTCGAGCTGGCGGATGTTCCACATGACGAGGCGCACGTCCCCCGCCGCGGACGGCAGGGGCAGGGCGACCTGCACCGGCGCGTGCACGAAGGACAGCGCCACCCCGGCGCCGAGGAGCACGACGGGCAGGGGCCAGAACCGGCTCATCCTGCTCATGCGCCGCGCCACGTAGTCCTTGAACGGCTTTCTCTGCGTGAGGCTGATCACGCTCACGAAAACCACCGAGATGAGCCCGGCGCACACGGAGAGCTCCAGCACCGCCGCGATAGTCGCGCCAAGGGAATACATGACGACTGCCAGGATGGCGCTCGCAAGGGCCAGTGCAATGGTAGCGCGCAGAAGCAGCGTCGTCATGGACGCCCACAGGGACGCGAGCACGAGGAGTATGAGGAGGATGGTCATGAGCGTCATTGTCCGCCTCCCAGGATCATGGACAGGAAGAAGGGGAAACCCAGCCCGAGGGCCACGGTGATCACCGCAAGGCCCAGCGCCGGCGCAAGCAGCGCGCCGCGCGCCTCGCGGGCGCCCTCCCACTGCGGCGCCGTCTTTCCGAAGAACACGCGTCTCTGGAGGGACAGGAAGTACGCGAGCGTCACGAGGCTCGTGAGGATGGCGATGACGGCGAACCCGTACTGGCCCGCCTGCCAGAGCGAGATCACGATCAAGAGCTTGCTCCAGAACCCGGCAAGGGGAGGGAGCCCCGCGATGGACAGCGAGGCCACCGCCGAGGTCCCCGCGGTCACCGGCATCCGGCTTCCCAGGCCGCCCATGCTGTCCATGGAGAGCGTTCCCAGGCTCACCTCGATGGCCTCCGCGTTGGCAAAGAGCTGCGCCTTGGACACGGCGTGGTTGAAGAAGTGCAGGGCCGCCGCAACGACGCCGAGCTGGGGAGATCCGCCGAGCGCGAGCACGATGTACCCGATCTGGCTCACGCTGGAATAGGCGAGCATCCTCTTCATGTCGGACTGTCCGAGGGAGAGGAACGCGCCGATCACGAGCGTCACGGCGCCGACCACCAGGAAGATCCATCGGGCCGGGAGAGCATCGCCGAACACGGCTGAGGACAGCCGGATGAGGGCGAACACTCCGGAGGCCTTTGTCACGATACCGGCCATGAAGATGGAGGCCGGGGCCGGCGCGGCCATGTAGGCGTCCGCGAGCCAGCCGTGGAAGGGCACGAGCCCGCCCTTCACGAAGAGGCCGCAGAGGAAGAGCGCGGCCGCGGCCCACGCAAACGGGTCAGGCGCCGCGAGCGCCGTTTTCACGGCTTCCAGCGACGCGCCCCCCGCGATCAGGATGAAGAACGCCACGCCGGAAAGCATGAGCACCGTTGCGACGGCCGACATGATTACGTACTTCCACGCGCCCTCGAACGCCGCAGTGCCGTGGCGGATGGTCACGAGGATGAACGTGGCCACCGCAGTGACCTCGATGAAGACGTACAGGGAGAACAGGTCCTTCACCATCGCCATGCCGTTGATGCCGATGAGAGCCACGAGCACGAGGTTTGCGAACAGGAACCTTTCCCTTGGGGCTTTCAGGCCGGGGTTGGACGCCATGAGGGCAGCCATGCCGGCCAGGCCAGCGCTCACCAGGAGGAGAAGGCTGAGGCCGTCCAGCGCAATGTCGAAGCCGATTGCCTTGTCCAGCGGCTGCAGGAACGACCAGTCCGCGAGCCCCAGCGGCGGAAGCACGACCACCACCGTCTGCAGCGCGCACACGAAGAAGGCGACCCAGGTTGCAGACGGCCGCCAGGAGCGGGGAACGACATTGGCAAGAACGAGAGCTGCCAGGGGAACAAGCAGGAGAAGGTGGCTCATCGTCCGCCTCCGATCAGCGCGACCGCGGCGAAGACCACCGCGGCGGCCCCCACGAGGGACCACAGGACGTAGCGGTTGACATTGCCGTTCTGGAAGCTCCGCAGGAGACGCGAGACGCCGTTCGCGGATTTCGCCGCTGCCGCGTCCGTCATCCAGTCGATGCCGCGGTCGATGCCGTGGAGCGCGGCCGCCGCGCCGCGCGTCAGCCAGCGGCCCCACGTGTACGGGTCCAGCTTCCCCTGCTCGGCAACGGCGTACACGGCGCCCAGGAGGGGCGCGTGGTGGATGTGGTCCGCCGCGCCCAGGCCGTGTCCGCTGCGGCGGACGCCGTACCAATGGTTCAACGCCGCGATGGTCAGGGCTGCCACCGTCAGCAGAACCAGCGCGGTGCTGGCGGGGAACCCGGCAAAGCTTTCACCTCCCAGCACTTTCTGTCCAATTGCCGGCTGCACAAGACCCTCCAGCGGCAGGACGTTGTAGACGCCGAAGAGGATGCACAGCCCGGCGAGGACGATCATGGGGATCAGCATGGGAACGGGGGCCTCCCTCACGTTCCGCGCTGCCTCGGAGGGCTTGCCGAAGAACGCCGCGTGGCCGAGCTTGAGGAACGAGGCCGCGGTCAGGACCGACCCCAGGAGCGCCGCGGCGTAGAAGATCCAGCCGCGCTCCAGGGCGCCGTCGTAGACCAGCTCCTTGGAGAAGAAGCCGTTGAATGGCGGCACGCCGGAGATGGAAGCGGCGGCGACGATGAAGCAGACCGCCGTCACCGGCATCCGCCGGAAGAGGCCGCCGAGCTTCTCGAGGTCCGTCGTTCCCGCCTGCTTCTCCACGGCGCCGCCGGTGAGGAAGAGGCAGGACTTGTACATCGCATGGTTGACCATGTGGAACAGCCCGCCCACGATCCCCGCGGGCACTGCCGTCCCCACTCCGAGAACCATGTACCCCACCTGGCTGATGGCGTGGTAGGAGAGCAGGCGCTTGTAGTCCTTCTGGATGAGGGCCATGAGAACCGCGAACAGGATCGTCACCGCGCCCACGATCATGAGCACCGTGCTCACCCAGGTGCCCGGCGCAAGAGCGAAGAGGTCCAGGGAGATGCGCGCCAGGAAATAGATCCCGAGCAGCTTGTCGATGCTTGCCGGCAGGATAGCCATGAACGGCAGCGGCGCGTTGATCGCGGCGTCCGGGATCCAGCTGTGAAACGGCATGGCCCCGGCTTTGCCGATTGCCCCGGCCATGAGCAGGATGAAGGCCACGCCGCCCAGCCCGTCCAGCGGGAGGCGGATCACGGATATCGCGGACATGGAAAGGGAGCCGGCCAGGCGTCCTGTCAGCATGACGCCAAGCATCATGGCGAGGTCGGAGACTCCCACGATCACGAACGCCTTGATTGCCGTGGAGAAGGGCCGATCCCTCCCCGAGGCGATCATGGCGAACTGGGTGAGAAGCAGGCCCTCGGCGAAGACGAGGAACAGCACGAGGTTGTCCGCAAGCGCGGCGCCGCTGGCCATGGCGACGGTGAAGAGCACCCACGCGTGGAAACGCTTGGCCCGGGCCGCCGGCAGCGCGCTGGTGCCCTGGCCGTTGACAAGGCTGGCACTTGCATACAGCGAGACGAGGATTCCGAATCCGGCGGTTGCCAGGAGGATGAACGCGCTCATCCGGGAGAGGACCAGGGAGACCTCGATCCCGTAGCCGAGCCAGGGGAGGCTCAGTGTCGAGTCCACGGGGAACAGGACGATGGCGACCGCGAGCTGGACTGCACCGGCGGCGACCGCGACGATGGCGGACGCCAGCCCCGCTCGTCGGGCCGGCAGGAGAAGCGCGATGACGCCGGCAATGGCCGGCACGGCAACCGGGAGGACCAGGTTGTAGTTGTTCATCGGGGCACCCCCGGCATCTGGCTGATCGCCGTTTTTGCAAGCTCAGCCGGCCAGCCGGCAAGGAAGCCCGCGGCCAGGGACAGCGCGGCGAGCGCCACCACGCAGGCGACCATCATGGACGAGCCCTCCGCGGCCTGCTTCCCCCGGGCCTCGCCGAGGAAGACTCTGCTGAAAAGGCGGAACAGGTAGAGGATGGTCATGACGGCGCCGAGCATGAACACCGCGCCGATGATGGTCTGGCCCCCGCTGATGGCGGAGGAAACGACCATGTACTTGCCGAAGAATCCGCCCAGGGGCGGGATGCCCATGACGGAGAACGCGCACAGGAGGAACGCCACGGCGGTGACGGGCATGGTCCGGATCAGGCCGCCGAGCCGGGTGATGTCCTTCGTGCCCGCGTTCTGTTCGATGATGCCCGCGGAGAGAAAGAGGCCTGCCTTGGCGAGGCCGTGCATCAGGATGTACAGGAGCGCCCCGGCGGCGCCCAGCGCGCTGCCCGTGGCGAGGCCGAGGAAAATGAACCCGATCTGGCTCACCGTGGAGTAGGCGACGATCCGCTTGATGTCGGTATCCACGAGCGCCGCTCCCGCGCTGACCAGGGCGCTTGCGGCCGCGATTGCCGCGACCACGATCTTCATCGTCTCTTCCAGCGCAAAGGTCGCCAGGAACAGCCGCGCAAATACGTACACGCCGATCTTCACGAGCACGGCGGCGTGCAGGAGCGCCGTCACGGGGGAAGGCGCCACGCCCGCGTCCGGAAGCCACGTATGGAACGGCAGGGTCGCGGACTTGGACAGCATTCCCACGAGAAGGAGGGCGGCGAGGCCCCAGGGCAGCACTTTGCCCTTCATGTCGTCCAGGTCGAAGCTTCCCATGAGACCATTGATGGCGACGATCCCCACGAGCATGACGAGCGCTCCGAAGGCGGTCACGAGGAACGCCTTGTCTGCCCGCAGGACGTCCGTCGGGCCGCGGTAGAAGCCGATGAGCCGCCAGCTTGCGATGCCCGTGATCTCCCAAAACACGAACAGGAAGATCAGGTTCGCCGAGAACACGAGGCCCATCATGGCGCCCAGGAACAGGACCGCCATGAGGTAGTACTCGTCCTGGTTGCTGTAGTGGCTGATGTAATCGAAGGAATAGAGGATGATCACTGCCCCCACGAGAGAGGAGACGCAGGCCATGAACACGGCCAGCGCGTCCGCTTCCAGGTGGAGGGAGAGCCCCAGGGGGCCGCGGATCAGGAAGGAGGACGTCTCTCCGGCCAGCGCCTTCGGCACGAGCGCGATGGACGCCACGAGGGACGCCAGCACGAGCAGGAGCGCGCACACGTTCCTGGCGAGCGCGGACGCCCGGCCGACGAGCGGAAGGAGGAACGCCCCGACGAGCGGGACGAAGACGGCGATGACCGCCCAGAGTCCACTTTCCATAGGTACTCCCAGAAATCCGTGGTTAGGGTACTTTCTGACGAAAAACGAAGACGAACGCTACTGCGGCTCCACGATGACGATGTCGACCCGCCTGTTATACGACCTGCCTTCCGGCGTGTCGTTCGATTGAACGGGCCGCGTATCTCCGTACGCCGAGGCGGACATCCTGTCCGGCGCCACCCCGTAATCCTGCAGCGCCTGGAGCACAGCCAGGGCGCGCTCCGCGGAGAGCTGCCAGTTCGACGCCCACTTTTTCCCATCCGGCGGGACATTGTCCGTGTGCCCTTCCACGATAACGGAATTGGGAATGCGCGCAAGGAAGTCACTGACCTCCTGGAGCACTGGCATCATGTCTGCCTTCAGGTCCGCGGACGCCGAGTCGAAGTACAAGTCAGAAGTGAGCGAAATGGCAAACCCGCGATCTGTTGGGATCACCCTGACTCTACCTGATTTCACCAGGTTCTGCAAGGAGGACAGGGCCTGGGTCCGGAGGGTGGATTGCCCGCCCGTCCCTGCCCGCTTTCCGCCGCCCCGGGACTCGACCCTCTGCCCGGAGATGACCCCGGGAAGGACGCCGGCGCCGCCCGTGGTGTTCTGGTCGAAGATCGTGAACTCTCCGCCGTTGAACACGCTCGCCAGGGCCTGGGCGAGCTGCTCGTACTTCGCCGTGTCGACGTTGCTCATGGCGTACAGGATGATGAAGAACAGCATGAGCAGCGTGATCATGTCCGCGTACGTGAGGAGCCACCGTCCGAGGTCTTCATGGTGCTCAGGCGGTCGTCGGATCTTTCGTGCCATTGCCGTCCCCTCGAGCTAGTCGCTGCGCGTTTCGTCCAGCGCCCTCTTGTCCCTCTCCTCGAGGAATCCTTCGATCTTTTCCTTGACCAGCGCGGGGCTCTCCCCCTGCTGGATGGAGCGCACGCCGACGATGATGAGCTGTTTCTCCAGGCGGAACTGCTTGACCTGGTTCTTGAGCTTGTTCGCGATGGGGAGCCAGATGAGGTTGGCGAAGGAGATCCCGTACAGCGTGGCGATAAATGCCACGGCGATGGACCGGCCGAGCTCCTTCGTATCCGCTCCGAGCCGGCCAAGGACGAGCACGAGCCCCATGACCGTCCCGATGATCCCCATGGTGGGGGAGAATCCACCGGCGGTCTCGAAAATGGCCGCTTCCTCGAGCCTCCGCTGCTCGACGATGGCGAGGTCGCTCTCCAGCACCTCGACAAGGATTTCAGACTCGGTGCCGTCCACCACGAGGCGCAGGCCTTTGCGCAGCGTCTCGTCCTCCAGGTCCTCCACCGTGTCTTCCAGGCTGAGAATTCCGTCGCGGCGCGCTTTCTCGGCAAACTCCAGAAGCTGCTGCGCGAGCTGCGGCGAAGGGCCCGAGACCCTCCGCATGGACTGGCGCATGAGGCGCGGAATGCCGAGCACCTCCCTGAGGCTGTAGGAGATGGTCGTAGCGCCCAGGGTTCCCATGACAATGATGATCAGGGCGCTGACACCGACGAGGCCCAGCGGGTTTCCTCCCTCCAGGAGGAATCCGAGGAGCATCCCCCCGAACCCCATGATGAGCCCTATCACCGTCGATGTATCAGAACCTCTTCTCGCCATCGAGTGCTCCTTGCCGTTCTATAGTTCTCCATTATAGAGATTCGGAGATTCTGCCGCCATACATGAGGATGAACGCCCGGGGGGTCAATTTTCCATCTGAACGAGGGAATCGAACTTGATCATCTTCAGGAGCTGGAGCATGTCGGGGTTGCAGTGACGAACGATCAGCCGGATCCGCTTCTGGTCGCAGGTGGTCTTGAACTTGAGGATCTTCCCGATCGCCGTGGAGTTGAGGCTCCTGAGGTTCTCGAAGTTCAGGACGATGACTCCCCGGGCGCGGGAGAGCGCTTCGTCCAGCCGGGCCTGCAGATCTTCCATGTTCTCCCGGGCAAGGTGTCCCATGGGAAGGACCTCGATCTCCCCGTTGTCGTTCTGGCGTACCTGGATCACGGCGTCGTCCTTCTCTTCGCTCTCCATTGGCTGGCGATTATACGCCATTGCCGGCGTCCTTACAACGTCTTCAGCAGATCCACGAAATAGGGGAGGAGCTGTTTCTTGCGCGAGAGCACGTCCTTCATTTCGAACAGGTTCTCCTCCCGGCGGGGGTAGGAGATGGCCCCGATCACGCGCGGCTCCCCGCGGCAGAGGAGAAGGCTCATCTCGCGGGAGACGTCCGTGATCATGAGGCAGGCGAACGAGCAGCCCTCCGAGCTCATGATTCTCTCCAGCTCTCCTCCGAGGGCGTCCTTCATGTCCAGAATCGGGCCGAACCCGACGGTCTCGAACTGGCTCAGGCTGAACTTGCGCTCCCCTTCGGAGTAGACCTTGCGGTCCCGCTCCATGATCTTCTTCGGGTCCATCCCTTCCAGGGAGGAGCCGGCGGCGAACATCTCCGAGCCGTAGGTCTCGATGTCGATCCGGCAGAGCCCTGCGAGCCAGGAGGCGATCTCCCGGTCCAGAGCGGTCGTGGTGGGGGAGCGCAGGATGATGGTGTCCGACAGCATCGCGGAGAGCATCAGCCCGGCGTCCCGCCGCGGGGGCGTCGCCCCGGCCGTGCGGTACAGGTCCGCGATGATCGTGCACGTAGAGCCGACCACGCGGTTGATGAACGTGATGGGGAGGCTCGTGGTGCGCGCACCCAGCCGGTGGTGGTCGATGATCTCCTGGATGTCAGCCTCCTCGATGCCGTCCACCGCCTGGCCGACCTCGTTGTGGTCCACCATGACAACGCGCAGCCTGCTCTCATTGATGAAGCTGACCCTCGTGATGACGCCGTCCAGCTCCTTGCTTTCCCCCATGATGATGAAGCCGCCCTCGTTGCTCTTGCCGATGGCTCTCAGGACGTCTTTCACCACGGCGTCCGGCGGGAACGTCGTATGGTCACGGTCCACGAGCGCGCTGATCGTGCCGGCGAGCAAGTTCCGGTCCGTCTCCCCGATGGGCTCGTCGTCCCGGCAGGTGGCCACGAGCCGGCGCAGGACCGACACGAGCTTCAGCGCGGTGAGCTTGCCGAGGCACTTCCCCGAGCGGTCTATCACGGGAAGGAAAGAGAAACGGTTGGCCGTGAGCAGGTCGCACGCGGTCTGCAGCGTGTCCTCCTCCGCGAGCGTGATGAGCTCCTCCCGCGGGATCATGATGTCTTCGATGCGCGAGCGCACGTCCGTGATCAGGGGCGGGCTGTCCGTCTCGAACCGCGAGAGGACGAACTGCGTCTGCGGGTTAACGTTGCCCGCGCGCCGGGGGGCGGCCTCCTCGTGGAAGACCTCCGTCTTCAGCCGGGCGTACGTGAGGGCCGCGCAGATAGAATCCGTGTCGGGATTCTTGTGGCCGATGACGAGAAGCGGCTTCTGCTTTCGTGCCATTCCTACCTCGACTGTTTCCGGTAGAGCGGGAGGGCCTGTTCCAGGAGGGAGGTCGCTGAGCGGATCTTCTCCGTCTCCAGGACGTACGCGATGCGCACCTCGTCACGTCCCTTGTCCGGCGTGGAGTAGAATCCCGCCCCGGGAGTCAGCATGACCGTTTTCCCGCCTTCCTCGAAATCAGCGAGGAGGAAGCGGCAGAAATCCTCCGCGTCCGCCACGGGAAGCCGGGCCATCAGGTAGAACGCCCCCTCGGGAACGTTGAGCGTCACGCCGGGGATCTTCCGCAGACCTTCCACGAGGACGTCCCGGCGCCTCTTGTACTCGTCCCGGATGGGCGTGAAGTAGGAGGGATCCATGCGGTAGGCCGCGTCCGCTGCAAGCTGCCCCACGGTGGGCGGGCACAGGCGCGCCTGGGCGAACTTGTCAACGAGCTCCATCACCCCCCGGTTGAACGACACGATGCAGCCGATGCGGGCGCCGCAGGAGGAGAAGCGCTTGGACACCGAATCGATGAGGATGGCGTGCTGCTCGAAGCCCGGCAGGCTGAGAATGGAGGTGAACTGCACGTGGTCGTCGTAGATGAACTCGCGGTACACCTCGTCCGCGATGAGGTACAGGCCGAAGCGCTCGCACAGCTCGCGCAGGGTCTCCATCTCCGCCCTGTCGTACACGATGCCGGTAGGATTCTCGGGGGAGATGTAGAGGATGGCCTTCGTGCGGGGCGTGATGTAGCGCGCAATCTCGTCGTGGGATGGAAGCGCGAACCCGTTTCCGATGGAGGAAGGAATGGGCACGACCTTCGCGGAGATCATGGCGGCGAACGCGATGTAGTTCGCGTAGAAGGGCTCGCGCACGAGGATTTCGTCTCCCGGATCGCAGACGGCCGACAGGGCGAAGAAGATAGCCTCTGAGCCGCCCACGGTGACGGCGACCTCCCGCGGGCTGACGTCATGGCCGTAGCGCTGGTAGTAGCCGGCAATTGACTCACGCAGCTGGGGAATGCCGAGTGACGGGCTGTAGGCCAGCACCTCAGCGTTGAAGCTCCGGTACGCGTCGATCACCGGCTTCGGGGTCCTGATGTCGGGCTGGCCGATATTGAGGTGGTAGATCTCGGTCCCGCGCGTCTTCGCGTCATCCGCCAGGGGCGTGAGCTTCCGAATGGGGGAAAGCGGAACCTCGCCGCCTCGGGCGGAGAGGGTCAATCGTCTCTGTTCCATGAAATCCTTGTATCCTTTCAGGGGCTCGCTTCCGTGCATCCCCGCACTCGCTCGCCCTCGCCATCCCGCCGCGCTCCGTGCGGCTGGGCTAGGTCTCTCTCACATCATCGATCGACTTGGCCAGGGGCGTGAGCACGGCGACGAGAGTGTCCCGGGGCAAGCCGTCCACCTTGAGCGTCACGCGGCCCATCGTGGGATCCTCTCCGAGGAACGTGCCCAGCGTGATGATGTTGCCCCCGGCCTGGGAAACGGAGGAGGCGATTTTCGCGAGCTCTCCCTTCACATTGGGGACGGTGAGGGAGACGCGCACGCCTCGTTGCCGGGCGCCGAACAGCTCGATGAAGATGCGGAAGAGGTCGCTCTCCGTGATGATGCCGACCAGGGTCCTGCCCCGGACGATGGGCAGACCGCCCACGCCCCGGTCCGCCATGGTTCGGGCCGCCTCTTCGAGGGGAGTGTCCTCCGTGGCGGTGATCACCTCCCGGGACATCACTTTGTCGACTTTCAGCTTCGCCAGGAGCGAGGTCATTTCGTAGACGCTGAGGGTCGAAGCCGGGGACGGCGAGGCGTAGAGGAGGTCCTTCTCCGAAACGATCCCGACGAGCTTCTCGTCCTTGTCGAGAACGGGGAGATGGTGGATCTTTTCACGTTTCATCATGGCCTGCGCCTCGGTCACGGGCGTGTCGGGCCTGATCGTGATTGGATTGCGTGTCATGCGCTCCTTCACGAGCATGGGCGTCCTCCTCCAGCCCAATACTAAAGAAGATTCCCCGTCAGGTCAATGACGAGCGGTCTTTGATCCTGCGCCGGCCGGCGGACCTGCCGAGGAGCATCGCGATCCGCGAGGTGGAAGGAATGCGCTCCAGCACGATCTTCAGGGATGCGGTTACGGGAACCGCCAGGAGGACGCCCGCCGCTCCCCACATCCAGCCCCAGAAGAACAGGGACAGGAAAATGACGAAGAAGGAAAGGTTCAGCTGCTCCCCGAGGAAACGCGGCTCGAGGAAGTTGGAGATGCCCAGGTGAAGGACCGCGAGGCTCGCCGCGATGGCGAGGGGAAGAAGGGTGCCGGGGAATTGCACGACGGAGATGAGGACGGGCAGGAGGATGGCCGTGATCGGGCCGAGGCTGGGGACGAAGTTCAGCACGATGGTGAGGAACCCCCAGGTCACGGCGAACTCGACGCGGAACAGGAGGAGGATCCCCATCGTCACGATGCCGATTGCCAGGCTCGCCAGCGCCTTGATGCCGAGGTACGCCCTCAGGTGGCGGTCCACGTGCTTCAGCACGATGGGCACGAGTGAGTGCCGGCGGGGAAACACGGTCAGGATCATGCGGATGAACCGGTACTTGCCGAGCAGGAGGATGATGGCGAAGAAGAAGATCAGGAAGAACTCGGACAGGAACCTTATGCTTCCCCGGGCGATGCTCATGACGAGGGGCCGTATGGGCAGCGTGCGCAGCTCCTCAAAGGGATCGAAGACGATCGAGGTGCCCGTGGACTGTTCCAGCCTTTTCAGGAACGCCTGCGCCCCCGCTGCAATTTCCTCCTGGAACCTGGGGAACGTCCTTGCGAAGTGGGGCAGGTCGAAGAAGATCAGGATGGCCAGGCCCGAGAACAGGGCGAAGAAGAAGACGCATGCGATCAGCGCGGACAGCCACAGGGGAAGCCGGCGCCGGTTCAGGAGGATTACGAGCGGATCGATCACGTAGACGAGAAGCACCGTCAGGAGGAGCGCAATCACCACGGGCGCGGCGAACTTCAGGGCGGCGCCCGTCAGGAACACCACGATGACCGTGAGCAGCTTGTTCGTGGTCTTGGCTGGGATCGGCTCCGGCATCAGGCACAAGGGATCAGAACGAGGAAATGCTGTCAAGTCAATGGCAGAGCGGGCGAAATTCGGCTATACTGCTGGCGCATGCAGAAAAAGACCCGCACCGCTGTTGTGGCCATAGGGGGAAACTCGCTCATCCGCGACGCGCAGCACCAGACCGTGGAGGACCAGGAGGAGGCCTTGCGCGACACCGCCGCGCACCTGGCGGACATGATCGAGGAGGGGTGGGACCTGGCCATCGGCCATGGGAACGGCCCCCAGGTGGGTTTCATCCTCCGCCGCTCGGAGATTGCCCACCGGGTGGAGGGAATGCACGAGGTGCCGCTGGACGTCTGCGGCGCCGACACGCAGGGGGCCATCGGCTACGAGCTGCAGCAGGCGCTCCAGAACCAGCTCTACCACCGCAAGGTCCACAAGAACGTGGCCACCATCATCACGCAGATCCTCGTGGACCAGCACGATCCGGCGTTTGCCAGCCCGAGCAAGCCCATTGGCGGATTCATGGACGCCGCGGAGGCCGAGCGGAGGCGGGACTCCGGCTGGTCCGTCGTGGAGGACGCGGGCCGCGGCTGGCGCCGCGTCGTCCCGTCACCCATGCCGAAAGAAATCGTCGAGCTGGATTCCATCAAGGCCGTGCTCCAGGACGGCATCACGGTCATCGCCGCGGGCGGAGGCGGAATTCCCGTTGTCGACGTCGGGGGCGGCGAATACCGCGGGGTGGCGGCCGTGATCGACAAGGACTACGCGTGCAGCCTGCTCGCGCGGGAGGTGAAAGCGGACCTGTTCCTCATCGCAACGGCGGTGGAAAAGGTAGCCGTCAATTTCGGCACGCCGCGGCAGCGGTGGCTGGACAGGATGACGCTTGCGGAGGCGAAGCGGTACCTCGCGGAAGGAACGCACTTCGCCAAGGGTTCCATGGCGCCAAAGATCCAGGCCATCGTCTGGTACCTGGAAGCCGGCGGCACGGAAGCCCTCATCACGAATCCGCAGAACATCGGCCGGGCCCTGCGTGGGGAAACGGGGACACGGATAACGCCCTAGGCACGCCGGAGGGGGATCACCATGGCGGAACAGACGATCAACTGGTACCGGACTCCGATCGAGCGGGACACGCTGCGCCGGCTCACGCAGAGAAGCGACGCGAGGGGCTGGCTGCAGGCGGGGAGCTTCTTCATCCTCTTCGTCGTGCTCACGGGGCTCACGGTCCTGTTCTCCGAGCTTGGCCTGTGGGTGCTCATGGTGATTGCCTGCTATCTGCATGCATTGTTCCTGAACATGATGAGCATGGCCGCGGCCGTGCACGAGCTGAGCCACGGGACGCCGTTCAAGAGCAAGCCCGTCAACGAGTTCTTCTACTACCTGTTCTGCTTTCTCACGTGGAACAACCCCGTGCACTTCCGGGCGAGCCACATCCTTCACCACCACCAGTTCACCGTGTACGTCGGGCTGGACAAGGAGGTCATCCAGGGTCCGGTGAAGGAAAAACTGAACTGGGTAAACCTGCTGTCCTGGTTCACGTTCGACTTCGCGTGGTTCGCCCGTTTCATGAAGACGAACATCCTGCACGCCTTCGGCAACGCGGATGCTGACTTTTTCAGCTGGGATCCCCTGTTCGAGAAGGGGGATCCGAAACGGCGGGAGATGTGCGGCTGGGCCCGGTTCGTCGTGATCGCCTATGCCGTCATCCTGATCCTGGCTCTCGTGTTCCACCTGTGGATCGTCATCTTCCTCGTGTTCTCGTACTTTTTCGCGCGTTTCCTCGCCAACCTCACCGGGGCCATCCAGCACACCGGGCTGGGCTCCAATGTCCCCGACTGGCGCGTCGTCTGTCACACCGTCACGGTCAATCCGCTCATCGGGTACCTGTACTGGAACATGAACTACCATACCGAGCACCACATGTACGCCGCGGTTCCCTTCTACAATCTCAGGAAGCTGCGCGCGGTGCTGGAAAAGGACATGCCCCCGGCGCGCCGAGGCTTCCTGTCGTGCCTGCGGTTCCTGTACGGGATCAAGGCCCGGCAGAAGAAGGAGCCCGGGTACGTTCATATGCCGGAGTTTCCGGCAACGGCCGCCCCGGCGCGGCTGTCCTGAGGGCACGGAGGAACGCATGGCGAAGCGGGAGCTCGTCGGTGACGGCTTCGAGACCCGGAGACGCAATGAGGAGCTCGCGTTTCTTGTCGTGAAGTTCCTGCGAGCCTACCTCTCGTTCCAGGACATCCGGGCCGCCTTTCTCGAGGCGGCGGGGGCCTCGCACCTCGCCGGGAGCGGACTGTTCGAGAAGGTCAGGGACCTCGAGGAGAGCCTCGCCTTCGAGCTGAAGGAAAAGGCGCACCGTCTCTTCCGCTCATCGTCCCGCCAGGGAAATGGCGGCACCGCGACGACGCCGGCCGCCCTCAAGAGGGCCTTCGAAGCCCGGTCCATCGATTCGTACGTCGGCACCGGCTACCATCTGCTGCTGATCTTGAGAGAGAGCCTCTACCAGATCGACCGCTACACGCCGGAGCTGGAGAAAGAGAAGGAGGAGCTCGCACGGTTCGCCGAGCTTGCCCGAACGAGCCGGGCGAGCTTCACGGCGGACGACCTCGGGGAGCTCGAACAGCTCCACGCCCTGGACGCGGCAAGCCTCAAGATCCGGGACGAGGCGGAGAACCTCGCCGGCCGCATGGTGGAGCGGTGCGACCAGCTGTTCCGCCAGACCGCGGGCGTGCTGCGCCGGTTCATGAAGATCGGGGACGACAACGAAATCCTCCTCCTCAACCTGCTGAGAAATCGCGACCTCCTGGAAAAGGTCTACGGGGAGGGGGCCGCGGAAAGCATCTTCACGGAGCTGTGCCGGGCGAAGCGCGTGGCAGGCAAGACCGGCACGGAGAAGGCCGTGAACTACGTGCGGTCCCGATGCGGGAACATCACGGGTCTTCCCGGCGGGAAGGAAACGCCATCCCGATCCTCTTGAGCAGGATCGTCGCGTAGCTCCCCCGGGGAAGGAAGAATTTCAGAACCATCTTCATCTTTTCCGGATCGTGGTCATCCCTTTCGGCAGCAGAGGCGCGCAGGTCCTCGGGAACGACGACGGCGTGACGTTCCACCCCGTGCACCATGAGCCGGTGCATCTGCCGCACGCGAAGATCTGACTGGCTGATCCCCTCGGAGGAGAGAACGTCTTCGACGATCGAGCGAACCCCTTGATTGGAAAGGTCGCTGTCGTACCCCGGGACAGGCAGCTTCACGGACCGGAGACCCGCCGTCACGCGCGGCGGCAGGTCCTCGTAGAACTCCCACGTGCCGTGCGGATAGCGCAGCGGCCGCAGCGCAACCCCGATGTCCGCGGCCAGCCGCTTCAGCCACCGGGCCAGGATCTCATTGAACAGAAAGGACTGGTACGCGTTCACAACGAAGAGGAGAAAGCGCCGGTCGATCATCTGCAGGGCCTGGTGGTACGCGCGCGGGCTCGCCGAGAGGTAGGTGAGGATCCGCGCATACTCCCCGAACGCGCGCTCCGCGCAGCTTTCCCATCTGCCCCAGCTCTCCGTCACGCATGTCTTCAGCGCCCGGGTCCGCCGGTCGTCGTGCTTCGACGGCGTGAAGTACAGCTTCAGCGCGTTCTCCCGGCGGCCGAGGAAGATCTCTTTTCCCATGAAGCCCGCGCCGTGCCGCGCGGATCCGAACCTCTGCTCGTCGAAGTAGTTCGGAAAGCCGCTCCTGCCCACCGCGTCGATGTTGCGCCCGATGCGGTCGATCTCGTTCGCCGCGATGTCGCGCAGCGTGATGGTGAACCTGTTGCCCCTGACGGCCCGCGCGGAGATTGCCTTTTCCGACCAGCCGCGGAATCTCAGCGTGAAGTTGGCCTCGCTGACGGCGCGCGGAGGATGGCGCAGCCCGCGCACCGTGACGACCTGCTCCGTGGCGCCGTGCCGGTCCTTCATCCCGCCGACGCTGATGTCGTCACGGCGGACGCCGAGCCGCCGGGCCAGGAGATCGATGAGGTCGAAGGTGTCCCAGGACTTCTTGGACAGGCTGAACACCGCGTGGGAAGCCGCGGAGCGGGACAGCGGGAAGTCTGCCTCCTCCTCCACGACAAAGTCCTCCGGCCTGGCCTTCACCTTCACGGGAGAGGAGCGTAGCACACTTCGTATTGCCTCCGCCATTCCTGCCGTGGTACTATCAAGAGAGGACCGGAACGCCGACGAGTGTTCGACGCCCTCTGTCCGGCTCTCCAGGAGAAACAGAATGGAATTGCTCGAAAACCTGCCCCAGGAGATCCTTTCCTGGCAGCTGAAAGGCTCGGGGCTCGACAGCATCGGGGTCAAGGGCCGGCCGGACACCGTTCCCTTCCCGAAATATACGGAAGACAACCTGATCGCCCGCGTGGATGCGTGCGGGCTTTGCTTCTCTGATATCAAGCTCCTGAGCTCCGGCAGCTCCCATCCGCGCATCGAGGGCCGTGACCTGGCAAAGAACCCAACCGTTCCCGGCCACGAAGTGTCCATGACCATCGTGGGCGTCGGCGACGCGTGGAAAGGGAAGTTCACGCTCGGCAGCCGGTACATCATCCAGGCCGATATCTTCTACCAGGGAAAGGGCGTGGCGTTCGGGTACGCCATCCCCGGCGGCCTGTCGCAGTACGTCGTCATCGGCCGGGAGATCCTCGAAGGGGACGAAGGCTGCTACCTCCTTCCCGTGAACAGCGAGACCGGCCTCGCCGAAGCTGCGCTCGTGGAGCCGTGGACGTGCGTCGTCGCCTCCTACCAGATCGCCCGCCGGACACGCCTCCGGGACAACGGACACCTCGCCGTCATGGGGTCCGCACGGGGGCAGGTCCCGCTGAAGCTGGACGGCCTGTATTCGGAGAAGATCGCGCGCATCTCCCACGCCGGGCTCACCCCGGAGAACCTCCGCGCCGTGGAGGAGCTTGCCCGGAGGACGGGCGCCGTGCTTGCGCAGGCCGGCGCGCCGGAGGAACCGGCGCCCACGGACGTCGTCTGCGCCGGCGTTCCGGACAAGGAGACGTTCGGACGCATGCAGGTCGCCATCGAGCCGGACGGCGTCCTCGGCATTCACTCCTCGGAGCCCGACGTGGAGCTGCCGGTGGACGTTGGAAAGGTCCACTACCGCAAGATGGAACTGGTCGGCTCTCTTGACGGTGACGTGGCCGCCAGCTACCGGGCCAACACGCGGGAGACGCTGAGGCCCGGAGGCAAGGCGTGGTTCGTGGGCGGCGCCGGACCCATGGGCCAGATGCACGTGATCAAGGCCATCATGGACGACCAGGGGCCCGAGACGATCCTCGTTACCGATCTCTCCGACGAGCGCCTGGCGTCCCTGAAGCGTCTCGTGTCCCTGCTCAGCGGCAGCCGCAAGCGGAAGGTCTCGCTGACGTTCGAGAATCCGAAGGACCTCCCGGCGGACGAGCTGGACACGTTTCTCCATGACAAGTTCGGCGGCTCGTTCGACGACGTGATCGTGCTCGTGCCGGTGTCCGCCATCATCAGCCAGTCCTCTCACTACCTCGCCCCGGACGGCGTGCTCAACATCTTCGCCGGCGTGAAAGTCGGCACGATCACGGACCTGCCCATCGGGGCCATCGTCCGTTCGCGGATGCGCGTCACCGGGTCGTCCGGCTCCCCGCTGTCCGCCATGAAGACCACGCTTGCCCTGACGGAGTCCGGCCGTCTCTCCACGTCCTACTCCCTGGCGGCCATCGGAGACATGAACTCCGCGGCAAGGGGCCTGAAGGCGCTCATGGACAACACGTACACCGGCAAAGTTGTCATCTTCCCCTTCGCCCACGGGATCGGGCTGAAGTCCCTGAAGGAGCTCGGGCGCGAGATTCCTGAAGTCGCCTCCCAGCTCCTGGACGGCCAGTACTGGACCCGCGCCGCGGAGTCAGCGTTTCTCAAGAGCAGGTATTTCTGAGCTCGACGGCCCCCTCGCCCGCGGGGACCGCCCTGAACATCAAGGAGGATTCAGCGATGGCGAACGTGAGTGGCTTGAAGACCGTCCCGCCGGCGCACCGGCTCCAGGGGAGTCTGCCGAAAATAGGCATTCGGCCGACGATTGACGGCAGGCGTCGGGGAGTCAGGGAATCCCTGGAGGCGCAGACGATGGCCATGGCGCGGTCGGTGGCCGATTTTCTGACGAAGAACCTGCGCCATCCTTGCGGCCTTCCCGTGGAATGCGTCATCGCGGACACCTGCATCGGCGGCGTGGCCGAGGCCGCGCGCGCCGCGGAGAAGTTCCGCCGCGAAGGGGTGGGCGTGTCCATCACGGTCACTCCCTGCTGGTGCTACGGCGCGGAGACCATGGATATGGACCCGCTCGTGCCGAAGGCAGTGTGGGGCTTCAACGGGACGGAGCGCCCGGGCGCCGTGTACCTTGCGGCCGTGCTCGCCGCGCACGCGCAGAAAGGGCTTCCGGCGTTCGGCATCTACGGGCGTGACGTGCAGGACGCGGGGGACTCCCAGATCCCCGCGGACGTCCAGGCGAAGCTGCTGCAGTTCGCGCGCGCCGGCCTGAGCGCGGCGGGCATGCGGGGCCGCTCCTATCTCGCCATGGGCGCGGTGTCCATGGGGATCGCGGGATCCATCGTTGATCCGCGGTTCCTGGAGAGCTGGCTCGGCATGCGCTACGAGATGATCGACATGTCTGAGTTCACGCGCCGCATTGATGAGAAGATCTACGATCCGGAGGAATTCACGCGCGCGCTCGCGTGGGTGAAGAAGAACTGCCAGGAGGGACCGGACATCAACCCGCCGGACATCCAGCGTTCCCGCGCGCAGAAGGACACGGACTGGGAGTTCGTTGTCAAGATGGCCATGATCGGCCGGGACCTCATGATGGGAAATCCGCGGCTCGCGGAGCTGGGCTACGGGGAGGAAGCGCTCGGCCATAACGCCCTCGCCTCCGGCTTCCAGGGCCAGCGCCAGTGGACGGACCATTTCCCCAACGGCGATTTCATGGAAACGATGCTGAACACCTCCTTCGACTGGAACGGGATCCGCCAGCCGTTCATCTGCGCCACGGAAAACGACTACTGCAACGGAATCTCGATGCTGTTCGGGCATCTCCTCACGGGGACGGCACAGATCTTCTCCGACGTGCGCACGTTCTGGAGTCCTGACGCGGTGAAGCGCGTCACCGGGAAGAAGCTCTCCGGCGCAGCGGAGGGAGGGTTCATCCATCTCATCAACTCCGGATCCACGACCATGGACGGCACGGGACGGCAGAGCCGAGGCGGAAAGCCCGTCATGAAGCCGTACTGGGAGATCACGCCGGAGGAAGTTGCCGCGTGCCTCGATGCAACGCACTTCTGCACCTCGGACCTGGGCTACTTCCGCGGCGGCGGGTATTCCAGTGAGTTCGAGACCCGGGGCGGAATGCCGGTCACGATGTGCCGCTTGAACCTGGCGGCGGGTCTCGGACCGTACCTCCAGATTGCCGAGGGGGAGACCATCGACCTTCCCGCGGACGTGGCCAAACCGCTGGAGCAGCGCACGAGCCCCACGTGGCCTACCACGTGGTTCGTCCCGCGGATAACAGGGTCTGGCGCGTTCCGCGACGTATACTCCGTGATGAACAACTGGGGCGCGAACCACGGCGCCATCTCGTACGGGCACGTGGGAGCAGACCTGATCGCGCTCGCCTCCATCCTGCGCATTCCCGTTTCCATGCACAACGTGCCGGCAGAAAAGGTCTTCCGCCCCAGGTACTGGGCGAGCTTCGGCGACGCCGAATCCGAGGGCGCCGACTACCGGGCCTGTGCGGCTCTTGGCCCGCTGTATGGGGTGTAGGCTCCCCAGGACTAGGGAACAAACAGCAGCTGGGCCTCGACCTCATCGGCGGGAATCTCGGGGCCCAGCTCGATTGCCACCCCCTGACCCTCTTCGAAAATCGGAAGCAGGTCTCCGTAGTGCCGGCTCGCCGGCCTCCCGGACTGCCCCCCGGGAAGCGAAACGACGCAGCGTGACGGGTCGTTGAAATCCATGATGAAGCGCACTCCCGGGCCGTCCAGCACGGGGAAGTGCGCGGGGTCGCGCCGTTCGAACTTGTGCAGCCACACCGAGCTTGACGTCCCCCGCGGCGCAAATCCTCCCCGGTTGAGAAAGCCCAGGCCGGGAACGCTTCCCAGCGCATTGGGAAGCGTCACCGGCGCGGCCCGTCGCCACGTCCACTCCGTGAGCCGTGGACCGTAGCGGCGCGTGAGCGCGGCAACGCTGAGCCGGAACGCGGTGGCCACCACGCGAGTCTGGTCCTGGCCGGTCAGCTCGCGGAGGTCTGTCCACGCCGGGTTGGCCGGATCACCGAGGATGCCGAACAGCAGGGGATCTGAATTGAAATACGTCCTCAGGAAACCGAGCGTGGACATGCTCACCTCGTGGGCCAGAAGGACGTCCATCAGCGTGGTGAGAAGGGACTGATACAGAGTCGGGGCCGGCGAATCCGGATCCGTGTTCCCGTCCCACGCCAGGAGTGTTCGCGCGGCGGAAGCGAGCAGAGGGCTCGGTGCGTCAGCGAGTGTCGCGACACCCTTTTCGATCACCGCGCGCACGCTCGGGAAGCTGTTGTCGCGGCCGTCCGACTGCAGGGCGCTCATCTGGTTCACGAGGCTGCTGCCCGACCTTCCCTGCGCCAGCTGCGACGTGATGCGCTGCGCTCGGAACGGAACGTCCCCTTCGAAATCGATCGGGTATCCCGTCGACTCCGGCTGCACGACCTGGTTGTTCGCCGTGGCGACGAAGCCCTGCGGGGGATCCTCCAGCCGTGGCAGCTCATCCACCGGCACGAACCCGTCCCATCGGTACGCTCCGTTCCATCCCGGCACGGGCACCGTGCCCAGGAAGTTCCTGCGAAGCGGCAGGTTGACCGGAGACGTGTAGGCGATGGACCCGTCCGCGTCCGCGAGCACCCAGTGTCCCACCATGGAGGTGAAACCCGCGAGCGCGGCGCGCGCCTGCGCAACGTTCGATGATCGGTACAGGTCGTGGAGGCTCTGCAGGGACCGGCCGTAGGTCTGGGCCCGGGCCAGGGCCACCAGGGGAAAGTCAGCGGGAAGCCTGTCAACGAAGTCATTGACGATGATGCCGTGCCGCGTGGAGCGGACGGTGCGCGTCTCCTCCGTGAACTCGCTCTGGTGGCGGACCTTGAACACCTCCTCTCTCGTCGTGAACGGCACGTCCCCGTTTTCCGTCTGGTAGCAGCCGGGCCGGGAGTCCGAGGGCTTCTCCACGTACAGGTCGGTCACGTCGGCCCAGTTCGACGTCGGCCCCCACGCCACTTTCCCGTTCGTGCCGAACGGCACGGCAGGGAGCCCGGGAAAGCTCGCGCCCGCAACCCGGTACCCTTGTTCCACGGCGGATTCGAGGGACAGGGAGACGAGGTACGGAAGAGGCGGGAGGGAGGAGGGCACATGAGGATCCACCGCGAATGCGCTCTTTCCCGTGCCCGTCCACGAGCCATCCACTGCCCAGTTGTTGCTGAGGAAGCGCAGGTCAAGCGCCGACGACAGCGGGTCCGGAGCGTCGGAACGTTCTTCTCCGTTCGAGAGCGCTCCAAGATCCAATGACGTCGCCGGCCGCATCCACGCCGTGGCTTCTCCGGCAAATCTCCGCGTCAGGTACTCCGCAAGCTCCGGGGCGATGACGGGGACGGACTCAAACGGGTCCGTCGCCGGCTTCTTCCCGATGAGGTGAGGCGGAAAGTCGAACCGCGGAGGCCACACGGCCAGCGCGTGACCGACGGTAAAACCCTTCTGAAGCTGGTACACGATGATCTCGAGCCGCGCGAGCTCCTGTTCCCAGTTCTTGCAGAACCCGAATGAAACGAGCTGGAGAACGGCAAGCGAATCCAGCGGCGTCCACGGTTCGGGCTCGTAGCCGAGGAGCCGGAACTCGAACGGCCGTCCTTCCCGGGCCGTGCCGGAGTTCACACCCCGCGCGTACGCGGCCAGGATCACGCGGTCGTCCTCCGGGAGGCTGCCGAAAATCGTTTCCGCGTCATGATCGAAACCGAGAGACCGGCTGGTGATCTCAAGCCGCAGCACCGCCCGGGGAACGCGCGCCCCGAGCAGCTCCCGCAGTCTGCCCAGCGCGTCCATGCGCAGGAGCTCCATCTGGAAGCGGCGGTCGCGCGCGTGCATGTATCCCAGGCCGAACGCAAGATCCGCGTCGGTGCCCGCGGAGATCCGCGGGACTCCGTGCTGGTCGATGAGGATGGAGACCGGGCCCGCGATCCCGTCCGCCCGGACGGTGCGCGGCTGAGGGAGGCCGACGGGGGTCTTCGGGGCTGTGGCGCAGCCGGCGAGGAGCGCCGCGAGCGCGGCGGGCAGCAGCGCGCGGCGGAGCGTGCGGTGGAGCGCGCGCATCAGGCGGCTCCCATGATGTCACGAAGGCGCGGGGCGAGCCGCGTGCAGCGCTCCTCGGAGCCCGTGGTGTGCACGGCGATGGCGAGCGCCTTGCGGCTTCCCACGACGATGGCGAGCTTGCGAGCCCGGGTCACCGCGGTGTACAGGAGGTTGCGCTTGAGAAGCACGTAGTGCTGCGTATGGAGCGCGATCACAACCGCGGGAAACTCGCTGCCCTGGCCCTTATGGATCGAGCACGCGTACGCCGGCACAAGCTCATCCAGGTCGGACCACTCGTAGCGGACCTCCCGCTCGTCGAACCGGACCGTGACCGCCTTCTCCGCGTCACTCGCCCGTTCCACGCTTCCGATGTCTCCGTTGAACACGCCCAGCTCGTAGTTGTTCACTGTCTGCATGACCCGGTCGCCGGCGCGCAGCACGAGCGCGCCGCGCGTCAGGGACGGTCCCTCGGGATTCAGCAGCGCCTGCAGCTCCCGGTTCAGGTTCGCGCTGCCCAGCACGCCGCGGCGCATGGGGGTGAGCACCTGCACGTCCCGGCGGGGGTCCAGGCCGAAGCTGCGGGGGATCCGCACGCTCATGAGCTGCCGGATCGTCTCCAGGATGGCTTCCGGCTCGCTGCGCTCGATGACGTAGAAGTCCGAGCGCTCCTCCGTGGCCGCCAGGACTGGCAGGATCCCGGCGTTGATGCGGTGCGCGTTCACGACGATGGAGCTTGCGCTCGCCTGGCGGAAGATGTCGCGCAGCCGCACGACGGGAAGGCAGCCGCATGCGATGAGGTCCGCGAGAACGCTGCCGGGGCCAACGGACGGAAGCTGGTCTCCGTCTCCCACGAGGATGAGCGCGGCGGCCGGCGGCACCGCCTCCAGGAGCCGGTTGAACAGCACGATATCAATCATGGATGCCTCGTCCACGATCAGCGCGCGGCACCCCAGAGGATTCTCGCGGTTCCTCAGGAACCTGCCCTGCTGCGGGCTGTATTCCAGCAGCCGATGAATTGTTTTTGCCTCCCGCCCGGAGGCTTCCGACAGGCGCTTGGCCGCGCGCCCGGTTGGCGCACAAAGCAGGAGGGACGCGCCGCGCGCCTGCATGACGTGGATGATCGCTCTCACGAGCGTCGTCTTGCCCGTTCCCGGTCCTCCGGTGATCACCAGCACCTTGTCCCGGTCCGCGCGGCTGACAGCCTCTCTCTGGAGCTCGGACAGCGTCATGCCGGACGTCCGCTCAAAGGCCGCCACTTCCTCTTCCACGGGACGCCCCGGCCGGTTCCCCGAAGCGCTCGTGGCCGCGATTTCTTTCAGGAGCCGCGCCGCGCCCGCTTCCGCGCTGACAAGACGCGGCAGTCCCACCAGGGGCCCCGCGTCCCGGTCTTCCTCCAGCACGATCACGCCGCGCCGGGACAACTCCGTGACGGCCGCCTCACACGCTGCTTCCGGCAGGCCCAGGATCATCGCGCTCTCCTCCACGATCTTTCCGCGGGGCGCCATCACGTCCCCTTCTTCCGCACGCTCCTCCAGGGCGTGCAGGATGCCCGCGTCGATTCTCTGCGGCGAGTCCGACGGGACGCCGAGGTTCCGGGCCAGAGCGTCCGCGGTGCGAAAGCCGACGCCCGGCATCTCCGCGGCGAGCCTCCAGGGATTGCGCCGGACCACCTCATGCGCGCCGGCGCCGTACTGCCGGAAGATCCGCGTGGCGAGTCCTGTCGTCACGCCGCATGTCTGGAGGAGGGACACAATCTCTCGAAGCTCGCGCCGCCTGCCCCACGCCTCCACGAGCCGCCGGGCCCTCTGCGGCCCGACGCCTTCCACGTCACGCAGCCTCGTCGGCTCTTTTTCAATGACCTCCAGCGTGCGGTCCCCGAACTTCGCAACGAGCCGTGACGCCAGCTCCCGGCCGATCCCCTCGATCAGTCCGGAGGAAAGAAGACGCTCGATGCCCGGCCCCGTGACGGGAGGGACAACGGAGAAAGATTCGACTTTCAGCTGGGGGCCGAACTTCGGATGACGAGTCCATCGTCCCGTCAACCGCAGGCTCTCCCCGGGCTGCACCCCGGCAAGATTCCCCACGGCCGTTATCTCCCGGCCGGTGTCCGATACCGATACCGCCACGACGCTCCAGTCGTCGTCTTCACTGGAAAACCGGACCTTTTCGAGCATTCCCTCGATGGTCACGAGTTCCGGGGTTTCGAAAAGGTCACGCTGCGCGTCCATGGGGGTGTTCTGTGCGAAGCATGCTATCGACCGGGGGTAGTCAAAGTCAAGCAAATCAGCTACACCGTCGGCCATGTCGGGCCAGCCCGGCCTCACGAGCCGGATCCAGACACTGGACACAACACTGACCATGCCGCTCACTCTGCCGCCGCGCCGCGGACTGGCGCAGCTCGCTGCGCTCGGGCTTGCGCATTCCGGGGACAGCCCCGTGTGGGCCGGCCTCTGCGTCCTGGCGTGGCTGCTCGGCGGCGCTGACTGGAAAGCACGCGCCGTGGTGGTGTTCGCCGGTCTGGTCATTGCGGAAATCGTTGTAGTTGTCGTCAAGATGTGCATCCGCAGGCCGCGGCCGCCCGGGACGGCCGGCAGGATCTACCGCCGCGCCGATCCGTACTCGTTCCCCTCCGGGCACGCCGCGCGGGCCGCCATGTTGTGCGTCGTCTCACTCGTCATGGGGCCGGCCGCCGCGGCGCTTGCGGTGACCGCGTGGAGCCCGCTCATGATCATGTCGCGCATCGCCATCGGGATCCACTACGTGTTCGACGTGATTGCGGGAATTGCGCTCGGGATGCTTCTCAGCGTCGGCCTCCTGGCGCTGGCCCCGGCGCTGACGTCCTGGATCTCCTGATTCAGGCCACCGGAGACAGGCGCTCCGCGAGCTCTCCCTCCACGGACAGCGCAGCCGCTGACGTGATCCTCACGGTCGTGAACTGCCCGATGAGCGATTCGTCCTCACTTGCGAACCTGACGATGATGCGGCCCTCCGTTTTCGCCGACAGGCAGCCCGGTTTGCGGTCACGTCCCTCAACGAGCACCTTGTAGTCCCGGCCGATCATGGCCCTGTTGTAGGCGGAGGAGGTCGCGACAAGCTCGTCACTCAGCTCGTGCAGCCTGCGGTTCTTCTCTTCGTGCGGCACGTCATCTTCCCAGCGCCAGCTTGCGGCCCCCGGCCGCGGTGAATACATGGCGACGTACGCCATGTTGTACTGGAACTCCCGCATGGCAAGGCGCGTGTTTTCGAACGCCTCCTCCGTTTCACCGCTGAAGCCGACGATGATGTCGGTGAACAGCGTGGCATCAGGCAGGATGGAGCGGACCAGCCGGACCTTCTCCCGGTACTGGTCCACCATGTAGTTGCGGTTCATGCGGATGAGGATCCGGTCATCGCCGGACTGGATGGGCAGGTGGATCTGCCTGGCAAGGCACGGATACTCGGCGATGACGCGCAGCGCCTCTTCCGTCATGTCGCGCGGGTGCGGGGACGTGAAGTACACCCAGAACTCCCGGCCGGACGCGTTTCCGATCTCCCCGACGCCGCGCAGCAGATCGGCAAACGAGATTTCCTCTCCGTTCCTGTCCAGCCCGTATGAGTTCACGTTCTGGCCGAGCAGCGTGATGGACCTGTAGCCGCTCTCCACGAGCCGCGCCACCTCCCCGAGGACCTCGGAGGAGGGCCGTGACACCTCCGGACCGCGCGTGTGCGGGACGGCGCAGAACGTGCAGAACTTGTCGCACCCGTTCTGGATGGGCACGTACGCCTCGAAGCGCGAGCTGTACCGCGGCTGGATGCGCCAGTAGCCGGTTGCCGCGTTCCGCAGGCTCTCCGGGGGTATGACGCCGGAAATCCCCAGGGGAGTCACGACGCCGTACTGGCGGATGAGGTCCGGAAGCTGCGGAATTTCCGTGATATCAAACACGAGGTCGAACAGCGTCAGGAACTTCTCCCGGTCCGCCGGAAGGATGCAGCCGGTGGCGAACGTGACGAGGTTCCTGCTTCCTTTCCACGAGTTCCACGCGCGGATCCTGGCATATGCCTTGTCGATGGCTTTCTGCCGGACGGAACAAGCGACGATGCCGAGCAGGTCAGCGTCCTGTTCGTTCTCCGTCCGCTCATATCCCAGTCCCTCGATGACGGTGCGGACCCTCTCCGCGTCGGACTGGTTCATCTGGCATCCCAGGTGCAGGAGACAGTATTTCATGGCGATTGCCCTGGGGCCTAATATACTCCGCTGAAAGGAGCGCGTCATGAGGCTTTTTCACGCCTTGCGCCTCGGCTTCCGTTTGGATACGTTTCGCATCAAGGGAGGAAGAATGATGAAGAGAATCGCCATAGCGCTGCTTGTCGCGCTTGCCGCCGTCTCCGTGTTCGCACAGGCGAAGCTGCCCGACCTCAAGGGCAGAACGATCCGCGCCGTGACGGAGAACGCATTCACGCCGCTGAACTTCGTCGATCCAAAGACGGGCAAGGCGGTGGGCTGGGAATACGATGCCGTGAACGAAATCGGAAAAAGGCTGAACGCGAAGATCGCATGGAGCACGTGCTCGTGGGACACGATGATCCAGGCCGTGAGAGACGGGCAGTATGACGTCGGCATGGACGGCATTTCCATCACGGATGAGCGCAAGAAGCAGGTCGACTTCTCCGACTCGTACATGGTGAGCCAGCAGTTCATGCTCGTTCGGAAGAACGAATCGAGGTTCAAGAACGCGGCGGAGTTCGGCGCGAACGCGAAGCTGCTCATCGGCTCCCAGGCCGGCACGACGAACTTCTACGTTGCCGTGTACAACGTGCTGGACGGCAAGGAAGACAACCCGCGCATCAAGCTGTTCGAGACGTTCGGCGCCACGGTGCAGGCGCTCATTGCCGGGGACGTGGACTGCGTTCTCATGGACTCCGCGTCCAGCCGCGGCTACATCGGCGCGAACCCGGACAAGCTGAAGCTGCTCGGAGAGGCGCTGGGGACGGAGTACTACGGGTTCATTTTCAAGCCCGGATCAGATCTCGTTGCGCCGTTCAACGCGGCCATTGCCGCGTTGAAGTCCGACGGAACGCTGGACAAGCTCACCACGAAGTGGTTTACCGATTATAACGCGAAGTGACCGCATGCCGGGCACGCGGAAGGGAGCTGAGCATTTCCTCCCTTTCGCGGACCGGCTGAAGAAGCTCCCGTTCTGGCTTCTCGGAATCATCCTGCTCGGCGTGCTCGTGCTGTGGAGCATTGCCGCGCGCAGCGACTACCGCATCATTTTTGCCGCGGCGGCGAAAGGGCTCCTGACGACGCTGTGGGTGTCCCTCGTCGCGTTCGCTCTGTCGATCATTGTCGGTCTTTTCATCGGCCTGTGCCGCACGTCCCCGTCCCGCATCATTCGGGAAATCGCAACGTTCTGGGTGGAAATCGTGCGCGGCGTTCCCATGCTCGTGATCCTGTACTATATCGCGTTCATCGGAGCCCCCGGCCTCGTTGACGCCGTGAACTTCATTCTCGCGCCCCTCGTGAGCGCGCACGTCATCGCCGCGGTGAACATCCGCAGCATTGATTTCGCGTGGCGGGCGATCATTGCGCTCACGCTCGGGTACGGCGCGTTCATCTCCGAGATCTTCCGCGCGGGAATCGAGTCAATTCACGCCGGCCAATGGGAGGCGGCGTTCGCGCTCGGCTTGCGGCGCTGGCAGACGCTCCGCATCATTGTGCTGCCGCAGGCAGTGCGCAACGTGCTGCCCGCTCTTGGCAATGAGTTCGTTGCAATGATCAAGGATTCAGCTCTCGTGAGCGCGCTCGGCGTACAGGACGTGACGCAAATGGGGAAAGTGTACGCGGCAAGCACGTTCAAGTTCTTCGAGACGTACAACGTCGTTGCGTTTTTGTACCTTTTTCTCACAATCTCACTTTCAATGCTCACACGACTCCTGGAAACGAGGCTTAAAAGAAAAAGGATTGCCTGAAAGGGCCGATATGGCCATGTCCGAAAACCGCCAGACGAACGGCTGAAAATCGAGTATCTATAAGGCATGGAGCTCCATGCTGACGTCTGCTACCGCGTCATTCAGGCGCGCGATGCCCGATACGACGGCAAGTTCTTCACTGCCGTGACCTCAACCGGGGTCTACTGCCGGCCCATTTGTCCGGCACGCACGCCCAAGAAAGAAAACGCGCGCTTCTTCCGGGACGCCGCGGCGGCGGAGGCGGCCGGATTCCGTCCGTGCAGGCGCTGCCGGCCTGAGACGGCGCCCGGCAGTCCCGCGTGGAACGGCACGTCCACGAGCGTGAGCCGCGGACTGAAGCTCATTGAATCCGGGTTCCTCGATGAACATTCCGTGGAGCAGCTCGCGACACTGCTGGGAATGGGAGAGCGGCACATGCGCCGCCTGTTCCTGGAGCACGTGGGCGCCGCGCCGAACGCCATTGCGCGGTCCCGCCGCGCGCATTTTGCGGCGCGCATGCTGCGCGACACGGCGCTTCCGCTGTCCCAGGTCGCGCACAGCGCAGGCTTCGGCAGCATCCGCCAGTTCAATGACGT
Organism: Spirochaetia bacterium; assembly: GCA_035542415.1. GTDB lineage: Bacteria > Spirochaetota > Spirochaetia > SZUA-6 > Fen-1364 > Fen-1364. The sequence goes on from DATKLM010000153.1 coordinate 79,744, forward strand.
GTTCCGGCTCGTGTTCGGGGAGCCGCCGAGCGCCGTGAGGAGCACGCTCGCCGCGCAGCCGCCAAGGCGGCAGCCGCGCGGCGCCGCGCGATCCATCACCGTGGCCCTGCCGTACCGGCCTCCGTACCCGTGGGACGCGCTTCTAGCGTTTCTGAAGACGCGTGCCGTGCGCGGCGTGGAGGAAGTGAATGACGCGACCTATCGCCGTTCCATTTCGATCGGCGATTGCGTTGGACTGCTCGAAGTCCGTCCTGGAGCGCGTGGCCGCAACGAGCTGTCCGTTTCCGTGACAGGAATCGAGCCCGCGCTTCTCGGGAAAGCCGTGCGGCAGACGCGTCGGATGTTCGATTGTGACGCTGATCCGCTTGCCATCGCAGAGCGGCTGAAAAGCAACTCACGGCTTGCGCCGCTCGTGAAGGCTGCCCCTGGCATGAGAATTCCTGCAACGTGGGACGCTTTCGAGGCTGCCGTGCGCGCCGTGCTCGGCCAGCAGATCAACGTTGCCGGGGCAATCACGATTGCCGGGAGGCTGGCGGAACGCTGCGGCACGCCCCTCGAAGGCGGCGGGACGATCACGCGCGCTTTCCCCGGCGCCGCGGCCGTCGCGGCAGCGGACCTGTCCACGCTGGGGGTGCCGGCGGCGCGCGCCCGAACGCTTCGGGACCTTGCGCGAGCCGTGCTGAAAGGCAGCGTGAGGCTGGACGGTTTTGCGCCACTGGATCAGCTGGAGGCAAGCCTGCAGTCAATCGGCGGGATCGGGCCGTGGAGCGCCCGCTACATCGAGCTTCGCGGGCTCGGGGAGCCGGACGCTTTTCTGGAGACAGACCTGGGAATACGGAAAGCTCTCGATGCGCTGGGTTTTCCCCGGAATCGGGAGAAAAGACGGGAGGCGCTGGAGCGCCTTTCCCCGTGGCGGGGATACGCGGCGCTGTATTTGTGGAGCGCCGCGGCAGCAGGAGGATGAG
>DATKLM010000154.1:0-14489 GCA_035542415.1 Spirochaetia bacterium
TCAATGAACTCCTTGCCGCTGAGAAGCACGGAGTTGTCCACGCGCTTCATCATGGAGGAGAGGATCCACTTCCCGCGCTCCTTGGTGGCTGCTTCCATGGCGGAGGAATAGATCAGGCCCTGGTCTGAGTCAACGCCGATGGACCACTTCTTGGCTTCCTGCGCTGCCTTGAACAGGCCGTCTCCCGAGCCGCCGGACGCGTGATAGATGATGCCGGCGCCCTGCTTGTAGAAGCTGGAGGAGATGTTGTAGCCGCCCGTGGGGTCATTGAACGCCGTGGGGTCCTTCCCGATGTACTGGGAGAGGATCATGCCGGGCTTGCGCAGGTCCTTGTTCACGTACATGGCGCCCGCCTTGAAGCCGGCTTCGAACTTGTGGATCAGGGGGATGTCCATGCCCCCGAGGAACCCGACCTTGGCTCCCTTGTTCAGAAGGCCCGACATGGCGCCGACCAGGAACGATCCCTCCTGCTCCTTGAAGGCGAGGCAGGTGATGTTGCTGGAAGCGGTGAGGTCAGGGACGTAGCCGTCGATGATCCCGAAATGCAGGTCAGGGAAATCAGCCGCAACTTTCGTGATGGCGTCCGTGAAGAGGAAGCCGACGCCAATGATGTACTGGTAGCCGTCCTGCGCGAGGGCCCGCATGAGGATCTCACGGTCCTGGCCTCCCGCCTTGGGCTCGATGTACTTGATCTGGATCTCGTCTCCGTAGTTGACGTTTGCTGGATCTCCGTCGATGTAGCCGTGGGTTGCCTTGGCCAGCGCCACGAGGCCACGGTACGCCGAGTCGTTGAAAGAGTTGTCTCCACGGCCGGCAAGGTCGAACACGAGCCCGATCTTGTACTTGGGCTGCGCGCTCACCGCCACGACCGCGATCATGAGGAGAGCAACAAGAATGAAGAAACGCTTCATGGGTACCTCCTTACCTCAGACTTCACGGTACTCTAATTCCGCCCGAGGTGAGAAGTCAAGACTTTTTGAGGATCTGGTCGAACTCGTTTTCGCTGAGAATCTGGATTCCGAGCTTGCGCGCCTTCTCCAGCTTGCTTCCGGCGTTCGCCCCGGCAAGAAGGTGCGTGGTTTTGGAGGTGACGCTGTCAGTGACACGGCCGCCGCGCTTTCTCACTTCATCCATGGCGCGTTCCCGCGGCACCCAGCGCTCGAAGCTGCCGGTGACGCACCATACCTGGTCTGAGAGCGTCTGCGGAACGTCCGGCGGCGCGGCGCTCTTCTCTTCACGCATCTTCACGCCCGCCTGGCGAAGCCTCTTGATCCGCCTCTGGACCTCGGGCCGGGCCAGCTCATCAATCAGCGTCTGTGCCGTGCGCTCACCAATTCCGTGAATCTCCAGCAGGGGCGCAGAATCTCCATTCCTGGCAAGTGCCAGGATGGAATCGATGTCGGAGTACCCCGCATCTATGAGTAATACAGTCACCTTCTGACCGATCTCCGGGATGCCCAGGGACGGAAAGACAACGTGGAAGGGCTGGCTTTTGCTCTTTTCTATTCCTTCCTTAATGGAGGCAACTTTCTTTTCTCCGAAGCCGGGGAGATCCATCAGCTTCTCCGGATCGAAGAAGTAGATGTCGTCCACGTCCTTTACCAGGCCGTTCCTGATGAGCACGTCGATGGTCTCGGGACCCAGGCCCTCGATGTCCATCTGGCTTCGGCCCACGAAGAAGGTCAGCCTGCCGCGCACCTGGTCCGGGCAGGACTGGTTGGGGCAGAAGTGATGCGCGCCGTCCTTCACCACGCGCGCGCCGCACGTGGGGCAGGAGGAGGGAAGCTTCCACGTGGTGTTGCCGGCCTCGTTCTTTTCCAGGACCTTCTCAACCGCGGGGATCACGTCTCCGCGCCGGGAGACCGCCACGCGATCTCCGATGGCAAGCTCAAGGAGGTCAATGTATTCCTGGTTGTGAAGCGTGACGTTGGAAATGGTGGCGCCGCCGATCTTCACCGGTTCCACGCGCGCCACCGGCGTGATGCGCCCGGTCCGGCCCACCTGCACCTCGATGGCCCGGACCGTTGTCACTCCCTGGGGAGACTCGAACTTGAACGCGATGGCCCATCGCGGGTGATGGCCCGTGGAGCCCAGGTCCTCACGCGCAGAAATCTCGTTCACTTTGACAACGACGCCGTCGATCTCGTAGTCGAGCGAATCGCGTTCTTTCTTTTCAGCTTCCAGGAAACCGGCAATCTCGCTGATGCTGCCGATGTGCCACGTGGGGTGCTGCGCGCGTGCATCCTCCACATCGGGACCGTCCGCAAAGTAGCCGGTGCGTTCGTTGATGCGGAGCCCCAGCTCCTCCATCAGCTCCAGTGTTGCGCGGTGCGTGTCCGGGGGAGTCTGGAAGAATCCTTCGTAGATGAAGATCTGCAGGGGGACTTCCGCAACCTCCCGGCTTTTCACCCGGCGCAGCGTGCCTGATGCAAGGTTGCGCGGGTTGGCGTACGGCTCCTCCATCTTCGCGTTGATCGTGGAGAAGAGACTCTTGGGGAGGAAGATCTCTCCGCGCGCGGCAACCGTCAGCGGCCGGGAGAGTCGAAGCGGCACGGCGCGGATGGTCTTCACGTTGGCGGTGACATCGTTTCCTACAAGGCCGTTGCCGCGCGTGACCGCTCGGGCCAGCAGGCCCCTTTCATAGTAAAGAACGATCGAAGCGCCATCGATTTTCTCTTCACAGACGAACGAGAGCGCGCGGCCCGCGTTCCGCGCCGTCTTCTCCGCCCACTGGGACAGCTCCGCTGCCGTGTACGCCTTGTCCAGGCTGAGAACGGGAATGGTGTGGGGAACCTCGGGGAGCTCCTGCGTGAGGTCGGAACCCACGCGCTGCGTGGGGGAGTCCGGCAGAACCAGGTCGGGGAACTCCTTCTCCAGGGAGATCAGCTCGTCATTCAGGGAATCGTATTCACGGTCAGAGACGAGGGGGCGTGAGTCGATGTAGTACGCGCGCTGGTACTCTCCCAGGAGGCGGACGAGCTCTTTGAGCCGCTTCTCCGCGTCCCTTCGAGTCATGCGGGAGAGCTACTCAGCGCGGATGAACGCATCACGGAACCCGCGGAACTTGAACAGCGGAAGGAGCGTTCCGCTCTCCGCCTTGTTGAGCGGGCCCACCAGCACCTTGAACGTCTGCTTCCCGTCCGCGGGAGGCGTGAGCACCAGCACGGGATAGGCCTGCGGGAGCCTCCCGGCCATGGTCATGGCCACTTCCTGCGTCTCATAGGCGCCGAGCTGCAGGTAGAAGGTCGCTGCCTTTTTCTTTCCCGTGAGCTTCGGAAGCGTTGCCACGGTCTGGACCTGCCCGGACTTCTCCGCGGCCTTCGGGTTTGCGGGCACCGCGGCAATCTGCGCGGGCCCGGCGGCAGGCGATGTCGGGGTGACGGCAACTTCCCCGGCCGGGGCCTCAGGAGCCGTCAGAGCGGGCTGAGCGCCCTGCTCCGGCGTTGAAGCCTGGGCGCCGCTCGCCTCCGTCGCGCTGGGCTGGATGCCTTCCGGCGTAGACTCCGGAAGCACGAGCTGCGCGCCGTTTTCTCCGGCAGCGGGCTGGCCCGGTCCGCCGGCCACTTCCTGCGGCGTGGACGCAGAACCCGGCTGCGCTTCCGCAAGCGGCACGTTCTGCTGGGAGGCGCCGGGCCCACCGGATTCGCCAATAACGGACGGAGTCTCAGGTGTTGCCGTGGTCTGGGGAGTCTGCGCCTGCGCCACCTGCGGCTGCTCCGCCTGCGCGGGAGTCTGCGGCGCGGGATGCCAGGCGAACTTCTCATCCTCCCGAGGCGGGAGGAAAAGCTGCTTCTGCGGCTGGCGCGCCGCGGCATCGGCAAGAATCTTCTGATCTTCAGCGGCCCTGGCCGCTGCTGCCGCTGAGGCTGCCGCGGCCGCGGCGTCCTGGACCGGCTGCGTCACCTGCGGCGTGGTCTGCTGCTGCGCGGCGGCCTGCGTCTGGTCCGTCGGCTGGGTCTGCTCGGTGGTCTGGGGCTGTTCGGTTGCCGGCTGCTCTGTGGCCTGCGCCGTCTCCTGAGGAGTCTGCTGCGTGGCAGCGGGCTGCTCGGTTGCCGGGTTTGCCGCCTGGGCCGTCCGCGTCTCCCGCTCCCGGTAGGTGCCGCCCGGATTGATGTCCGGGTCCGGGTTGTACGCGAGCTCGCTGGAGCCGGTGGCGGCCGGTAAGGCGGGCTTCTCCAGCACGGTCACGCGGACGCGGGAGATGCTTCCCTGCTGGATCCCGACCGCGTCAGCGGCCTTGGGGGAGAGGAGGATCAGGATATCCGACTGGCTGCTCGATCTCTGGCTGACGGTGGCCTCCGTGCTCTGGCCCGTCTCCAGGTTCTGGATCAGGACGCGGGTGCCCGGAGGAAAGGAGTTGGAAACCGCGGAGAGAGAGCTTTCGAACGTGGCGTCGCCCCTCTGGAGCGCGGCGCTGCCCTCCCAGAAGCTCTGCGCGGAAACGAGGAGCGGGATCATGAACAGAGCAAGAGCGATCCATCTCTTCATGGCGACGACTCTCCTCGTACCATCATCGGTATCTCTCTCTTCTATTTTAGCAAAGAAATATGGGGGAAGCGAGAGGGGGGATGGCGTACGTTTACAGGGCCGGCGAAGGGATGGCTTTTGCAACCCGGTCCGTTACGAGCTTTCCCAGCTCGATTCCGACGGTCCTGCGATCGATGGTTTTCTCCCGGCCCTGGTTGGAGTCCGTGACGCTGCCCGCAAGAGACGTGGTGCCGGTGGCGGTGTCGATCAGCGTGAAGCTCGCGGAGCCTTCCACCCGCGTGACACCCTGCTCCAGCGGCTTCTCCGTGTAGGAAACCTCGATCTTCAGAAGCCATCCCGCCCCGCCGGACCGCGCGGCTTCTGTCAGCTCGGAAACCTTCTTCTCCGACGCCTTGCTGCCGGCGTCGAAGACGATATGGCCCTTCTCATACAGGCCGCTGGATGCCCCTTCCAGGGAGGGAAGAGGCGGAGGGCTGTCCTTGCCGTCCACGGTTTCCCGGGCAGCGACCAGCAGGGTCTCCGCATGCAGCGGGCCCGCGGCGGCAAGCCCCAGGATGACGAAGCACAGACCGACGATCGCAAGAACGAGCCGACTCTGAAGCATGGCCGCTCCTTTCTCTCTGAGTATACTATCGGCGCCGGCAGCTCACTGTTCCATTCCATTCTCGTTCCATGGTAGGTTTCCGCGATGCCGTTTTTCGCGTTGCAGGTCTGGACAGGGGACGAGGAGCGGTTCCTGGCCGTTGCGCAGAAGGCCATCGCCAGCTCGCCCGCCAGGCTCCTGTGGCCGCGGCGCAGCCTTCGCATCAAGCGCGGGGGAAGCTGGAAGGAGTCCCTTTCCCCGATCTTTCCCGGCTACATCTTCGTCCAGGCTGAGAGCCTGGACGCCGCCCTGTACGGATCCGTGAAGTCCGCCCCGGGCTTCCTCAGGTTCCTCCCGACGAACGAGAGCATTGCCCCCCTGGAGCGGGGAGACCAGGAGCTCCTGTCCCACTTCCTCTCCTTTGGCGAGCTGGTAGACAAGTCCGTGGTCTTCTTTGACGAGCACCGCAAGATCAGGGTCGTCTCCGGGCCGCTGCGCGGCCTGGAGGGCCGGATCGTGAGGGTGGACCGGCGCAAGGGCCGGGCCAGGGTGCGCCTGGAAATGTACCAGGATTCCTTCGAGATCGACTTCGGCTTCGAGTCCCTGGAGGCGGCACCCACGCCGCCCGCCTAAGCAACTTCCCGAAACGGGCCGACATTCTTAGTGATGGCGGACGAGTCGGGAAGCTCCATCTATATCATCGGGGCAGGCCTCACCGGCACCACTCTGGCCGGGGAAATCCGCGCAAAGAGGGTGTTCGGGAAGGTCGTGGCCTTTCTGGATGACGATCCTGCCAAGATCGGAAAGAAGATCGACGGCGTCTCCGTCCTCGGCCCCATCGAGGCGGTTGCCCGGGTTCTCAAGACAACACCCGCGGACGAAGCCATCATCGCCATTCCCAGTGCAACGCACGAGCAGCTTGCCCGCATCTACGCCATCCTGCGCCGGGCCAAGTTCGCCCGCATTCGTATCGTCCCCCAGGTCTCCCAGATCCTGGACGGAGAGGCGCACCTCATCCAGGCCCGGGAGATCGATCCGGAGGACTTCCTTGCCCGAAGCCCGGTGCGCGTCAGCCTGAAGAAGTCACTGGCTTACCTCCAGGGCAAGCGTGTGCTCGTCACCGGCGCCGGCGGGAGCATCGGCTCTGAAATCTGCCGCCAGCTCCTGGAAGGGAAAGCGGAGAGGCTCTACCTGTTCGGCCACGGGGAGAACAGCATCTACGAGATCGAGAGGGAGCTTCGCCTGCTGCAGGAAGAGGGGGTCGGAGAGAAGGCCACCATCGTTCCCATCATCGGGGACCTCCAGGACCGTGACTACATGAGCTTCATCGTGGACCGCACGCGCGCGAACGTCGTGTTCCACACCGCGGCGCACAAGCACGTCCCGCTCATGGAAGCCAATCCCGTGGAGGCCGTGAAGAACAACGTGTTCGGCACGAAGAACATCGTGGATGCCGCGAAGAAGCACGGCGTGGAGCGCTTCGTGCTGATCTCCACGGACAAGGCCGTGGAGCCGTACAGTGTGTACGGCGCGTCCAAGCTCCTGGCGGAGGAGATCGTCCTGCGGGAGGGCAAGCTCGGCCGGGCGTTCCTCGTCGTGCGCTTCGGAAACGTGCTGGGCTCCCGCGGGAGCATCCTCCCGCTGTTCCGCCGTCAGATCCTCAAGGGAGGGCCCGTCACCGTCACGCATCCCGAGACGCGGCGGTACTTCATGACCATCCCGGAAGCTTCCTCCCTGGTCCTGAAGGCAGCGGGCGTGGGGCAGGGCGGGGAAGTGTATCTGCTGGACATGGGAGAGTGCGTTTCCATCAAGGAGCTTGCGGAGCAGATGATCCGGTTCTACGGGTACGAGCCGGACACGGATATCAAGATCGTCTACACGGGGCTCCGAAGGGGAGAGAAGCTGCTGGAAAAGCTGTACGCGGACACGGAGATCCCCGAGCCTACCGGGCACCCCAAGATCCAGAAACTGCAGAGGAAGACACTGATCAATGGCAGAATCACATCCGTCCTCGAACGGCTTCGGCCCATCTGCTACCACGACCCGTCCAGCGCGTGCTCCTTCCGCAACCGCCGGACGCTCCGCGCGGTCCTCCAGGAAGTCATCCCCGGTCTCGGCCTCCCCCCGGAAGAGCCTGAGTTCTAGAGCCATGGATTTCGTGCCGTTCTTCCGTCCCTCCGTGGGAACCGAGGAGGAAGAAGCGGTCCTGTCCGTCCTCAGGTCGGGCTGGCTCACCACGGGAGAAGTGACGGCCCGGTTCGAGGAGGAGTTCGCCGGCTACACCGGCACCCGCCACGCGCTGGCCGTCAACTCCGCCACGGCGGGCCTGCACCTTGCGCTGGAGGCGCTGGGCGTGGGCCCGGGCAGCGTTGTTATCACAACGCCGTACACGTTTGCCGCCACGGCGGAGGTGGTGAGGTACCTTGGCGCTGATCCGCTTTTTGTCGACATCCAGCCCGACACGATGAACATCGATCCTGAGGCGGTGGCCGCCGCGTGTGAGCAGTGCCGCAGGGACGGCCGCCGGGTATCCGCCATCCTCCCCGTGCACGTGGCCGGTCTTCCGTGTGACATGGTCAGCCTTGTCCGCATTGGCGAGCGCTACGGCGTTCCCGTCGTGGAGGACGCCGCGCACGCGTTTCCGGTGAGGATTGCCGGGCGATTTGCCGGCTGCGTCGGTGACGCCGGCGCGTTCTCCTTCTACGCCACCAAGACGATGACCACGGGTGAGGGCGGCATGCTCGTGACGGACCGTGACGACATCGCGCGCCGCGCCAGGATCATGCGTCTTCACGGGATAGATCGGGACGTGTGGAACCGTTACACCGCCGCGGGGGCGTCATGGCGCTACGACGTGGTTGCTCCCGGGTTCAAGTACAATCTGACCGACATCGCGGCGGCCATCGGACGTGTCCAGCTGAAAAGAGCAGCGGACTTCCTGGCGCGGCGCGCCGCAATTGCGCGGCGCTACCGGGAAGCATTCGCCGGGCTGGACTTCCTCCGGCTCCCCGAAGCGCCGGACAACCACGCGTGGCACCTGTTCGTTGTGCGCGTGAAGGAGAAAGAGCTCGGTTTCGGCAGGGACAGGTTCGCTGAAGAGCTCACGCGGAGGGGAATCGGGATTTCCGTCCACTTCATTCCCCTCCCCATGATGAGCTACTACCGTGAAAGGTACGGCCTGCGGCCCGAAGACTTCCCGCGCGCCATGGAGTGCTTCCGCACTGCCATCAGCCTGCCGCTCGCCCCCGCGCATACGGACGACGAGGTCGAGCACGTCATTACGAGCGTCAGGGCCGTAAGGCCCTGACCCGGTCTTTTGCGGGGAGCCTGCCTACCGCAGGGACTTCGCTTCCTTCTCCAGCGCCTCGATCTCTTTCATTGAATCCACCACCTCGAAATCGATCGTGATGGACTGCTCGGCCTGTCCCTCCAGCGTCGGCAGCATGCCTTTTTCCCTGAGGACCCCCCGTCCCACGGGCGTGCAATTTCCCGGCTCCAGTCCCATCACGTAGAAACCCTTCCGCGGCATCTTCCACTGCGTGAGAATGGGAAGCTCGCGGGTATTCCACCGGATCACCGCGCCCAGCGGCACCCCTCCGCCGGTGTCCGCATTCACCAGCGCAACGAAGGTCTGCCCGCTGCTGTCCGTCCCCATGGTGTGGAAGAAGACTTTCTCCTGGAACCCCTGGATGGGAGCGGGGAATGAGAGACACTCTTCCACGCCGCGGTCCTTCTTTGCTTCCTCATCCCGAGGCTCGGTCTTCCTGACGGGGCCGGTGACCCGTGCGCTCGGAGAGAGAAGCGGGAAGCCGAAGTTCATGTGATACAGGAGGAGGAGCGGCTGCGGCTCGAAGCCACGGTTGACAACCGTGTCATGGAGACGGAATCCGCGCGCGCCCATGCGCGTCTCGATGCGGCGCGTGAGGGCCAGGTTTTCAACCATCGCCTCCGCTTCCCGCATCGTGCCTTTCAGCCTGATCACGAACTCATCGCCTTCCCAATCCTGATCGATGGAGAGGTTTTCCGCGCCGGCGTTCGCCACCCGGCCGTGGAGGCCGAAGGGCCTTCCCTGGTCCGAACTGGGCGCGCCGGCGTTGGTGATACCGCAGGTGGTCAGGAGGCCGGCGTAGAATGTCCGTCTCCATTCCAGTCCCGGCTCGTCATAGTAGCCTGGTGAGGTAATGCCCGTGCCGGAAAAGAACGACAGCGATCTTCCATTATATGTTGCAAAGGGGATGTCCATGCCCCTCCCGGGAAGGACGGTGAAGGAGAAGCCGCTCCCCGTGGTCACCTCCACGGCGCGCACGCCGTCAGCCTTGCCGTCCGTGAGGACGGACCCCCGCGCGCCCGCCACCTGGTGCGGATCCCCGATATGCGCCAGGAGCTCCGCCCGCTTCCAGTTTTTCCCTGCATACATCGCCATCGTGCTTTTTCCTCCTGGCCCAGAGTACCACATCCACGCCAGGTCTTCTATTTACACGGCGGCGCCCGCCGGTTATCATCTGGTGGCGATGTCTGGGGAGGGGGCACTAGTCCAGTGACGCCGTTCGTCCATCTTCATTGCCATTCGGATTATTCCCTGCTTGACGGCGCCTCTTCCATAGAAGCGCTCGTTGCCCGGGCGAAGGAGCTGGGCATGTCCCACCTCGCGCTGACGGATCACGGCAACATGTTCGGAGCCCTCGCGTTCCACAAGGAATGCCGCAGGCAGGGCATCCAGCCCATCATTGGCTCTGAGTTCTACAAGGCCCCCGGCTCACGGCAGGAGAAGTCCGGCTCGGAGAAGGGCACCCGGCATCATCATCTCGTTCTCCTTGCCCGCAACGCCACCGGGTACGCGAACCTCCTGACTCTCTCCTCCCTCGGGTATCTCGAAGGCTTCTACTACAAGCCGCGCATCGATGACGAGCTGCTGGAGAAGCACCACGAGGGACTGATCGCCCTGAGCGCGTGCCTTGCCGGTGACATTCCGGCGTCGATCATTGAGGGCCGTCACGGCGAGGCGCGAAAGCGCGCGGCGTACTACCGGGAGCTGTTTGGATCAGACGGCTTCTACCTCGAGCTGCAGGACCACGGCATCCCGGAGCAGAAGACGGTGAACCGGGAGCTTCTTCGCATTGCCCGGGAAACCGGGATCCCTCTGGTCACCACGAATGACATCCACTACACGCAGCGTGAGGACGCGCGCGCGCAGGACGTTCTCATCTGCATCGGGACCGGCAAGAAGGTTTCCGAGGGCAAGCGGATGAAGTTCGAGCACCCGGAGTTCTACTTCAAGTCCGGGGACGAGATGGCGCAGATCTTTGCGGAGGTGCCGGAGGCCGTGAAAAACACGGTGCGCATCGGGGAGATGTGCACGCTGGACATCGCGCCCCAACGCCCGCAGTTCCCTCTCTACGAGGTGCCGGCCGGCCAGACGCCGGAGGGGTTCCTCACGGCCATGGCCCGGCGCGGCCTGGCGGAGAGGTACTCCCCGGTGCCGGAGGAAGCAGCCAGGAGGCTGGAGTACGAGCTTTCCATCATCACCTCCATGGGCTTCACCGGCTACTTCCTCATCGTCTGGGACTTCATCCACTACGCAAAAGAGAACGGCATTGCCGTCGGCCCGGGGCGCGGCTCGGGTGCGGGATCCCTTGTTGCGTACTGTCTCCGCATCACGGACATCGATCCGCTGAAGTACGGCCTTCTCTTCGAGCGCTTCCTCAATCCGGAGCGCGTGTCCATGCCGGACTTCGACATCGACTTCTGCCACCGGCGCCGTGACGAGGTGATCAGCTACGTCACGAAGAAGTATGGAGAGGACAAGGTCGGCCAGGTCATCACGTTCGGGACGCTCAAGGCGCGCGCGGTCATCCGGGACGTTGCCCGGGTCCTGGACCTGCCGTATGAGGAAGCTGATGCCATCGCCAAGCTGATTCCCGAAGGTCCGAAGGTGGACCTGGACCAGGCGCTGAAGGACAATCCGAAGCTGGAAGAGGTGACCAGGCGCGGGGAGCAGTACAAGGAGCTCCTGGACATCAGCCTGAAGCTGGAAGGGCTGCACCGCCATGCCTCCACGCACGCGGCGGGGATCGTGATCGGCCGGGAGCAGCTCACGAGGTACGTCCCGCTCTATCGCGATCCCAAGACGGGGCTCGTCTCCACGCAGTTCACCATGGACTTCCTGGAGGAGTGCGGCCTCATCAAGATGGACTTCCTGGGCCTGAAGACGCTGACCGTGATTGAGGACGCGCTGAAGCTCGTCAACAAGAAGGGCGTCCCCATCGACCTCAAGTCCATCCCGGAGGACGACCCGGCCACCTTCCGCATGTTCTGTGAAGGCAAGAGCACCGGCGCGTTCCAGTTCGAAAGCTCCGGAATGCAGGGCGTCCTCAAGAAGGCCCGGCCGAGCAGGATCGAGGACCTCATCGCCCTGAACGCGCTGTACCGGCCGGGGGCCATGGAGCACATCGACACGTTCGTGGAGAACAAGTCCGGGCGCAGGCGCATCGAGTATCCCCTGCCGGCCCTGGAGCCGGTCCTCAAGGAAACCTACGGCGTGCCGGTGTACCAGGAACAGGTCATGGAGATCGCGCAGGTCGTGGCCGGGTTCACCCTCGGGCAGGCCGACATCCTGCGGCGCGCCATGGGAAAGAAGAAGCCCGAAGAGGCGCTCAAGATGAAGCCGAGGTTCATCGCGGGTGCCCGGGAAAAAGGCTACGACGAGAAGACCGCGGAGCGGATCTTCGAGCTTCTTCTTGCATTCACCGGCTACGGCTTCAACAAGAGCCACGCCGCGGCGTACGCCATCCCGGCGTACCACACCATCTGGCTCAAGGCGAACCATCCCGCGGAGTTCATTGCGGCCAACTGCACGAACGACATGAACGACACGGACCGCCTGGCGCAGCTCATCCACGAGGCGCGGGAGATGGGCCTCACGGTGCTGCCCCCGGACGTCAACCTGTCCCAGAAGGAGTTCACCGTGGAGAAGGGCCGCATCGTCTACGGCCTCCTGGGAATCAAGAACGTCGGGGCGGGCGCCGTGGACGCCGTGATCGCGGAGCGCGAGGCCAGCGGTCCGTTCTCCGGCTTCGTTGATTTTTTCCACCGCGTCGACTCCCACGAGGTGAACCGCAAGGTGTCGGAAAGCCTCATCATCACCGGGGCGTTCGACTCCCTGGGGGAGACGCGCGCCACGCTGATGCACAACCTGCCCCGCGTCATGGAGGCAGCGGCCAGGAACCGGGAAGCCATGCGCTACGGGCAGGCGTCGCTGTTCGACGGGGGGCCGGAGATCTCCGCTCCTGCCCTTGAGCTGGAGAAGCAGGAGGAGTGGCCTCCGGCGCAGCGCCTGCAGTATGAGAAGGACAACCTCGGGTTCTTCTTCTCCGGCCACCCCCTGGATCCCTGGCGTCAGCTCATGGAACGCGCCGTGAATGTCGACCTGTCGAAGAAAGAATCGCTTTCCAACGAGCGCTCCTGCGCCATCGTGGGGATCCTCCGTGACGTGCGGGAGATCCGTACGCGCAGCGGGCGGGCCATGGCGTTCGCCCAGGTTGAAGACTTCCGCGGCTCGATCGAGCTGGTTATATTCTCCGATGTATACGACTCCCGGCGGGAGCTCATCTCCAACGACCGGGTTGTCGGGGTGCTGGGGAAGATCGATACAACCAGGGGGGACGCGAAAGTGAAAGTGGACGACATCGTGGAGCCGGCCGGACTGCCGCAGAGGGCGGCGCAGGCCCTTCACGTGAGGCTCAGGGAAGAAGTGGGAACCGAGGAAAGCCTCCACCAGATGAGGGAATACCTCCTCGACCGGCGGGGCACGTGCGCGCTGTTCTTTCACCTGCCGGGCAACGGGTCTCCCGAGGTGGTCGTGCAGGCATCCTCCCAGATCCAGGTGGCGGATTCCAGGGAAGTGCTCGACCGCATCCGGGAGTTCCCGCAAGTGGCTGACGTATGGAAAGAGTAAAAATCGGGCTCGTCGGGCTGGGGACGGTCGGCGCGAGCTTCTACGAGCTTCTCACAAAGAACGCCCAGGAGTTCGCCCGCAGGCTCGGCGTGGCCGTGGACATTCCCTACGTGGGCGTGCGGGATCCTTCCAAGCCGCGGCACCTGCGTGAGGGCACGTGCCTCGTGGCGGGCTGGAAGAAGATCGTGGAGGACCCGTCTGTCCCCATCATCGTGGAGCTGGTGGGCGGCATCGACGAGGCTCTCGCGCTGATCCGGGAAGCCCTGTCCCGAAGAAAGCACGTCATCACCGCGAACAAGGCGCTGCTCTCCGCGCACGGCCAGGAGTTGTTCGGGCTGGCCAGCGCGAACGGTGTGGAGCTGAAGTTCGAGGCGGCTGTCTGCGGCGGGATCCCTATCGTGAAGGTTCTCCGGGAGAGCCTCATGGGAAACCGCGTGACGAGCATCATGGGCATCGTGAACGGCACCACGAACTACATCCTCACGAGGATGTCGGAGGACAAGCTCACCTTTGCCCAGGCGCTGGCGCAGGCGCAGGAAAAGGGATTCGCCGAGGCGGATCCCACGCTGGACGTGGGCGGCGGAGACGCGGCCCAGAAGATCGGCCTGCTTGCGTCCCTTGCGTTCGGACGATGGATCGATCCGCGGGACATTCTCACGGAAGGCATCGCGTCCGTGACGGAAAAGGACATCGAGTTCTGCGGCGCAAGCGGCTTCGTCTTCAAGCTGATTGCGCAGGCGCGCCTCATGGATGGCAGGCCGCTGGTCACGGTGTTTCCGTGTCTTGTTCCCCTGGATCATCCCCTTGCCGGGGTTCGCAACGAGTTCAACGCGGTCCTCATCGACTCGGACTACCTGGGGCCATCGGTCTACGAGGGCCGGGGGGCCGGGGGCAATCCCACGGCGTCCTCCCTTGCCTCGGACCTCGGGGACCTCCTGAAGTCCATCCTCTCCAGGCACGTGGCCCGGCCGCGCGCGGCGCTGGAGCGCGCGGAAGCGTTCCCCGCTGAGCGGATGCGCTCCCGTTACTACTTTCATTTCGTCACGGCCAACAGGCCCGGCATCTGGGCCCTCGTGACGGGCATCTGCGCGGAGGACGGGATCAACATCGAGAGCGTGCACCAGAAGTGGGAGGACAAGTCCAAGCCGTCGGACCTGTACGTGCTTGTCGACGAGGCTGACGAGGCGCAGGTCCGCAGGGCGTTCGGAAAGATCGTATCCTCTGACGGCATCTTCCCCGACTCCAGGTACTACCGGGTCCTCTCCGGACCCGAGGGAGGCCCAGGATGATCGACCTGCACACGCACACGTTCCTGAGCGACGGAGAGCTCGGGCCCGCGGAGCTGGTCCGCCGGGCCGAGCAGATCGGCTACCGCGCGCTGGGGATCACCGATCATGCGGACGCCTCCAACCTGGACGACATCATCTCCGCGCTCGTGCGCTTTGCGCGGGAGACCCAGCCGTT